>JBDHRL010000069.1:0-14336 GCA_039807535.1 Rhodocyclaceae bacterium
CTGAAGGTCATCGTCACCTCGGCAACGCTGGACGCGGATCGCTTCTCGAAGCATTTCAACGATGCGCCGGTGATCGAGGTCTCCGGCCGGCTTTACCCCATCGAGATGCGCTGGCGGCCGCCGGCCGACGACGTCGACCTGCCCGAGGCCATCGTCGATGCCGTCGATGAGTGCCATCGCAACGGTCCCGGCGACGTGCTGGTGTTTCTGCCCGGCGAGCGCGAGATTCGCGAGGCGGCCGAAGCCTTGAGGAAACATCATCCGCCCGGCACGGAGCTGCTGCCGCTCTACGCCCGCCAGTCGGCGCAGGAGCAGAGCCGCGTCTTCGCACCGGCGAAGGGCCGCCGCGTCGTGCTCGCCACCAACGTCGCCGAGACCTCGCTCACCGTGCCGGGCATCCGCTACGTCGTCGACTCGGGCCTCGCCCGCGTCAAGCGCTACTCGCATCGCAACAAGGTCGAGATGCTGCAGGTCGAGGACATCGCCCGCTCCGCCGCCCATCAGCGCGCCGGGCGCTGCGGTCGCGTCATGAGCGGCGTCTGCATCCGTCTCTACGGCGAGGAGGATTTCGCCAAGCGTCCGGCCCACACCGAGCCGGAGCTGCTGCGTTCCTCGCTCGCCGGCGTCATCCTGCGCATGAAGTCGCTCAACCTGGGCGAAGTGGAAGCGTTTCCCTTTCTCGACAAGCCGCTGCCGCGCATGGTCGCCGACGGCTACCAGCTGCTGGAGGAGCTCGGTGCGGTCGACGCGCAACGCGAACTGACGCAGAGCGGCAGAGAACTGGCCAGACTGCCGCTCGATCCGCGCATCGGCCGCATGATCCTCGCCGCGCGCGATGGCCACTGCCTGCGCGAGATGCTCGTCATCGCCGCCGCGCTGTCGGTGCAGGACCCGCGCGAGCGACCGCAGGGGCAGGCCGGCCCAGGCGCCGGGCCGCCCCAAGCCTGGGCAGCCAGCGAACCGCGAGCGCAGCGAGCCGAAGTCACCCCCTTCCCCGGGAAGGGGGCTGGAGGGAAGGCTGTTGCTCCCGCCGACCAGGCCCACGCCAAATGGCGCGGCGACGAACCGCAGCAGCGCTCGGAATTCCTCGCCTGGCTGAATCTCTGGAAGGCCTTCGACCAGGTGTGGACGCACGAATCGCAGCGCAAGCAGCGCGACTGGTGCCGCAAGCATTTCCTGAGTTATCTGCGCATGCGCGAATGGCGCGAAGTGCACGCCCAGCTCCACACGCTCTGCGGCGAACATTCATGGCTGAAAGGGCACCTACCCCCCGCCCCCCTTCCCGGGGAAGGGGGTGACGGTGGCTCGCTTCGCTCGCAGTCGCACAAGCGTCCCGCCGCGCACCCCGTCGTGGGGCGGCCCGGCGGCGAGGCGAATGACAAGCCGGCGACTTACGACCAGATTCACAAGGCGCTGCTGGCCGGCTTGCTCGGCAACGTCGGCCTGAAGAGCGAGGAGGAGGGCCACTACCTCGGCGCGCGCGGCATCCGCTTCTGGCCGCATCCGGGTTCCGCCCTGGCGAAGAAGGCCGGCCGCTGGATCGTCGCCGCCGAACTGGTGGAGACGACGCGGCTCTACGCGCGCTGCCTGGCGAAGATCGAGCCGGAATGGCTGGAAGAGGTTGGCGCGCACATGATCAGGAAAAGCGTCTACGACCCGCACTGGGAGAAGAAGACCGGCCAGGTGCGCGCCTGGGAGCGCGCCACCCTGCACGGCCTGGTGCTCTACGCCAAACGGCCGGTCACCTACAGTCGCATCGACCCGACGCTCGCGCGCGAGCTGTTCATCCGCGAGGGGCTGGTGCAGGGCGCGCTGCCCGACGAAATGGCGCGCCACGCGCGCTTCTTCCAGCACAACCGCAAGCTGGTGCGCGACATCGAGCAGCTCGAGCACAAGACGCGCCGCCAGGACGTGCTGGTGGACGAGGACTTGATCTTTGCCTTCTACGATGCGCAGATTCCCGCCGACGCGGTGGATGTGGCGAGCTTCGAGCGCTGGCGCAAGGACGCCGAGCGCGCCGAGCCCAAGCGCCTGTTCCTCACGCGCGATCAGCTCATGCGCCACGACGCCGCCGGCGTCACCTCGGAGCGCTTTCCGCCGCTGCTGGAGATCCACGGCCAGTGCTACCCGCTTGCCTACCACTTCGAGCCGGGCGCCGAGGACGACGGTGTCACGCTGACCGTGCCGGTGGCGGCCCTGAACCAGGTGCCGGTGGTGCGCTGCGAGTGGCTGGTGCCGGGTCTGCTCGAGCAGAAGGCGGCGCAGTTCGTCAAGACCCTGCCGCAGAAGTACCGCCACCGCCTGCAGCCTGTCGACGCATTCGTCGTCGATTTCACGGAAGCGTTCCACGAGACCGACGAACCCTTCCTGCGCGCGCTCACCCGCGCCGCCGAGGAGAAGATGCAGCTCAAGCTGCCGCTCGACGCCTTCCGCGCAGAGATGGTGCCGGCGCACTTCTTCATGAACTTTCGCACGGTGGACGAGCACGGGCGCATGCTCGGCCAGTCGCGTGACCTCGCCGCGCTGCGCAGCCGCTTCGCGCAGCAGATCGAGCAGACCTTCGCCCGCGCCGAGGTGAAGGAGGAGGGGAAAGGAGGCGAAAGCGCCGTGCTGTCAGGACTGACTTCCTGGAGCTTCGGCGAGCTGCCGGAGCTCATGGAAGTGAAGGTCGGCGGGCGCACGGTGATCGGCTTCCCGGCGCTGGTGGACGAGGGCGGCACGGTGGCGCTGCGCGTGCAGGACACGCCGGAGAAGGCCGCCGCCGTGCACCGCAAGGGCCTGCGCCGGCTGTTCGCCCTCGAATTGCGCGAGCAGGTGAAGTTCGTCGAGAAGTCGCTCGCGCGCGAGCTGGGCCTGCTCTACATGGCCTGGGGCACGGAAGCGGAACTGAAAAGCCAGATCATCGCAGCGACGCTGGAGCGCACCTGCCTGCCGGAGCCCCTGCCGGCGGACGCCGCCGCCTTCGCCAGGCGCAAGGACGAGGCGCGCGCCCGCATCAGTCTCGTGGCGCAGGAGATCGCGCGTCTTGTCGGCGCGATACTCACGGAGCACGCCGCCCTGCAGAAGAAGCTGGCGACGATCAAGACGCACCCTGCCGTGGTCGAGGACATCAAGATGCAGTGCGCCGAACTGCTGCCGAAGGATTTCATCGCGGCGATGCCGTTCGAGCGCCTGGCGCATTTCCCGCGCTACCTGAAGGCGGCGCAGTTGCGCGTGGACAAGCTGCGCGCCGACCCGGCGCGCGACGCGCGGCTGGCGCAGGAATTCGCGGCATTGTATAAACCCTGGGAGCGCGAGCGGCTGGCGCGGCGCAGGAGCGGCGCGCCCGATCCCTGGCTGGAGGATTTCCGCTGGCTGCTGGAGGAGCTGCGCGTCGCGCTCTTTGCGCAGGAGTTGAAGACGCCGATGCCGGTATCGGTGAAACGCCTGCAGAAGGCCTGGGACAGCCGGCCGCGGCATTAGCGCCTGTCATTCCCGCGAAAGCGAAGTCTCAGTGAAGGCTAACCTTCAGGTTATGCCGCAACTAAAGCGGGAATCCAGGTATTTCGCGGGCTTGTGGATGCCCGCTTTCGCGGGAATGACGAAGGAAACCGAATGACGGAAGTGCTGAAAGCCTATGGACGCGCGCTGAAGAGCCTGCTCACGCCGGGCATCCTCTGGCATCTGCTGTGGCCGACCGTGCTGGCGGTGGCGTTCTGGATTGCCGTCGCCTGGATGAGCTGGGACACGATCGGCGCCGGCGTCGAGCGCCTCTTCAACGACGTCGGCTGGCTCAACTGGATCGTGCAGCGCTGGGAGGCCTCGGCGCTGGCCGGCGCCATCTTCGTCAAGCTGGTGCTGGGCCTGCTGCTGATCCCGCTCATCTACGGCACGGCGATGTTCATCGTCGCCGTCTTCGCCCTGCCGCTGATGCTGGAGCGCGTCGCGGCGAAGGACTATCCGGAACTGGAGCGGCGCAACGGGGGCACGCTGGCCGGCAGCCTCGGCAACGCGCTGGTGGCGGTGCTGGTGTTCCTCGTCGGCTGGATCGTCACGCTGCCGCTGTGGCTGATCCCCGGCATGGGCATCGTGCTGCCCGTTCTGCTCGCCGGCTACCTCAACTATCGCGGCTACAGCTATGATGCGCTGGCGGCGCATGCCGGCGCGGACGAGCTCGGCGCCGTACTGGCGCGCGAGCGCGGCGGTCTCTTTCTCGCCGGCGTCGTCGCCGGCCTGCTGGCCTTCGTGCCGGTGCTCAACCTGATCACTCCGGCCTGCGCCGGCCTCGCCTTCATCCACTATTGCCTCGAGGCATTGCGCCGGACGAGAAAGGCGGCATGACGATGGCCATCGGCATCTTCATCATCGGCGACGAAATCCTCTCCGGCAAGCGCCAGGACAAGCACTTCGCCAAGGCCATCGAGTTGCTCGGCGCGCGCGGCATGGCGCTCGACTGGGCGCACTATCTGGGCGACGACCGGGCGCGCCTGACCGCGGCCCTCGCCGCGAGCTTCGCTTCAGGCGACGTCGCTTTCAGTTTCGGCGGCATCGGCGCGACGCCCGACGACCAGACGCGTCAGGCCGCCGCTGCCGCACTGGGCGTGGGCATCGCCTTGCATCCCGAGGCCGAGCGCGAGATCCGCGGGCGTTTCGGAGCGGAGACCACGCCGCAACGGCTGTTGCTCGGCGAGTTTCCCGAGGGGGCCGGGATCGTCCCGAATCCCTACAACCGCATCCCCGGCTTCTCGCTCCGCCACCACTACTTCTTTCCCGGCTTCCCGGTCATGGCCTGGCCGATGATGGAGTGGGTGCTGGATGCGCGGTTGGCGCACCTGCACCATGCCGTGGCGCATGAGGAGCAGTCCATCATTGCGTACGAGGCGCCGGAATCGGCGCTGCTCGACCTGATGAACCGCATCACGCGGGAGTATCCGAAGGCGCGGGTGTTCAGCCTGCCCTCCTTCGGCGGCGAGGGCGTGCGCCGCCACATCGAGCTTGGCGTGCGCGGCGAGCCGGAGCCGGTGCGGCAGGCAATGGCGGAGTTGCGCGCCGAGGTGACGCGGCTCGGCTACGAGTGGCAGGAAGGAAAATAATAAAAAAACCCCGGCCGGGGCCGGGGTTCGAATCGCTCCGCTTTGCGCGGGGCGGGAGGAGGACGGTGCGTCCGGAAAGCTTAGGCGGCTTTCTTGGCTTTGGCCGTGGCGGCAGCGCCGACAGCCTTGACGGTGGCGCTGGTCGCGGCGGCGACGTTCGCCTCGGCGATCTCGGCGACCTGCTTGGCGGCCTTGCTCATCGTGTCGTAGGCCGAGTTGGCGGCGGCAATGGCGGACTTGACCGCGGCAACCGCGACGTCGGAACCAGCCGGGGCCGACTTGGCGGCCTTGTCCAGCGTGGAGGCGACGTTCTTGTTCACTTCGGCGAACTGGGCCTCGATCAGCTTGGAGAACTCTTCCTGGGTCTGGGTGGAGATCTCATACACGCTGCGCGAGTAGGCGACGGCCTTCTCGACGGCGGGCTGGGCCAGCGTGGCTTGCAGGGAGATGACTTCCTGCAGGTCCTTGGCGCCGAGCAGGGCCTTGGTGTTGTTCATGCCGTCTTCCAGCACGGCGCGGGCGGTGTTCAGGTTCAGCGCGGCGAGGCGCTCGGCGCTCGCGAATGCGGCGTTGGCCAGGGTCAGCATGGCTTCGACATTGGCCTTGTTGGTGGTAGCCAGTTGTTCCGGGGTGGTCAGCATTTCTCTCTCCTTGGAATGAAGACAATTGAAAAACGATATCAAGATTCAGCAATCTTTGTTGCATCGCAACATGGTTCTATTATAGGGGTGGGTTAGGCCAAGTCAAGAATTATTTTGTGCAAAGCACAATTATTTTTCGATAAATAAAATATTTATAATATTCAATCAAATGCAGGTTAGTGAGCGCTTAATATAAAATGGTTTTCGAGTAAAATATCTGGCGCTGCAACCAGGTTTTCAGGAATAAATGACCCAAAAACCGAATTCGAAACCGTCCCTGCCGGCGCTCGCTCCCGGCCTGTTCGTCCTGCTCTGGAGCACCGGCTTCATCGGCGCCAAGTTCGGCCTGCCCTACGCCGAACCCCTGACTTTCCTGCTCATCCGCTTTGCCTGCGTGATCGGCCTGCTGGGCCTGCTGGCGCTGGCGCTGCGGCGGCCTTGGCCGCATCGGCCGCTGCAATGGCTCCACATCGCAGTGGCAGGCACCTTGCTGCACGGCGGCTATCTGTCGGGCGTGTTCCTGTCCATTCACCTTGGCATGCCAGCCGGCCTGGTGGCGCTGATCGTCGGCATCCAGCCGCTGTTGACGGGTTTTCTCAGCGCATCGATGGTGGGCGAGCGGGTCAGCGGCCGGCAGTGGGCCGGGCTGGTGCTCGGCTTCGCCGGCGTGATCCTGGTGGTATGGGAAAAGCTGGGCGTGTCGGGCCTGAGCGCAGCCGGGCTGGCCTTCTCGGTCATGGCGCTTCTCAGCATCACCGTCGGCACGCTCTACCAGAAGCGCTTTTGCGCCGAGCTCGACCTGTGGAGCGGCTCGGTGATCCAGTTCGTTGCCGCCGCACTGGCGCTGCTGCCCTTCGCGCTGGCCTTCGAGACGATGCGCGTCGCGTGGCACGGGCAGTTCGTCTTCGCGCTGGCCTGGCTGATCTTCGTGCTGTCGCTGGGGGCGATCTCGCTGCTGCACCTGCTGATCCGGCGCGGCGCGGCGACGCGCGTCTCGGCGCTGTTCTATCTCACGCCGCCGACGACGGCGCTGATGGCCTGGCTGGCGTTCGGGGAGAGGATGGGACTGCCGGCGATTGCCGGCATGGCGATCGCCGCGGCCGGTGTCGCCATGGCCGTCAGGCAGCCCTCTCCCCCAGCCCCTCTCCCGCAAGCGGGAGAGGGGAGGAAGCCTAGCGGTTCTTGAAGTCCGGCTTGCGCTTCTCGACGAAGGCGGACATGCCTTCCTTCTTGTCCGCCAGCCCGAAGGCGGCGTGGAAGGTTCGCCGTTCGAACAGCATGCCTTCGGCAAGCGGGCTCTCATAGGCGCGATTGACGCACTCCTTGACCATCATGATCACCGGCAGCGAGAAGCCGGCGATGGTCTCGGCGGCGGAGAGCGCTTCGTCGAGCAGCCTGTCGGCCGGCACGACACGAGAGACCAGTCCGGCGCGTTCGGCCTCGGCGGCATCCATCATGCGGGAGGTGAGGCAAAGATCCATGGCCTTGGCCTTGCCCACGGCACGCGGCAGGCGCTGCGTGCCGCCGGCGCCGGGAACGATGCCGAGCTTGATCTCCGGCTGGCCGAATTTCGCAGTGTCGGCGGCGATGATGATGTCGCAGGACATCGCCAGCTCGCAGCCGCCGCCCAGGGCGAAGCCCGCCACCGCGGCGATCACCGGCTTGCGGCAGGTCTTCACGCGCTCCCAGTTGCGCGTGATGTAGTCGGGCTTGTAAACATCCATGTGGTCCCACTGGCTCATGGCGACGATATCGGCGCCGGCGGCGAAGGCCTTTTCCGAGCCGGTGATGACCATCGCGCCGATGTTCTCGTCGGCCTCGAATTTGTTCAGCGCATCGCCGAGCTCGTCGACCAGCGCGTCGTTCAGTGCGTTGAGCGCCTTGGGGCGGTTGAGAGTGATGAGGCCGACCTTGCCGCGCGTCTCGACAATGATGTTCTCGTAAGCCATGGCGCGTTCTCCTGCTAGCGGGGGTTCGAAAGGTTGGGAGCGATCTGCAACCTCACCGGCTGGCCGGTCGCGGTTGCCGCCGCCTCGGGGGTTGCCTTGTTCTTCGGCTGGATGACGGCGCGCACGCGGTTGTCGCGTCCCGGCACGACGGTGCCGCCCTGCCCGCTGGTGACCGAGTACTGCTCCTTGATGCCGTCGAAGACGATGTACTGCCCGCGCACCTCATCCTCGCCGCTCTTGACCCAGGCGCGGTTGAAGAACTTGGTGATATCCGTCCTGGCGTCGTGCTCGATGCGCTCGGCCTCGCCCTCGACGTACTCGTCCTTGCCATCGCGCTTCATGCGAAAGCGCGCCAGGTTGCCGGGATTGGCGGTGGCGACGCCGCTCTGGAAGCCCTCGGCGTCCTGCTTGACCACCAGCTTGTCGCAGCGGATGACCAGGGTGCCCTGGATCAGGGTGACGTTGCCGTCGAAGACATGCAGCTTGTTGACCTCGTCGACCGTGGCCTTGTCGGCTTCGAGGTTGACCGGCTTGTCGCGGTCGGCCTTCTCGGCCTGGCAGAGCGGTGCGGCGACGAGCAGTGCCGCGCAAAGAAGGAATCGGCAAGAGAATAAGGATGTTTTCATGGACGTCAGCGGCGTTGTTTTTTCTCGATGGTGCTGTTGACCTGGCTCTGCAGCTGGAAGATCTGCGTCTTGTTGTCGGCATCCAGGCCGACGCCGCGAACGATCGAGGCGCCCTGGGTGATCGTAACGGCGGCCGTGGTGCGCGCTATCTCGTCGTCCGGAAACACCGTGAGATGGGCGGTGGTGAAGATGACTTCCGGATCGGCAGGAGTCGCGGCGCGCACGCCGCGCACGTCGCCGACCAGAACGACTTCACGCCCATCCGGCCCGACCAGTCCCTGCTTCGCCGTGAGGGTGGTCGGCCGGGACCCCTTCAGGAAGACAATCTTCGGTTCGGTCGCCACGGTGGTCTCGTCGTCAGGGTAATGCACCATCCTGCTCGAGACAAGCGTGCTTTGCAGCTCTCCGGTCGGGCCAAAGCGGCGCACGATGAAATTTTCCGCGAAGTAGTCGGGGTCGTGGCGCAGCAGGCTGTCGCTGTGGGCGCCCTGATTTTCCGTTGCCTGCTGCAGCCAGAAGGTGAGGCCGACGAGCAGGACCATCAGGGCGGCCGGGAAGAGGCTCTGGCCTTGCGGTCTCAGTTGCATGTTCCTCGCTCCGCCTCCGTTCAGATTACCTTGCCGCGCATCAGGTCGTGCGTGTTCAGCGCGCCGGCCAGAACACCGTTCTCGACCACCAGGATCTGGCTGATCTTGTACTCTTCCATCATCTGCGCCGTTTCCGCCGCCAGGCGATCGGGGGCGATGGTGCGCGGCCGGGGCGACATGACCTGCGTCACAGGAGTCCCCTTCAGGTCCGTGATCTTCTCCAGGGCGCGGCGCAGGTCGCCGTCGGTGAAGATGCCGACGACGGCCAGTCCGTCGGTGACGACCGCCGTCATGCCCATGCCGCCGCGGGAGATCGCCAGCACCGCCTCGGCGACCGTTGCGTTTTCGCCGACGCGGGGCACGGCATCGATGCCGCGCATGATGTCGCGCACGCGGGTGAGCAGGCGCCGGCCGAGCGAGCCGCCGGGGTGGGAGCGGGCGAAATCCTCCGCGCCGAAGCCGCGCGCATCGAGCAGCGCCACGGCGAGCGCATCGCCCATGGCCAGCGCCGCGGTGGTGCTTGCGGTGGGGGCGAGATTGAGCGGGCAGGCCTCCTCGGCGACACCGGCGTCGAGGTGGGCATCGGCCTCGCGGGCGAGCGAGGAAGCCGGGTTGCCGGTGATGGCGATCAGGCGGCCGCCCTGGCGCTTGACGAGCGGCACGATGGCGAGCAGTTCCGCGCTCTCGCCCGAGTTGGACAGGGCGATCAGCACGTCCTCGCGGGCGATCATGCCGAGGTCGCCGTGGGAAGCCTCGGCGGCGTGCACGAAATAGGCCGGCGTGCCGGTGCTGGCCAGCGTCGCGGCGATCTTGCGGGCGACGTGGCCGGACTTGCCGATGCCGGAAACGATGACCCGGCCGCGGCTGGCGAGGATCAGCGCGATGGCCTTGAGGAAGCCCTCGTCGAGGCGCCCGATCAGGCCGGAGACGGCCTGCGCCTCGATGCGCAGCACCTGCTTCGCCAGTTCCAGCGCCTTGGCGTCGACCTGTTCGTGGGCCGCGATTTGGTTCATGAATGCGATTTGATTAGACTAGGCAAAAGTATACCAAACTACCCCGGCACCCCCCCGATCCGATGACCACACTGCAACTCGTACTCGTCCTCCTCGCCTCCGCGGTGTTCGTGGTCGTGCTGTTCCGTTCCCTCAATCTGCCGCCGGTGCTCGGCTATCTGCTGGTCGGCGCCGCCATCGGGCCGCGTGCCCTCGACCTGATTCCCGACTCCGAGGCGGCGCGCCACCTGGCCGAATTCGGCGTGGTGTTCCTGATGTTCTCCATCGGCCTGGAGTTCTCCCTGCCGCGCCTCTACAGCATGAAGCGCACGGTGTTCGGGCTGGGCCTGGCGCAGGTGGCGGTGACGGTGGCCATCAACATCCCCGTCGCCATGCTGGCGGGGCTCAGCTGGCAGGCCGGCATCGCGCTGGGCGGCATCCTGGCCATGTCGTCCACGGCCCTGGTCGTGAAGATGCTGGCCGAGCGCATGCAGCTCGAATCCAAGCACGGCCGCGAGATCATCGGCGTGCTGCTTTTCCAGGACCTGGCGGTGGTGCCGCTGCTGATCGTCGTGCCGGCACTGTCGCAGGCGCCCGAGGCGCTGGCGGGGACGCTGGCCGTGGCCGCGCTGAAAGCGGCCGTGGTGCTTGCGCTGATCCTCTTCCTCGGCCAGCGCCTGATGCGCGGCTGGTTCCACGTCGTCGCCAAGCGCCGCTCGGCGGAGCTCTTCATGCTCAACGTGCTGCTGATCACCCTGGGGCTCGCCTGGCTCACCGAGCTGGCCGGCCTGTCGCTGGCGCTCGGCGCCTTCCTCGCCGGCATGCTGATCTCCGAGACCGAATACCGCTACCAGGTGGAGGAGGACATCAAGCCCTTCCGCGACGTGCTGCTCGGCCTGTTCTTCATCACCGTCGGCATGTTTCTCGATATCGGCGTGATCGCGCGCGAACTGCCCTGGGTGGCGGGCCTGCTCGGCCTGCTGCTGGCCGGCAAGTTCATCCTCATCGCCGGCCTCGCGCGCGCCTTCGGCGCCCTGCCGGGCACGGCCATGCGCAGCGGCCTCTGGCTCTGCGCCGGCGGCGAATTCGGCTTCGTCCTCATCGCCCACATCCGCGATCTGCCCCTGCTGCCGGGCACCGCCCTGCAGGTCGTGACGGCCGCACTGGTGCTCTCCATGCTGCTGGCCCCGCTCATCGTGATGCACAGCGAGAAGATCGTCATGCGCTTCTGCGCCTCGGAATGGATGCTGCGCGCCATGGAACTGACGCAGATCGCCGCCCACTCGATGGCCACGGAAAAACACGCCATCATCTGCGGCTACGGCCGCAGCGGCCAGTACCTGGCGCGCTTCATGGAACGGGAAGGCGTCTCCTACGTCGCCCTCGACCTCGACCCGGAGCGGGTGCGCGAGGCCGCCGCCGCCGGCGACACCGTGGTGTATGGCGATGCCGCCCGGCGCGACGCGCTGGTGGCCGCCGGCCTGATGCGCGCCAGCGTGGTGATCGTTTCCTACGCCGACCCCGACTCCGCGCTGCGCGTGCTGGCGCTGGTGCGCGAGCTGCGGCCCGAACTGCCGGTGGTGGTGCGGGCCTCCGACGAGAGCCACTTCGACCGCCTCTCGCAGGCGGGCGCCGCCGAAGTCGTGCCGGAGACGCTGGAGTCGAGCATCATGCTCGCCTCGCATGCGCTGGTGCTGCTCGGCGTGCCGATCAACCGTGTCGTGCGGCGCTTCCGCGAGGTGCGCGAGCAGCGTTACGACCTCATGCGCGGCTTCTTCCACGGCGCCACCGACGCCGCCGACGACCTGGATGAAGCGCGCCAGCGGCGCCTGCGTTCCGTGGTGCTGAACCCCGGCGCCTGGGCCATCGGCCGCAGCATCGAGGCGCTCGGGCTGAAGCGCTTCGACGTTACGGTGTCGGTGATCCGCCGGCGCGGCATCCGCGCCGTCAGCCCCACGCCGGAAGCGCGCTTCGAGGCCGGCGACGTGGTGGTGCTGCTCGGCGTGCCGGACGGGCTGGCGGCGGGGGAGAACCGGCTGCTGAAGGGGTGACGCTTTTTGGCCCCATGGTTTTCCGGTAGGACTACCCAATGAAACTGAAAAATATTGGGTAACTCGCAATGGCTGCGTCAGCGCTGTTTCGCGAGCACGAGCTCGCATTCCGGACGCAGTACGCCGAACTCAAGGAACGGATTCTGGCAGCCGGACCGCTTCTGCCCGGCACGACGGGCACGCTCGCCTTGCGCAAAGGCAGCGGCTACCCGCACTGGTACCGGGTCTTTTACTCGGTTCCGGGCAAGCAATCCGAGGAGCTGGTCTGCAAGGAAGGCGATGCCGAAGCCCTGCAGTCCATGCGCGAGCGGATGCGCTTCAGCGAATTCTCGCGATGCCGCAGGCGACGGGGTTGCCGTTTGCGGCGGTTCCGGGGCTGCGCGCATCCGAAAACGCGACGTCCGTGAAATTGCCCGGTGTGCAGGGCCTGCGCGTCGATGTGCTTGCGCCCGGCGCGCGGCTGGGGTCCGTGGTCCGCGTGCCCGAACTGGCGTGGGCCGCGCAGGCCGTGCCGCATTACGGCTACCTGCTCGAAGCATCCGAGCCGGGGGCGATGCTGGCGGGCGGGCATTGCATTCCCGTTCGCCTGCCGCAGGCGGCTCGTCTCGTCTGGCACAAGCTCTATTCCAGCACCCAAAGGCGCGGCTTCAGGGAAAAGGCCGCCAAGGATCAGCACCAGGCGCTTGTCCTGGCGGCCGTGCTTGCCGAATCCGACCCCCTGGCCTTGAGGAACGCTTTTTCCGATGCCCCCGCAACCATGGCCAAGGCCGTCAAGCCGCTTTACCCGGCATTGGCGAAAAGGCCCGGGGTTGGCCAGGCGCTCGGGGAGGTGCTGGATGAATGCCTGTCGGCCCGAAAAAGCGCCTCTCTGAGAACGCGTGACAATAGAATGAGTTGAAAACGATTTTCCGTCTTTTCAGGAAATCCTGTTGTTTGAATGAAAAACCGTTCAACATCAATTCGATGTTTAGGCGCCGCAGCCCGGATTTGCCGCCGTCCTGCGGGGACTGACTTTTGCGGGGGCTGGAAAAAGAAAACCGGGGTTTGCCCCCGGTTTTCCGCGCCGCCGCAGGCTGGCTTACGCTGCAAGAGACAGCAAATCCTTCGCGTCTTCCAACGGCAAATAGCCAGCGGCCTTGGCATCCAGGATCGTGATTTCCGCGATTCCGTTTGCCGCGTAGCCGACATTGACGTTCCAGCCATGGGAAACATCCTTGACGATGGGTTCCTTCGAGAACTCAATGTGGAGGATGTCATCCTGGGCGTCGTATTTGATCCTCATGTTTCGTCCTCCAGTTCCCAGTTAATCATGACCGTCTTAACGATCACTGCCGCATGTTCGACCATGGCAGCACAGATCAAGTTGTCAGCCCGGCCCTGCATGCGCATGAAGACCCACAGGCTTACCTCGTCCCGGCGCTTGATTTCGCCTTCTTCGATGAGCCGTTCAAGCGTATCGTCATCGACATTTCGGCGCAGCATGCTTTCGCGGGCATGGTGGGTTATCCACACATTCTTGCCGAAGCGCTTGCTGAAAAAATCCGCCAATACAGCCTCCCGCGGAAAGCATAGGGACTTGCCCGTTGGAGGTCAAGCAAAGCGCCGACCTCTCCGCATGGCGATGTGCGGGCGATGCGGAAGCTGCTCGATGTTTAGGCGCCGCGGCCCGGATTTGCCGCCGTCCTGCGGGGACTGACTTTCCTGGGAGGGACGAAAATGAAAAAGCCCGCCGGTTTGCGGCGGGCTTTTTGCCGGACAGGAGGGCGATCAGTTGCCGACGCAGACCGTATAGACCTGAGCGTCGTTGGCCGGGGTCAGGGCTACGAAGGCGGCCGAAGTGGCGCATTCATTCTCGCAGAGCACCCGCATCGTTCCGGTCTGGGTATTGCCGTCATCCACCGTGGTGTCGAGCTGGCGTGCGAAGCGGCCCTGGATGTTGGACGAGCAGATGAAGAAGTTCGCCGCCCAGGGCGGGGCGCCGGTGAAGACTGCATCGCCCGTGACGCCGAGGCGGCCGCCGTCGGCATTCTTCGGCACGTACTCGTCGCCCAGGCTGAGGTTGCCAACCGTCGGCGTGCCGGTGGCCAGGCCGGCGAGGCGGACATGCTGCCAGAACAGCACGGATTCATCCGTGTTGGTGGTCGAATTCCAGGTGCCGTTGATGCGGCCATTGGCCAGGGTAGCCGCCGGGGTGGTGGCGTTGGTCGCGCCATTGACGTGCGCGCTTGCCGCCGAGTCATCGCCGGGCAGGGCGCGGTACTTGTCCTGGTAGGCGTATACGAAGGTGGAAATGTTGCGGAAGTCGTTGGCGAGGTTCTTCACCTTCGCGCTGTTGACCAGCTCCTGTCCCTTCAGCACGCCGCCGAGCAGGAGGCCGATGATCACCAGAACGATGGCGATTTCGACCAGGGTGAAGCC
>JBDHRL010000070.1:0-14049 GCA_039807535.1 Rhodocyclaceae bacterium
ATTGCACCTTGTTCCTCGGCATCGCTTATCTCCTTGTGAAATCAAGCAATGCCAGTTTGCTACCCCCACTGGCTCACAGGCTGAGCCTAATGCGTAAGCAAGAGATTCTTTGCCGCCTGATCTGGCAATACCATCAGGGCTTCGCGCACTTTCATGCCTGCTTCCCGGGATGCCGGCACGAGCACGTCGATGTCCGTGGTGGCCCGATGGTGCCCGTGCGCGAAAAGGGCGTAACCCCCAATCAACAAATAGTCCGCGCCCTTCTCGTTCAGGGCGCGGATCAATGTCTTCAGGTCTTCCAGCGTCGCCGGGCGGCTGTATTCCGGCATCAGGAGCGCTCCCGAGCGGCGTGCGCCATGCCGGCCACGATGCATTCGAGATCGTGGCGATTGGCTTCCTCGAAGCTCTTGAAGCGATAGAGGCCTTTGGCGATGAACGTCCGGTTGCCGGTCGGCAGCCGATGGATTTCATCGTTGAAGCGGGCGCCTTCCACCAGCAGTTCGGCAGAAGCGTAAAAAGTTATCGGGTGTTCAGTGCGGCGGCCGACAGTGCGCATGCGGGCAGAGTACATGAGCCGGCACATGGCGGCAATCGCCGAAGGGCGGTTTGCCCGGCGACAGGCGCCCGCCCCGCCGCCGTCCCGCGCGGACTGACTTTTGCCGGGCCGATCAGACCTGCATGTTCATGATGTCGTGGTAGGCCGAGACCAGCCTGTTGCGCACCTGCACCATCTGCTGGAAGGACAGGTTGGCCTTCTGCAGCGACATCATCACGTCCTGCAGGCTGGCATTGCCGCTGCCGGCGGAGAAATCCTGCGCCAGTTGCTGCGCGCTGACCTGCGCCTGGTTCACCTGGTCGAGCGTGCTCTTCAGTATCTGGCCGAAATCCGCCGCGCCGGCCTCGCCGGCCTGTTTCGGCTGCGGGGCCTTGCCGGAGGCGATCTGCGCCGTCGCGCGCAGTTCGGAGAGCATCTGGTCTATGCCGCGTGTGTCCATGTTCAACCTCGTGCCGCAGGTCGGCCTTCAGGCCGACTATTGCCGTCGTTGTCGGGCTGAAAAGCCCGGCCTACGCTAAAGATTGCAACTTGCATGCCATCCCTCAAATGGCCCCCGCCGTGCGGTACTGCTGCAGCTTGTAGCGCAGGGTCCGTTCGGAAATGCCGAGCAGTTCCACCGCCCGCTTGCGCGAGCCGTTCACCGCCGCCAGGGTTTCCAGGATGTGCTGGCGTTCCAGGTCGCGCATATTGGACGGCGCCGCCTGGGGGCGCTCGACCGGGCGGATTTCCTCTTTCGCCGCAGGCAGTTGCAGCGGCTGCGGGAACAGGCCTGCGGACGGCGAGAAGCGCAGGGAGAGTTGCAGGTGCTCAGCCGCGACGGCGTCGCCACCGGCCAGAATCAGCGCCCGCTGCACGGCGTTTTCCAGTTCGCGCACGTTGCCCGGCCAGGCATGCGCCGCCAGCAGCGCCTCGGCGTCGGCGGCAAACCTTGCCGCCGGGCTGCCGTGCAGGGCGGCGAAATGCCGCGCCAGCGGCACGATGTCGACCGGCCGCTCGCGCAGCGCCGGAATCTGCAGGGGGAAGACGTTGAGGCGGTAGTAGAGGTCCTCGCGGAAGCGCCCCGCCGCCACCTCCTTCGCCATGTCGCGGTTGCTGGTGGCCAGCACGCGGATGTCGAGCGGGATGGGTTTCTTGCCGCCGACGCGCTCGACCTCGCGCTCCTGCAGCACGCGCAGCAGCTTGGCCTGCAGGGCCAGCGGCATCTCGGAAATCTCGTCGAGCAGCAGCGTGCCGCCCTGGGCCTGCTCGAACTTGCCGGCCTGCGCCGCCTGGGCGCCGGTGAACGCGCCCTTCTCGTGGCCGAACAGCGTGGCCTCGAGCAGGTTCTCGGGAATCGCCGCGCAGTTGATGGCGACGAAGGGCGCGCCGTGCCGCGGCGACTGACTGTGGATGTGGCGGGCGAAGACTTCCTTGCCGGTGCCGGATTCGCCGGTGAGCAGCACGGTGGCCTCGGTCCTGGCAACGCGCGCCGCCAGCGCCAGCAGGTTCTTCGTGCGCGGATCGGCGGCGATGACGCCTTCCGCCTGCGAGGGCTGCGCCGCGTGGCGGGCGACATGCTCGAGCAGCACCTTCGGCTCGAAGGGCTTCAACAGAAAATCGCAGGCCCCGGCGCGCATCGCCGAGACAGCCTTGTCCACGTCGCCGAAGGCCGTCATCAGCAGCACCGGCAGGTGGGGGGAATTCGTGCGGATGGCCTTCAGCAGTTCGATGCCGTCCATCGGCTGCATGCGCAGGTCGCTCACCACCAGGTTGAACGCCTCGCGCTCGAGCAGGCGCAGCGCCGCCGGGCCGTCGGCCGCGCCCATCACCTGATGGCCGGCGCATTCCAGCGTCAGGCAAACGGCGTCGCGCAGTTGCAGGTCGTCCTCGACGACCAGGATGTTCAGTGGCTCAGGCATGTCGCTCTCCATATTTACAAAATTGCAACGCGATCACGAAGCTCCCCTCTCCCCTGCCCTCTCCCCGCAAGCGGGGCGAGGGAGTCGGACATCTCCCCTCTCCCGCTGGCGGGAGAGGGGCCGGGGGAGAGGGAACTCAAGGTTTGGCAAACCGGCAAAGTCAGTCTGAACAGGGCGCCGGCGCCGGGAGCGGATTCGACCTCGATGCCGCCGCCGTGGGCGCGCGCGACGCCGCGGGCGATGGCGAGGCCGAGGCCGGTGCCTTCGGCGCGCGTCGTGAAGAAGGGCTCGAACAGGCGCGCCTGCGTCGCCGCATCCATGCCGCGGCCGTTGTCGCGCACGCGGATGGACACCGCGCCGTCGGCGAGCGCCGCGTCCAGCTCGATGCGTTCGCCCGAAGCGCAGGCATCGAGGGCGTTTTCCATCAGGTTCACCAGCGCGCCCGACAGCGTCTTGCGGTGGCCGCTGACGGCGGCGCCGGCGCTGTCGTCGGCGACGACGAAGACGACCTCGCGGCGGCGCGCCAGCGGTTCGAAGACCTGCGCCGCCTCGGCCAGCAGCTCGGACACCGGGATCGACTCGCCGCCGCTCGCCTCGCCGCGGGCGAAGGTCAGCATATCGCGGATCAGGCGCTCCAGGTGCCGCAGGCGCTCGGCCACGCGGGCGCCGCAGCGCGTGCGCTCGCCTTCCGGCAGGCGCGGATTCTCCAGCACGCCGGCGTAGAGCAGCGCCGCCGCCAGGGGCGTGCGCAACTGGTGGGCCAGACCGGCCGCCATCTCGCCCATCGCCGCCAGGCGTTCATTTCTCGCCGCCAGGGTCTTCATGCGGTGCGCCTCGGTGACGTCGTGGATGAGCACGATGCGACCGCCGCTCGCCGCCAGCCGGGTTTCGGTGACGGCAATGCGCCGATCCCGCAGGCGCGGCATTTCCCATTCGCCCGGCGTCGCCGTCGCTGTCAGGCAGGAAGCGGCGAATTCCTCCCAGACGCGACCCTCGATGTCGGCGCCGAGGATGCTTGCGGCGGCCGGATTGGCCTGCTCGACGCGGCCGAAGGCGTCCAGCACGGCCACGCCGGCCGGCAGGGCGTCGAGCAGCAGGGCCAGGCGCTCGTTGAGCGCCGTCTTCTCCTCGTATTCGCGCTTCAGGCGGCCATTGGCCAGCGCCAGCTCCGCCGTCAGGCCGGCGACCTGTTCCTGCAGGCGGGTATACGCCCCGGCCAGATCTTCCGAGGCCTGGCTGAACAGGCGGAAGGCTTCCGCCAGGCGGCCGGCCTCGATCTGCTGCGGGTTTTCCATTCTGCTGTCCATGCGCTCTCCCTTTTGGGATGGCCGCAGATTACGCCCGCGGCCAACCGGCCAAGCCGGCAAATAGGAGGCAAAAATTGCCGCTTATCTCCAGAACGCTTCTTGCATGGCGTGGGCAGAATGCCGCCAGATGCCCGGGACCCGGCCCGGCCAACTCGATCGAACGGTGGTTATATATGGCCGATACGCAATTCTCGATTGCCGCCTTCATGCGGCTGCCCATGCAGCAGAAGCTGCTCTCCATCATCGCCCTGTCGATGCTGGCGGCCATCGTGGCGGCCGGCTGGAACTGGACGCGCACGCCGACCTTCTCCGTGCTGTTTTCCAATGTCTCCGAGCGCGACGGCGGCAACATCATCGCCGCGTTGCAGCAGATGAACGTCCCCTTCAGGTTCTCCGAAGCCGGCGGCGCCATCCTGGTGCCGCAGCAGCAGGTGCACGAGCTGCGCATGCGGCTCGCCTCGCAGGGCCTGCCCAAGGGCGGCCTGGTCGGCTTCGAGCTGATGGAGAACCAGAAGCTCGGCATGTCGCAGTTCATCGAGCAGATCAACTTCCAGCGCGCCCTCGAGGGCGAGCTGTCGCGCTCCATCCAGTCGCTCGCTGCCGTGCAGGGCGCGCGCGTGCATCTGGCCATCCCGAAACAGACCGGTTTCCTGCGCGACGATCAGCGGCCTTCGGCTTCGGTGGTGCTCAACATCGCCCCCGGCCGCGCCCTCGACAGCAACCAGGTTGCCGGCATCGCCCACATGGTGGCCTCCAGCGTGGCGAACCTGCCTGCCGCCAACGTCAGCGTGATCGACCAGAACGGCAACCTGCTCTCCTCCGAGAAAGCCAACGGGCGCAGCGCCGGTCTGGACGCAACCCAATTGAAGTACGTGCAGGAAATCGAGTCGAGCTATGTGCGCCGCATCGAAACCATCCTCGCCCCCCTGGTTGGCCCGGGCAATTTCCGCGCCCAGGTGACGGCGGATGTCGACTTCTCGCAATCGGAGCAGGTCGCGGAGACCTACAAGCCGAATTCGCCGGCCGAGGCCTCCATCCGCAGCCAGCAGGTGAGCGAGGATGCCAGCGGCAAGCCGGCGGCCGCCGGCGTGCCCGGCGCCCTCTCCAACCAGCCGCCCGTGCCGGCCACTGCGCCGCTGACCGCCCCGCCCGCCCCCGGCACGCCGGGCGCACCTGCCGGCGCAACGGCCCCGGCGGGTACGGCCGCCACGGCGGCGACCCTGGCCGCCCAGGGACGCCGCGACGCCACCACCAACTACGAGCTGGACAAGACCATCCGCCACGTGCGCCAGCCGGTCGGCACCATCAAGCGCCTGTCTGTCGCGGTGGTGGTCAATCATCGCAAGGAGGTCGCGCAGGATGGCAAGGCGAGCTTCAAGCCCCTGGCTACCAAGGAAATGGCGCAGATCAACGACCTCGTCAAGGAGGCCATGGGATACAACAAGGACAGGGGCGACACGCTGAACGTGCAAAACAGCCCCTTCGCCGCCGGCGAGCCGCAGGACGTGCCGGAAACACCGGCCTGGAAGAATCCAACCATCATCGGCTGGGTGCTCGAAGGCCTGAAGTACCTGGTCTTCGCGGGACTCGCCGGCTACCTGCTGCTCGGCGTGGCGCTGCCCTTCCTGCGCAAGTTGATGGCCCGCGCGGCACAGATTCCGGCCATGCAGGAGGAGGTCGCCCATGCCGCGCCGGGCGCCGTCGGCTACGATCAGAAAGTGCAGGCCGCCCGCGACCTGGCCCGGCAGGAGCCGAAGGCGGTGGCGACGGTGATCAAGGACTGGGTCGGCGGCAGCCAGCCGGCCGGCAAGGTGCAATAAGGAAGCCATCATGGCCAGTGAAGACGGCATCACCAAGAGCGCCATGCTGCTGCTCACCCTCGGCGAGGACGAGGCAGCGGAAGTGCTCAAGCACCTCGGCCCGCGCGACGTGCAGAAGCTGGGCGCGGCCATGGCGCAGCTGAAATCCGTGCCGCGCGACAGGGTCGAGGCCGTCGTCGACGAGTTCTACGAGGAAACCCAGCGCGGCGCGCCGGTGGTGGCGGACGAGGAATACATCCGCGGCATGCTGACCAAGGCGCTTGGCGACGACCGCGCCGCCAACCTGATCTCGCGCATCCTGCAGGGCGGCGACACGGCCGGCATCGAAGGCCTGAAATGGATGGACGCCGCCACCGTCGCCGAGCTGATCAGGAACGAACACCCGCAGATCATCGCCACCATCCTGGTGCACCTCGAGTACGACCATGCCGGCGAGATCATGAAGCACTTCACCGACCGGCTGAGGAACGACGTGCTGCTGCGCATCGCCACGCTCGACGGCGTGCAGCCGACCGCGCTGCAGGAGCTCAACGACGCGCTGACCCGCATCCTGGCCGGATCGGCCAACATCAAGAAGACGGCGATGGGCGGCGTGCGCACCGCGGCGGAGATCCTCAACTTCGTCGGCACGGCGCACGAGACGGCGATCATCGACAACGTGCGCGAGTACGATCCGGACCTGGCGCAGAAGATCATCGACGAGATGTTCGTCTTCGAGAACCTGATCGACGTCGACGACCGCGGCATCCAGTTGCTGCTGCGCGAAATCCAGTCGGAATCGCTGATCCTCGCCCTCAAGGGCGCCAACGAGGCGATGCGCGAGAAGGTCTTCAAGAACATGTCGCAGCGCGCCGCCGAGATGCTGCGCGAGGACCTCGAGTCGAAAGGCCCGGTGCGCCTGTCCGAAGTCGAGCGCGAGCAGAAGGAAATCCTCAAGATCGCCCGGCGCCTCGCCGACGAGGGCCAGATCCAGCTCGGCGGCAAGGGCGAGGACGAGTATGTGTAAGTTTCAGGTTGTCAGTGGACAGCGGGCAGCGGGCAGCGGGCCGCTGCCGGGGATCCCGTCCGGCAACTGACAACGGCAAACTGCCCACTGGACACTCTCATGAGCGTCATCATCCCCAAGGAAAGCCTCACGGCCTGGCAGCGCTGGGAACTGGGCAGCTTCGAGGAAAAGAAGCCGGCCGCCGCGCAAAGGAAATCCGCGACGCACAACCTGCCCACCGCCGAGGACATCGAGCGCATCCACCGCGATGCCCACAAGCAGGGCTACGACGCCGGCTACGAAGAAGGCACGGCGCGCGCGCGCATGGAGGCGCTGCGCCTGCACACCCTGGTCGAGCAGCTGGAAGGCGCGCTCGGCGCATTCGACCAGAGCGTCGCCGAGTCGCTGCTCGGCCTCTCGCTGGAAATCGCGCGCCAGGTGGTGCGCCAAACCCTCGCCGCGCGGCCAGGCGTGATCCTCGACGTCGTGCGCGAAGCGCTGGCGCAACTGCCGCACCAGCACGCCGCCCTCCACCTGCATCCGGAAGACGTCTCGCTGGTGCGCGCCCATCTCGGCGACCAGCTCGCCCACCTCGGCCATCGCATCTTCGAGGACACCGCGGTCGCGCGCGGCGGCCTGCGCATGGAATCCGGCGGCAGCCACCTCGACGCCAGCGTGGCCAACCGCTGGCAGCGCATCGTCGAAGGCATTGGCGTCGCGGACGACTGGATCGAGCCCGCGCATTCATGAATCCGCATCACGATAAATGGGGGGGCTTTCTCGAAGACTGCCGCAGCCTGGCCGCGGAGGCGGCTCCCTTCCAGATCAGCGGGCGGCTGACGCGCATCAACGGCCTCGTCATGGAAGCGGCCGGCCTCAAGCTGCCGCTCGGCTCGGGCTGCCACGTCCGCCTGCCCGGCGCCGCGGCGGTGGAAGCCGAAGTGGTCGGCTTCTCCGGCGAGAAGCTGTTCATGATGCCGACCGACGATGTCTACGGCCTGGCTCCCGGCGCCCACGTGGTGCCGCTGGAAAGCCGGCAGGATCTGCCCGTCGCCGGCGAACGCCTGCGGCCGAACCGGCGCCTTTCCGACCGCGCCAAGCACCTGCCGGTGGGCGATGAACTGCTCGGCCGCGTGCTCGACGGCGCAGGACGCCCGCTGGACAGCCTCGGCCCGCTCGATACCCGTCACGCCCGATCGTTGCAAAGCCGTCCCTTCAACCCGCTGCAGCGCGCGCCCATCGCCAGTTCGCTCGACGTCGGCATTCGCGCCATCAACTCGCTGCTCACGGTCGGGCGCGGCCAGCGCCTGGGACTGTTCGCCGGCTCCGGCGTCGGCAAGAGCGTGCTGCTCGGCATGATGGCGCGCTTCACCGCCGCCGAAGTCATCGTCGTCGGCCTGATCGGCGAGCGCGGCCGCGAGGTGAAGGAGTTCATCGAGAACATTCTCGGCGCCGAGGGCCGTCGGCGCTCGGTGGTGGTCGCCGCACCGGCCGACACCAGCCCGCTGATGCGCCTGCAGGGTGCGGCCTACGCCACCACCATTGCCGAGCATTTCCGCGACCAGGGCCGCCACGTCCTGCTCATCATGGATTCGCTGACGCGCTTCGCCATGGCGCAGCGCGAGATCGCGCTCGCCATCGGCGAGCCGCCGGTGACGCGCGGCTATCCGCCCTCGGTGTTCGCCCGCCTGCCGCAACTGGTCGAGCGCGCCGGCAACGGTCCCGAGGGCGGCGGCTCGATCACGGCCTTCTACACCGTGCTGGCGGAGGGTGACGACCAGCAGGACCCGATCGCCGATGCCGCGCGCGCCATCCTCGACGGCCATTTCGTCCTGTCGCGCCATCTGGCCGATCAGGGCCATTACCCGGCGATCGACATCGAGGCCTCGATTTCCCGCGCCATGACCGGACTGGTCAAACCCCTGCATCTGGAAGTCGTGCGGCGTTTCAAGCACCTGTATTCGCGCTACCAGCGCTCGCGCGACCTGATTTCCGTCGGCGCTTATGCCGCCGGCTCCGACCCCACGCTGGACCAGGCCATCGCCATGCAGCCGGGTTTCGAGGCCTTCCTGCAGCAGGGCATGGACGAACGCGAGACCTACCAGGACGCGGTGCTCAAGCTGCACCGCCTGTTCGGCCTGGAACCGTGAAATTCTTCCTTGCCGCCGGTGCTAAAGTAATGTTGAATTAGGCCGTGAATTCCGTCTGGAGCAGAAGGATGAAGGCCTTTCCCCTGCAGTCGCTGCTTGACCTGTCCCAGGTGCACATGGACGACGCGGCGCGCAAGCTCGGCCAGCTGCTGGCCAGCGAGGAAGAAGTGGGCAAGACACTTGCCCTTCTGGAACAGTACCGCGAGGAATACGAAGCGCGCTTTCGCCAGGCGGCCCGGAACGGGCTGAGCCGCGACGAATGGAGAAATTATCAGACCTTCCTGGGCCGGCTCGACGAAGCCATTGCCCAGCAGCGCGCACTCGTCGAGGCCTCCAGGCAGCGCACGGCGGACGGACAAAAGGAATGGCTGGACAAACGCAACCGGGTCAAGGCGTTCGACACCCTGTCGCAGCGGCACAGGGCGAACGAGGAGCAGGCCGAGGCGAAGAGCGAGCAGCGCGCCCAGGACGAGCATGCCGCCAACGCCTACCGCAACGAAGGGCGCTGACCCCGGCTTTTCCGCCTGCGCCCCCTTTCCGGTTCCTTGGCACGCCCCTTGCTGGTAGGGGCATGACAACCGCCCAGCCAAGGAATTCGCCATGACGCAACTGTCCGCCGCCTCCCCGCCCACGCCCGGCATCGCGGCCGTCCAGACGGCATCCGCCTCAGCCTCCCCCGGTGGCGATGCTGCCGCGGGAACGGAAGGGGCCGCCGATTTTGCCGCAGTCCTCCAGGCCCAGATCGCCAGGCCGGCAAAAGACGCCTCCGGCGCTGAAAATTTTGCCGCCCTGCCGTTGCCCCGGGCGGAGGAAGCGGTCGAAGAGGCCCCGTTCGCCGATGCGCTGGCGGCGGGCCCCGGCCTGGCCGCCCTGTTGCCTGGCCTGATGGCACCCACGACTCCGCCTGCCGCCACCGGACAGCCGCAGAAAGCCGAGGCGCCCGCGGCCGGATCGCAGTCTTCGGCCGCGGCGGCAACCCTCACCGCCGCCACGATTGCAACCGCGCCCGCCAGCGAGGCGCCTGACTTCGAAGCAGTGCGCTCCGTACCGCAAGCATCGGCGCAGCCGACCGTGCCGACCGTCCAGACGGCGCGAGCCGAAGCAGCCGTCGATCTGCCCCTGCCCGTCGCCGCGGCCGAACCTGCCGCTCCGGTTTCGCAAGCGCCCGTGATGGCATCGCCTGGCCACGTCGCGCGGGCCGACAACCCGGGACCGGTCGTCCACGTCGACATCCCGGTCGGCGCCCGCGGCTGGGATGCCGAGGTCGGCCAGAAAATCGTCCTGCTGGCCAGCCGGCAGGAAAGCCGCGCCGAATTGACGCTGACGCCGCCGCAACTGGGCCGGGTGGAAGTCTCGATCATGATGCAGGGCGACCAGACCAGTGCCGCCTTCGTATCCGCCAGCTCCGCCGCACGCGAAGCGCTGGAGCAGGCATTGCCGCGCCTGCGCGAAATCCTCGCCGAGGCCGGCATCACGCTCGGCCAGGCCAGCGTGAATGCCGAATCTCCACGCCAGGACAGGGAGGCGGCGCAGACGGGTCCGCACGCCGGCACAGGCCGTGACCGCGGCCCCGGGGCAGCGGCTGCCGCCGCTCCGACACAATGGCTGCGGCGCAGCGAGGGTCTGGTCGATACGTTTGCCTGAAAGCAGACAAGGGGAGGCTCGCCCGCATTTCGCCGTTTGAACCGGGATCTCCCGCAAACATAGCAAGAGCCATCGTTCAGGAGTGATTCATGGCGAAAGCACCGCCAAAAAAAGAGGATAAAAGGACCGAGGAGCCGGCCGAGGGCGAAGCACAGCAGCCGAAGAAGAAAGGCAAGCTGCCGCTCATCATCGGCCTGATCGTGCTGCTCGCCGGCGCAGGCGGCGGCGGGTGGTTCTACCTGTCAAAGGGCAAGTCGGAAGAGTCCTCGCAGCAGGCCAAGCCGCAAGCCCCCAAGCCGCCGGTGTTCGTGCCGCTCGATCCCTTCACGGTCAACCTGTCCGCCGAGCAGAGCGAGCAGTACCTGCAGGTGGCCGCCACCCTGAAAGTGCTCGATCAACCCGCCGCCGATGCCGTCAAGCAATACATGCCGGAAGTGCGCCACAGGACTCTGGTGCTGCTGTCGGCCAAGCGGCCTTCGGAAATCATCACGTCCGAGGGGCGCGAGCGCCTTGCCGAGGAAATCCGCCAGACGGCAAACAATATCCTTCTCGCCGCCGCCGGACGCCCGGTAAAGCCGATCGTGCTCGACGTTCCCCTTCCGGCCGGCGAGGCGTCGGCGAGCGCCGCAGCGGAAGCCCCCAGGCCAGAGGAAGGCGAGAAACCGCAGGAAGGCGCCGCCCCGACCGAGGCCGGTGCAGCCCCCGCCGCGTCCGCAGCGGCAGCCCCCGCCGCGACGCCCGCACCGGCAAAGCCGGCGTCGATGCTGTCGAAGGCGGCGGCGGACGACCCGGCGCAGAGCGTGTTCTTCACCTCCTTCATCATCCAATAGGCGAAACCGTGTCATGGCCCAGGATTTTCTCTCCCAGGATGAAGTCGACGCCCTGCTGAAGGGCGTCACGGGCGAGGCCGACGAGCCCGAAAAGGCGGAGGAAGGCGGCGGCGTCCGCGCCTACGACATCGGCCGCCAGGAGCGCATCGTGCGCGGCCGCATGCCGACGCTGGAGCTCATCAACGAGCGCTTCGCCCGCTACCTGCGCATCGGCCTGTTCAACTACATGCACCGCACGACGGAGATCTCGCTCGGGCCGATCCGCGTGCAGAAGTACAGCGAGTTCATCCGCAATCTGGTGGTGCCGACCAACCTCAACCTGGTGCACTTCAAGCCGCTGCGCGGCACCGGCATGATCGTGCTCGACCCGAACCTGGTGTTCCTCGTCGTGGACAACATGTTCGGCGGCGACGGCCGCTTCCATACCCGCGTCGAGGGGCGCGACTTCACGGCGACCGAGCAGCGCATCATCCAGGGACTGCTCGGCGTGATCTTCGCCGAGTTCGAAAAGGCCTGGAAGCCGGTCTTCGAACTGAAGCTGGACTACATCCGCTCCGAGATGAACTCGCAGTTCGCCAACATCGCCACGCCGAGCGAGATCGTCGTGGCGTACACCGTTTCGCTCGAGTTTTCCGGCTCGACGGCGGAAATGCATATCTGCCTGCCCTACTCGATGGTCGAGCCGATCCGCGACGTCCTCTACAGCACGATGCAGGGCGACCACCTTGCCTCCGACAAGCGCTGGATCGGCACGCTCACCCGCCAGTTGCAGACGGCCGAGGTCGAACTGGTCGCGAAGCTCGGCACGACAGAGATCACGCTGGGCCGGATCCTCAACATGAAGGTCGGCGACGTCATTCCGTTCGACATCGGGGAGATCATCGTCGCCGAAGCGGACCACGTGCCGGTGCTGGAATGCCGCTACGGCCTGCAGCACGGCCAGTATGCGCTCAAGGTCGAGCGCTTCGTCGCGCCCGACAAGACCGAAAAACACTATTGAGCCTCGTGCATATACCTGTCGTATGCAGGTCGGCCTTCAGGCCGACGCGGCCGCTGCCGTCGGGACGAAGCCCGGCCTGCACAGGACGTGTCAGCCATTTATCCGATTCTCAATAAAAGGAGAGCATCATGTCGGACACCGATACCGCAGATCAAGTCAGCGCCGACGACTGGGCCGCCGCCATGGGCGAACAGGCCGCCGCCGAAGCCAAGGCCCAGCCGGCCGACATCTTCCAGCCGCTCGGCGAGGGCGCCAAGGCCGCCGCGATGCAGGATTTCGACATGATCCTCGACATCCCGGTGCAGATGACCGTGGAGCTCGGCCGCACCAAGATCTCCATCCGCAACCTGCTGCAGCTGGCGCACGGCTCGGTGGTGGAGCTCGACGCGCTGGCCGGCGAGCCGATGGACGTGCTGGTGAACGGCACCCTCATCGCGCAGGGTGAGGTGGTGGTGGTCAACGACAAGTTCGGCATCCGCCTCACCGACATCATCACGCCGGGCGAGCGGGTGCGGAAATTGAACCGGTAGGTCGGGCTGCAGCCCGACACCTGATGCCGACCGCCCGCCGCTGTCGGGCGGAAGCCCGACCTGCGGATCACCCGCTGAAAACCGAATAGCGGCAATTTCCGCCGCCTAATCCCTGCCTCGCCCGGACGCCTGCGGCAGTAATCTGCCGCCATGCGCAAATTCTTCCTGTCCTTGCTTGCCGCGCTGCCGGGCGCCGCGCTGGGCCAAACGGCGCCGGCCGCTTTGCCGGAAGCCGGCGCCGGCCTGCTGCAGGTGCTGCTCGGGCTTGGTGCCGTCATCGCTGCGCTCGCGGGCGGTCTCTGGCTGCTCAAGCGCCTGTCCGCCCCGCGCGGCGGCGCGGCGGGCGCACTGCGCATCATCGCCGGCGCGCCGCTCGGTCCGCGCGAACGGGTAGTGCTGCTGGAGGTGGAAGACACCTGGCTCGTCGTCGGCGTCGCGCCCGGCCAGGTCAGCGCCCTGCACCAGATGCCGAAGGGCACGCTCGCCGCCGCGCCACCCGTGGCGGCGGGCAGGGATTTCGGCGCCTGGCTGAAGCAGATGACGGAGCGCCGCCATGCGGGCTGAGCGGCTGCTGCCGCTGGCGCTGCTGTGCGCGGCCCCCGCGGCGCTGGCGCAGGGCCTGCCGGCGCTGACCAGCGCGCCGGCCGCCGGTGGCGGCCAGACCTATACGTTGTCGATCCAGACGCTGCTGTTCATCACGGCACTCAGCTTCCTGCCGGCGCTGGTGCTGATGATGACGGCCTTCACGCGCATCATCATCGTGCTTTCGTTGCTGCGCCATGCGCTCGGCACCCAGGCCTCACCGCCCAATCAGGTGATGGTCGGCCTGGCGCTGTTCCTCACCTTCTTCGTCATGGCGCCGGTGGCGGACCGCATCTACGGCGACGCCTACCTGCCGATGGCCGAGAACCGCATCAACTTCAACGAGGCACTGGAGCGCGGCGCCGCGCCGCTGAAGGCCTTCATGCTGAAGCAGACACGCGCCGCCGACCTCGGGCTGTTCAGCCGCATCGGCAACGCACCCAGGGTGGACAGGCCGGAGGACCTGCCGCTGCGCGTCGTCATCCCGGCCTTCGTCACTTCCGAGCTGAAGACCGCCTTCCAGATCGGCTTCATCGTCTTCATTCCGTTTCTCATCATCGACATGGTGGTGGCGAGCGTGCTGATGTCGATGGGCATGATGATGATGTCGCCGGTCATCGTCTCGCTGCCGTTCAAGATCATGCTCTTCGTGCTGGTGGACGGCTGGAATCTGGTGATCGGCTCGCTGGTGCAAAGTTTCGGAACATGACAGCCTATCCCCTCTCCCCTTTCCCGTGGAAAGGGATA
>JBDHRL010000071.1:0-13830 GCA_039807535.1 Rhodocyclaceae bacterium
GACCGGCTGGGCCACGACAGGATTGCAGCGGCCCTGCGGGATTTTGACCGTCTCTATCCGCAACCCAACGACGAGTCAGCCTTGCAGCAGCTGCAAATCCAGCTGGCGAGCCCCTTGCCCTATGACCTCGAAGAGGTGCGCCTGGACGAGTACAAACATCTCGATGCGCGCTGGCAGAACTGGCAGACGGTCAAGGCGGTGTGCGCCGACTGCGCCACGCTGATCTTCGACCGGGTCATTGGGCCACAGACGAACTGAAATCCCGCGCCCTCCCTGCCTCTGCGCCCTCTGCGTTGAAAGCGGTTTCTCTGCATCCTCCGCGCCGGTTAGCCGGTGATGCGTTTCGGCAAAAGTCAGTCGCCGCAGCACGGCGGTTCTTCACGGGTTTGCCGCTCAGTCCGCCGAAACGACGGGTCTGGCCGTTAACCCGCATGCGCCCTGCGCACCGGAAAGGAGCGGTCAGCCGCCGTTTTCCCCGTCTATTCTCCTGATCACCGCTGGCCTGCTTCCTGCTAGATTCGCGCCATGGGCAAGAAGCGGACGGATCTGGACGAGGCGCTGGCGGCGTTGCAGGCGGGCAACGCGGGAGAGGCCGAGCGCCTCGCCCGCAAGGTCGCGCGCAAGACGCCGGGGGCGTGGGGCGCAGCCTATCTATTGGGCCTGGCCGCCGTGGCGCGCGGGCAGGGCGAGCCGGCGCGCGGCCATTTCGAGCAGGCGGCGCGTCTCAATCCGGCCGCTGCCGAACCGCACCTGGCGCTCGCCGACCTGCTGCGCCAGGCCGGCGAGCCGGTGCAGGCGGCCGAGCACTATCGGGCCGCCGCGCGGCTCGCCCCCGGCAACCCCTTGCCGCACTTCCAGCTCGGGCTGATCGACGAGGCCGCCGGCGATGCCCGGGCAGCGGCCGCCAGCTACGCCCGCGCCGTCGAACTCAAGCCGGATTTCCCCGAAGCCTGGAACAACCTCGGCAACCTGCAGCGCGCCGCCGGCGACGTCGCCGCCGCCGAAGCGAGCTACCGGCGTGCCTGCGAGCTGCGTCCGGGCTTTGCCGAGGCCTGGGACAACCTCGGCGTGCTCTGCGAGAACGACC
Source organism: Rhodocyclaceae bacterium (assembly GCA_039807535.1). Taxonomy (GTDB): domain Bacteria; phylum Pseudomonadota; class Gammaproteobacteria; order Burkholderiales; family Rhodocyclaceae; genus Desulfobacillus. The sequence continues at coordinate 1,088 of JBDHRL010000071.1, forward strand.
TCGACGACGATCGGCAGGCGCGCGAACACTACGAGCGCGCCCTCGCCGCCAATCCCGATTCCGCCCAGGTGCATTTCCACCTCGGCGCGCTGGCGTCCAAGGCCGGTGACGAGGAGCGGGCCGCCGCCCATTACGAAAAGGCCCTGCAACTGCGTCCCGACCACGCGGAAGCGTACAACAACCTCGGCATGGTGTTCTGCGGCAACGGTTTCATGACAGAGGCGCAGGCCTGCTTCGAGCGGGCGCTGCAGTACCGGCCGGACCTGGCGGAGGCCCACAGCAACCTGGGCATCCTCTTCTCGCGCCTGGAGCGCTTCGAGGAGGCCGAGGCGCAGTATCGGGCGGCCATCGAAAAGAACCCGGGCATGGCGCAGGCGCACTACGGACTGGGGCTGACGCTGCTGGCCGGCAGGGGCGATGCCGAGGGGACGATCGTCGCCTGCCGCCGCGCCTGCGAGCTGCGCCCCGATTACGGCGAGGCGGCGCTGCAGTTGGGCAAAGCCTGTCAGGCGTCGGGCGATCTGGAGCAAGCCGGAGCGTGGCTGCGCCGTGCGCACGAAATGACCGGGTGGGACATCGCCAGACTGCATGCGGCGACGCTGCTGCCGCCGATCATGGAATCGACCGAAGCTATGCTGGCCTCGCGCCAGACCATGGAAACGGCACTCGACAGGCTGCTCGGCGAAGACCTGGTGATCGGCGAGGAGGAGGCGCTGCAGTTCGCCGACACCAATTTCTTCCTTGCCTACCACGGCATGAACGACCGGCGCCTGCAGGAGAAGCTGGCCGCGGTCTACCTGCGCGCCTGCCCGTCGCTGGCCTACACGGCGCCGCACGTGACCGTGCCGCGGCGCGAGGGCCGAATCCGCATCGGCTTCGCCTCGCGCTTCCTCCACCATCATTCGGTCGGCCGTTTCTTCGGCCCCATCGTCGAGCATCTGGCCAGCTGCCCGGAATTCGAGGTGCTGCTGTTCCCCATCGGCCGCCGCGAGGACGCCGCCCTCTCCCGGACGGCGGCGGCCTGCGCGGAGGTGGTGCGGATCGAGGCGAATTCCCTCGATCTGGCCCGCCGGGCGATCGCGGAAAGTCAGCTCGACATCCTCGTCTATCCTGAAATCGGCATGGACCCCTTCACCTACCTGCTGGCCTTCTCGCGGCTCGGGCGGGTGCAGTGCGTGCTGCAGGGGCACTCGGTGACGACGGGCATCCCCAATATCGACTACTTCGTCTCCAGCGCCTTGATCGAGCCGGAGAACGGCCAGGAACAATACAGCGAGCGGCTGGCGCTGCTGCGGACGCTGCCGATGCACATCGAACCGCCGGTCTTGCCGGAGAGGTTCGCCTCGTGCGACGAACTCGGTCTGCCGGCGGACAAACGGCTCTATGTTTGCCCCATGAAGCTGCAGAAGGTGCATCCGGAGATGGACTGGGCGATCGGCGAAATCCTGCGGCGTGACGCGAACGCCGAGGTGGTGTTCGTCGCCGACGACCGCAACGCCGGCTGGCAGACGCTGCTCGCGCGGCGCTTCGCCCGCTCGATGGGCGCGCTGGCGGAGCGGGTGCGCTTCATTCCGTGGATCGGCAGCCAGGAGCGCTTCATCGGCCTGCTGCACGCCGCCGATGCGGTGCTCGATTCCTTCCACCACGGCGGTGCGACCACCTCGCACCTCTGTCTCGCCTCGGGCGTACCGATGGTGACGTGGGTGTCCGAGACCAGCCGCTCGCGCTTCATCCTCGCCTATTACCGGCTGATGGGCATCGACGAGTGCATGGCGCAGACGCCGCAGCGGTACGTCGAGATCGCCCTCAGGGTCGCTCACGACCGCGCCTGGCGGCGCGAGATCGCCGAGCGGCTACGGCAGGCCGCGCCGCGTCTCTACGACAACGATAGCATGCTGGCCGAGCACGTCCGGCTGTTCGGCGAGCTGGCGGCGCGGGCGGCGCTGCCGCGCCCACCCGCGCCGCCCTACGTGCCGGTCGTCGGCCTGAAAGCCTGGTGCGTGCGGCGCCAGGCGAAATACGCCGTAACGCAGCCGGCCATCAGCCTCGACGTCGCCGCGCCGGAAATCGTCGGCGGGGAGGCGATTGCGCCGGCGCGGTCCACGGTGGTGTCGCCGGAGGGCTACCTGGCGGAGCTGACGGATGTCGAGGTGATCGGCGGGCACGGCGCCATCCTGGCGGACGGCGGCGGCACTGCGCTGCTCGATCTGGAGAGGCGGGACCCAAGCCGGATCATGATCCCCGACTGGCTGATCTACCATCATCTGGGCGATCACCTGTTGCTTAGGGCGACGCGCACGGCGCGGATAACGGTGAAGGAGGGCATCTGGCTGGGCGGGCAGTCGAGCGGCAACTACTACCACTGGCTGATGGAGTTCCTGCCGAGGCTGAAGAGCGTCGAGCAGCATCCGGAATACCGCCATCTGCCCCTCATCGTGGACGCCGGACTGCACGACAATCTGCTCGCGTGCCTGCGCCGCCTGGCGCCGGAGCGGGAGCTGGTCCCTCTTCAGGCGCGGCGAAGGTATCACTTCGAGCGGCTGGTCGTGCCCTCCAATCTGAACTGTCTGCCGCACGATTACCGCCGGGACGCGGTCGCCCTGCCGCAGGATTTCGCCTTCACCCCGCCGGCCATCGACTATCTGCGCAGCCGCCTCGCCGGCCTCGACGAAAAGTCAGCCGCCGGAAGACGGCGGCTCTACGTCGTGCGCCGCAATCCGGCCTACCGCCGCTTGCTCAACGCGGACGAGGTGGAGCGCTTCTTCCAGGCGCGCGGCTTCGAAAGCGTCTGCCCGGACGACATGACGCTGGCCGAGCAGATCGCGGTCTTCTCGCAGGCGGAAGTGATCGCCGGGCCGACCGGCGCCGGCTTCGCCAACATGGTGTTCGCCCCGCGCGACGCCACCGTCATCATCCTTTATTACGCCGGCGTGCCCCACCAGTATTTCTCCAGCCTCGGCAGTTGCCTCGGGCAGCGTCTCGTCTATGTGTTCGGCGAGCCGCTGGAGGGGTCGCACGGCATGGCGTATCAGCGGGACTATTCCGTGCCGCTGCCCCTGCTGGAAAAGGCCATGATGCTGCCCCGCCGGGCAATCGGTGGGCTCGGATTTCTGGTGCACATTCCCGAGCTGATCAACCACTATCGCGACGTCTGGGCGCGGCTCGAGCCGGACTCCTTCGAAGTCGTGCTCTCGGGCACCGAGGAAGACCGCCGGGAGACGCGGCAGACCGCCGAGGCCCTCGGTGTGCGCTGCGTCGGCGCGGAAGAGCGGCTGGCCGCCGGCGACAGGTACCGCTGTCTCGTCTCCAACCATCCGGTGGATCCGAGCGGCACGCCGCTGATCAAGCGGCTGGCAGAGAAGAACGTCCGCTTCATGTACGCGCTCGGCAAGGCCGGCTGGAACATGCGTGACTGGAACAGGCTGTACGACTTGGTTCTGTGCTTCGGCCCCGATCAGGTCGAACGCCTCGGTTTTTGCGACGATACCGTCAAGGTGCAGATGGGCTATCCACGCTTCGATCGCTATTTCACCGAACCCGCCGACCGTCAGGCCCTGCTGACGCGCTACGGCTGCGATCCGACCAAGCCGGTGCTGGTCTGGCTGCCCACTTGGAAGGGGCTGTCCTCGGTGGGCATCTACGACGAAGCGGTTGCCGCCCTGCTGGATCGGTACAATGTTGTCATCAAGCTGCACCCGCTGATGGCCGCGGACGATCCGACGCGTGCGGCTGGGCTGGATCGCTACGGCTTCACGCATGTGATCGGGGACTCGCGCGACAACCTGCCTCTGTACCAACTGGCTGATTTCCTGCTGTGCGACTACGGCGGCCCGGCCTTCGGCGGCATCTACACGGACAAGAACCTCCTGCTGCTCAATGTCCCCGGCGCGGAGGTCGACGAATACACCGGAGCGGACTCGCCCGACGTGCTGATCCGGCGGGAGATCGCGAACATCAATCCGGAAGATGCGGACCGGCTGCGCCCGCTGCTGGACGATACGCGGCTGTGGGAAGAGCAGCGCGCCATCCGGCGGCGCCTGCGCCAGCGCTTCTTTGCGCCCTACTACGGCTTTTCCTCCGAGATTGCCGTGCTGGCCCTGCGCAATGTCGACCAGATACTTCAATGAGCCCGACGGCTGGGAGAGAGAACACATGGTGATCTGGATCATCGGTTTGTCCGGCGCAGGCAAAACGACCCTGAGCAGGGCGGTGGCCGCGTGCTGGCGCGAGCGCAAGCCGAACACCGTGCTGCTGGATGGCGACGATATACGGCGAATCTTCAACCAGGAGCGTGGGGCTGGAGACTATGCCGTCGAAGGCCGTCGCCGTAATGCGGAACGCATTGCGGCCATATGCGAGATGCTGGACAGGCAGGGCATCAATGTCGTGTGCGCCATCCTGTCGCTGTTCCCTGAGCAGCGGGCGGAGAACCGCCGCCGTTTTTCGCGCTATTTCGAGGTGTTTCTCGACGCGCCCCTGAGCGTGCTCGAGGCACGCGACACCAAGGGACTGTACGCCGCCGCCAGGGTGGGGCGGATGGAGTGCGTAGTCGGCGTGGACATCCCCTTCCCGCGGCCGGACGGCGCGGACCTGGTGATCGATACGTCCGGGGCATTGCCGGATATGGATGCCCTGGCGCGAGACGTGCTTGCCCGGGCGGGAGTGGGCAATTGAGCGGCTATCCCTATGCCCGCGGCAACCTGCTGGAGCAGCGGAACACCTATTTCTACTCGCCGTTCGTCGGCAGCGCATTCCTTTCCGCCTGGCATGCCGAGCGCGAGGCGGCGCTGGCGGGATTGCCGCAGCCCGCGCCGGCGCCGGATGCAGCCGGCGACGACAGGCCGACCGACCGGCTGCTGGAGCGGCTCTATCACGCTTTCTCGGAGGGAAAGCAGGAGTGCGACGAGGAACGGCTTCTGGACCGGCTGATCCAGCGCTTCGAGGTGTCGAAACGTGTGTATGGCGAATACAGCGCCGAGTTTCGTCCCGTTGATCCGGCGGACTACAAGGAACTGAATCGCTACGTGCGATTTGCCGAGGTGCTGGACGAAGCCTGTGCTGGGAAAAACAGCTTGCCGAGACTGAATGCGCTCTTGAAGTGCCTCGACACCCTGACCGCCTTGCGTGACCGTCTGGGGCCGGCGGGGGGACGGCTTGCGCGTCTGATTCTGCGCGAGCGGGAGCATGTGAATCGTCTGGCACAGCGGTTGGGGATCGTGGCATGAAACTCGACAGAGTCCTTATGCTCGCCGCGCATACCGCCCGCAGCCAGGCATATCTGCAGGCGTTGACGCGTCATGAACTGCAACCGGAGCAAGTCGTGCTGTTCGGCGAGAAATCGAATGCGGCGCCAGTGCTTCCTGCGAGCGTGACGTCGTGGCAAGGGATAACGCTGCACGATCCAGCAGAGACGCTGGAACAAACCTGCCGAAAAGCGGGGTGGACGACGATGTGCCGCGCGAGCGGCGACGTCAATGCGCCGGAGATCGCCGCCGTCATCAGGGCGGCATCACCTGATCTGGTGATCTATTCCGGTTATGGCGGCCAGATCGTCGGAGAGTCGTTGCTGGCATCGGGGCCGCGTTTCCTTCACGTGCATTCGGGCTGGCTACCGGACTATCGCGGCAGCACCACACTGTATTACACCCTGCTCAATGGTGAGCAGCCGGGCGTTTCTGCCCTTATTCTCGACTGCGCCATCGACACGGGCCCTATCGTGGCGCGGCGACATTACCCCGTTCCGCCGGTTGGGATGGATCTCGACCGGTTTTTCGACCACGCCATCCGGGCCGACCTACTGGTTCGCGTACTGGAGACTTATGCCAGAAAAGGAGGGTTCGATGAGGTCGAACCGCAAAATGGGCGGGACGGCGCTAACTACTATGTGATACATCCTGTGCTGAAGCACCTTGCCTTGCTTTCCCTCGATGCCTATTAGAAAACAGCGTATACACGGCATATTCCGCTTCGGCACCAAGGCCGAGACGCTTGAGCACCTGCGGCCGCTCATCGCCGAGGCTGTGATTCCCGAGTCGGTCTGCTTTGCTGTCCGCGAGTGGAAAACTTCGCGCGCCGCGATCCTGCGTCGGATCCAAAAAACGTTCGGTGCCGTCACGCTGGCCGTGCGCAGCAGCGCGTTGGGAGAGGATGCGGCGGGACAGTCCCTCGCCGGAGCCTTCATGACGCGGCTGGGCGTCGATGGCGCCGATGCGGTGGTACTGGGCCAGGCCATCGATGGGGTCGCGGCCTCCATGACCGGCGACTTTCGTGACCAGGTGCTGGTGCAGGCGATGGTGGAGGACATCGCGGTGAGCGGCGTCATCATGACCCACGACATGGTGCATGGCGCGCCCTACTACTGCATCGATTACGACGACGAGAGCGGGCGCACGGACCTCGTCACCGCCGGTAACGGCATCAACAAGGGACTGTTCGTTTACCGCAACGCCGAACCGGGCCTCATCCGCTCGCCACGGGTGTCGCGCTTCCTGAAGATGGCGCGCGAGCTGGAAAGGGTCTGCGGCTGCCCGGCGCTGGATATCGAGTTCGGCCTGGGCCGCGACGGGCGCCTGTATCTGTTTCAGGTCAGGCGCATGGCGCTCTCCGCAAGCTGGCATCCCGTGACGCAGCGGCGCGTGGCGCGGCAACTGGTGCATGTCGAACGGTTTGTGCGCGAGCGCTCGGCGCCGCGTACAGGTCTGCTGGGCAGGCGCACGATCCTTGCCGTGATGCCGGACTGGAACCCGGCGGAAATCATCGGCACCACGCCACGCCCGCTCGCCGCCTCGCTCTACCGCGAGCTGGTCACGCGCGACGTCTGGCGCGAGGCGCGCGCCGCCATGGGCTATCGCCGGTTGCCGGAAGAAGAGCTGATGGTGCTCATCAACAACCATCCCTACATCGATGTGCGCAACAGCTTCAATTCCTTTTTGCCGGCAGCGCTGCCGGATGCCGTTGGAGAGACGCTCGTCGATGCCTGGCTCGACCGGCTGGATGCTTGCCCGGAGCTGCACGACAAGGTGGAATTCGAGATCGTGCCCACCTGCCGGGACTTTTGCTTCGATGCCGACTTCGCGGACCGCTATCACGGGCTGCTCGGCAAGCGCGACCTGGCGCGTTATCGGCAGATGCTGTCCGATCTGACGCGCCGGTCGCTTGCGCCAGGGGCGGGCAACACACTGGAGGCGGCGCTGGCCGATGCGGCCCGCTTCGAGGCGATGCCAGCGCCGTGTGTCGCCGCCGATGGCGCTTATGCCTGGCTGGCAAAGTCGGTCTCGCTGATACGGCGCTGCCGCGAGCTGGGTACCTTTCCGTTTGCCGTCGTGGCGCGCCACGCCTTCATGGCCGAAGCGCTGCTGCGCTCAGCGGTGAGACGGGGCGCCTTGACGGAGGCGCGGCTGAGCGCCTTCAAGCGCACGATCCACACCGTGACGAGCAGCATGGTGCGAGATTATGCCGAGGTTTGCCGCGGGCGCCGGTCGCGCAAGGCCTTCCTTGGCCGGTATGGCCACCTGCGGCCGGGAACCTACGAGATCACCTCGCTGCGCTACGACGAGCGTGACGACCTGTTCCTCGAAGCCCTGCCTGAAAATGCCGCGAAGTCAGTTGCGCCTCGTTTTGCTCCGACCACGGCCGAGATGACGGCGCTTGGCCGGCTGCTCGCCGAGGCTGGACTCGATGTCATCGATGCGGCAGGCCTGTTCGAATATGCGCGCCGCGCCATTGCCGGCCGCGAATACGTCAAGTTTGTGTTTACGCGCAGCCTGTCCGACGCGCTTTGCGCTATCGCTCGCTGGGGCGAAGCCCAGGGTTTGTCGCACGAGGACCTGTCCTACATCGAATGGCCGGAAATCGAACGCAGCTTGACGCGGCCGGTGATCGACGATGCCGATCGCCATTACCTTGAGCTTGCCGAGGCCGGTCGCCGTGATCTGGCGGCCGCCCATGCCTTTCGGCTTGGACATATTGTTCGGGGCGTGCGCGACATCCACGTCGCGACCGTGAATCGCAGCGTGCCCAATTTCATCGGTACGGGGCGCGCTACGGGCCAGGTGGTGGAACTGAGTGCCGCGACGCCGGCGACGGTGAATGTTCGCGACCGCATCGTCTGCATCGAGAATGCCGACCCCGGCTACGACTGGATCTTCACCAAGGGCCCGCGGGCGCTCGTCACGCAGTTTGGCGGCGCCAATTCCCACATGGCCATCCGCTGCGCGGAATTCGGCCTGCCGGCCGCCATCGGCTGCGGCGAGCAGATCTACCGGCGTGTGGCTTTGGCGGGCAGCGTGGAGCTGAACTGCACCGAGAAGATTTTGAGGCCGCTCCATGCCTAAGGCCCTGCGCATCGGCATCACCATGCGGGAAGTCCGCGCTGCCGGTTACGACGAGTTGCGCGATGCACTGGCACGGGACTGGGGGCGCTTCATGGCAGCGGCGCTGCCGGAGGCGGCCTGGCTGCCGATTCCGAACCTTGGCGGAGCCGCAGCAGCGGCCTTTTGCGATCGCTGGTACCTGCAGGGGCTGATCCTGAGCGGCGGAGACGATCTCGGTGCAACGCCGTTACGCGATGAAACTGAGCGTGCGTTGCTCGATCATTTCTCGGTGCGCGGCTTGCCGGTGCTTGGCATCTGCCGTGGACTGCAACTGATGTGGACGCAATTCGGCGGCGAGTTGGCGCGGGTAGACGGCCACGCGGCGACCCGGCATCCGGCGCGTTGCGTGCGGGACACTGCCTTTGGCGCGCATGAGGGTGAAACTCGGGAGGTCAATTCCTTCCATGCCTGGGGTATCGTCGCGGGTGTGGTGCATGCAGGTTCGCGCCGCCTCGTGCCCTTTGCATGCGACGACGGGGGGCATGTGGAAGGGGCGGCGTCGCCGGACGGATCGATCGTCGGCGTGATGTGGCATCCGGAACGCGAAGCGCCAGCGCATCCGCAGGACGTTGCGCTGGCGCGGCAGGTGTTTGGATACGAGGGATGAGAGCGATCATTCTTGCTGCCGGGCGTGGCTCCCGCATGGGTTCGCTCACCGATAGCCAGCCCAAATGCCTGACGCGGCTTGCCGGCAAAACCCTGCTCGACTGGCAACTGGACGCGCTGAAACAAGCCGGCCTGAATGACGTTACGGTGGTGCGCGGCTATCGTGGCGAGAGCCTGGGTTCGCTCCGTTATTCCGTGCTGGACAATCCCGACTGGGAGCGCACCAATATGGTATCCAGCCTGCGTTGTGCGGCATTGCTGCTGCGAGCGGAGACATGCCTGGTTTCCTACAGCGACATCGCTTATCACCCCGAGATCGTTCGCGGTCTGGCAGAGAGCGAGGGCGGCATTGCCATCAGCTACGACACGCTGTGGCACGATCTATGGCGTGTGCGCTTCGCCCGCCCGCTCGATGACGCCGAGACGTTCCGGCAGGAGAACGGCTTGTTGCGCGCGATCGGCGAGCGCGCCGGATCGTTGGCCGAAATCGAGGGGCAGTACATGGGGTTGCTGAAGATCGCTCCGGAGGGATGGGCGCGGATCGAGGCAATGCTCGCGACCGCCGCGCCGGAAGTGCGCGATCGTATGGACATGACGACCTTGTTGCGATTGCTGCTGCAAGATGGCGCGCAGATACGCTGCCACGCGGTTGCCGGTCGCTGGTGCGAGGTGGATAGCGAGGCGGATGCTCGTCTCTACGAGCGCTTGGTTGCCGAGGTGCGGGAGGGCGGGCGTCCATGGTCGCATGACTGGCGTCCGCAGGCTGCACCCGCCGCGCCGGAAGCGGAGAGGGCATGATGCGCAGACGGATTCTGCTGTGCGGCAAGGGACTGCTCGCCTGCCGCGCTGTCGGCTACCTCGACGACCTGACGGCCCTGCTCGTGCCGGACTGGCGGCTCGCCGGGCTGCCCGTCGCCGCGGACGCCGGCATCGACACCTGGGAGCCATCGTTCAGGAAGGCCTGCGCGGAGCGCGGCGTCGAGATGGTGGCCTCGGTCGCGACGGCGCGCCTTGGCCCCGGCGACGTCCTCTTCAGCCTGCAGTACGACAGGATCATCCGGCTGGAGGAGCTTGGCGGCGCGCGCGCCTTCAACCTGCACTTCTCCGCCCTGCCACAGTACCGCGGCTGCTTTCCGAGCGTCTGGCCCTTGCGCCAAGGCGAGAAGCGCGCGGGCGTCACCCTGCACGTGCTGACGGCGGGCATCGACGACGGCGATGTGGTCGACCAGCGTTGCTTCGATCTGCCGGGATTCCTGACGGCCTACGACTTGTACCGCCTCTACCATCTCCATGGCCACGAATTGCTGAGGTGCAACGTCGAGGCGATCCTGAACGGCAAGGAGAAGGCCTTGCCGCAGGATGCCAGCCGCGCTTCCTACTACGACCGCAAGTCGATCGACTTCGCACAGCGCGAACTGAGATGCCGGGAGATGGCGGTCGGCGAATGCGTGAACCTGGCGCGTTCCCTCATGTTCGAGCCGTACCAGATGCCGACCTTCGAGGGGCGCGAGGTGGTTTCTTGCGAGCCGGTGGAATGGCGGGCGGGACGCGAGGCAATGCCGTCCCTGCCCGCTGTCATGCAGCAGAACGCGTGCAGCGCCGTCGTCAGGTGCAAGGACGGCTTTGTGCGTCTGTGTTTCAGGTCAGACTAGGAGGGGAGCCGCATATGGGAATCGAAACCTGCCGTTTCATCGACATGCCGATCATCAACGATCCGCGCGGCAATCTGAGCTTCATCGAGGGGAGTCGCCACATCCCTTTCGACATCAAGCGCGTGTACTACCTCTACGACGTGCCCGGCGGCGCGCATCGCGGCGGGCACGCCCACCGCAAGCTGCACCAGCTGGTGATCGCCATGTCGGGCAGTTTTGACATCGTCCTCGACGATGGCGAGCGCACGCGCCGCTATCACCTGAACCGCTCGTACTACGGCCTCTACATCGCGCCGATGATGTGGCGCGAGATGGACAATTTCTCCTCCGGCTCGGTCTGCCTGGTGCTGGCCTCGGACTACTACGACGAGTCCGATTACTTCCGCGATCACAAGGAATTTCTCGAAGCGGCGCGCGTGCTGAAGGCGGGGTAGGGCGGTGGAGATTCCTTTCCTCGACATCGCCGCGCAGCATGCTGAAATCCGCGCGGAGCTGGATGGCGCGTGGCGGCGCGTGGCCGACCGCGGCTGGTTCATCCTCGGCGAGGAAGTCGCCGCCTTCGAGCGCGAGTTCGCCGCGTACTGCGAGACGGCCCATTGCGTCGGCGTCGGTAACGGCCTGGATGCCCTGCACCTGATCCTGCGCGGCTATGGCATTGGCCCGGGCGACGAGGTGATCGTGCCGGCCCATACTTTCATCGCTACATGGCTGGCGGTGATGTTTGCCGGCGCCAGGCCGGTGCCGGTGGAGCCGGACGCGCGCACCTGGAATATCGACCCGACCCGCATCGAGGCGGCGATCACGCCGCGCACCCGGGCGATCCTGCCGGTGCATCTGTACGGCCAGCCGGCGGACATGGAGGCCATCAACGAAATTGCGCGCCGTTACGGGCTGAAGGTGATCGAGGATGCGGCGCAGGCCCACGGCGCCCGCTACAGGGGGCGGCGCGCGGGCGGGCTGGGCGACGCCGCCGGCTTCAGCTTCTACCCGGGCAAGAACCTCGGTGCTCTGGGTGATGGGGGCGCAGTAGTGACGAACGACGCTGCGCTTGCTGCGCGCATCCGCGCCCTGCGCAACTATGGCAGTGAGGAAAAATACCGGCACGATGAGCCGGGCTTCAATTCGCGCCTCGATGAATTGCAGGCGGCGTTCCTGCGTGTCAAGTTGCGCCGTCTCGATGAGTGGAACCGCCGCCGCGGCGAGCTGGCCGGTCTCTACATGGAACGCCTGAAGGACGTCGACATCGGCCTGCCGCAGGTGCCCGCCTGGGCCGATCCCGCCTGGCACCTGTTTGTCGTGCGCACGCCGCGGCGCGACGCCCTGCAGCGCCATCTGGCGCAGGCAGGCATCGGCACGGTGGTTCATTACCCCCTGCCGCCACACCGCCAGAAGGCGTGCTCGGCGCTCTCCGATTCGTGGAATCTGCCGCAAGCGGAGCAGTTGTCTTCCGAGGTGCTGAGCCTGCCGATGGGGTCGACGCTCGCGCCGGACCAACTGGTGCGCGTCGTGTCCGCAGTCAGAGAATTTTGCGGGATATGACGTGGTGAGCGCAGACACAGGGAAAATCCGGCGCTGCCTTCGGTCGGATCGATCAATGCACTCTGACTATTTCTCGGCAGCGCCAAGCAGGGTATTTCAGTAAAAAGTCAGTCAGCACAAGGCGGCGTGGGGGTAAAACGATGAACTCTATGAGTACGGCAATTGATTATTGACGACTTTTGTTAGCCAGACTAGACAGGCATTGATTTAAAAAATGTCGTGGAGGTTCAATGAATTCGGTAAATATGCTTGAGGCAAAGTCTTCGCTTTCGCGCCTGGTCGAAGCTATCGAGCAGGGGCGGGAGCGGGAGATCATCATTGTGCGCAATGGCCGTCCGGCTGCTCGCCTCGTGCCTGTGGATCCGTTCCCGGCCAGCGTGCGTATCGGTATCGCCAAGGGCAAGTTCGAAGTGCCGGACAGCATCGATTTGAATAATGATGAGATAGCCCATTTATTTTCGGGTGTGCGGTCTTGAACCTCCTGCTCGATACGCATGTCGCGCTCCGGGCAATCACTGACAGCCCGAAACTGGCCCAGAAGGCGCGTGAGTTGATCGAGTCGCCGAAGTCATCG
>JBDHRL010000072.1:0-13813 GCA_039807535.1 Rhodocyclaceae bacterium
TCGATCTCGCGCCCGCCGATGAAGATGCCGGTGCGCCGCACGCCCTTCGGGCCGCGCGAGAAGATGGCGTCCTGGGTGAGCCCGGCGACCTCCGCCAGCGTCACGCCGGCGTAGGCCTGCGCGTGCTGGAAGCCGGCGTCGATGGCCATATTGACGTCGAAGGGACTCATGTTGCGGGCGGGGGTGAGCATGTGCAGGATGGCGGGTTTTTCCATTCCATTCTCCTCAGGAGGGGCGCGCCGGCGCGCCGGCAAGCGATTCGACGATGCGCGCGCCGGCGTTGCGGCCGGCGACGCTGCGAAAGCGCACGGGATCGTCCGGCGCGCGCGCGGCCTTGGCCGCCTCGATGAGCCGGTGCGCTTCCTCCGCCGTGGGCGTCATGACGAAGCCGGTCGGCCCCCAGGAACTCTGTCCGATGCAGGCCGCGCCGTGCGCCGAGAACCAATCGAGCCAGCGCGCAACGCGCGGGCTGGCGAAGCGCCCGCCCTGCGCCGGCGCGAAATGATCGCCGACCAGGGCCTGGATTTCCGCGAGGGCGGGGCCGAAGCGCGCGAAGTCGGTCTCGGCGAGCGCGGGCAGGACGTGCAGCAGGGTGAGGCCGGCGATGCGCTCGGCGTCGCGCGCGGGGAAGGGCGGCAGGGCGCGGAAGGCGTCGGCTTCCGCTTCACCCGACAGGCCGCCGTGCGTGGCGTCGAAGACCAGCAGGACGCGCCAGGCGGCCGGGAAGGCGTGGCGGGCGACGATGGGCGGTACCGTCGTCCGGTCGGCGCGTCCGCCGTCGACGACGAAGCCGCCCTGCTCGAAAACGCCGATGCCGATGCCGGAGCGCGCGCCGCGCTGCGTGAGCTCGGCGATTTCGCGCGGCGCGGCGTCGCGTCCCGCCAGACGTGCGACGGCGTAGCCCAGCGCCAGCGCGAGCTGCGTGCCCGAGCCGAGTCCGGCGTGCGGCGGAATGGCCTCGAGCAGCTCGATGGCGAGCGGGGCGCCGAAACGGTAGGCCTGGCGCAGCCGCGCGAGGCAGGCGAGGGCGCGTTCGCGCTCGGACAGGGCACGCTCGCCCGCGGCGAAATACGCCTCGCGCGCGGCGCGCACGCGCCGCACGCGCAGCCGGGTGCCGAGGCCGTCGAGCGCCAGGCCGAGGCTGCCGAAGCGGCGCCCCGAACGGGCGTCCGGGTCGATGAAGCCCAGATGCAGGCGGGCCGGGCATTCGATGTCGATGGCGTTCATTGCGCTGTTCCGGTTTTGTGACACTGTGTTGCGCCGGCGTCGCGGCCGGTGCGCCGTCTCGCCGCGGAAAGGGGCTGGTGCGCGGCTTGCATGGTGTTTCCGCATGAACGCTTCTCCACCCGCTTCCGCGCCCGGCGCTTTCGTCTGCCCGTTCTGCGGCCTGCTATGCGACGACCTGCCCTATCCGGGGGCGAACAAGCTCTTGCAAGCGGCGTGCCCGAAGGCCGCGGAAGGCTGGGCGGCGCTGCGGGCGACGGGCGGGGCGCGCGTCGACGGCGCCGAAGTCGCGGAGGAGGAGGCCGTGCGCGCCGCCGCCGCCGCACTGGCGCGGGCGCGCCGGCCGCTCATCGGCGGGCTGGCGGGCGACGTACAGACGATGCGCGCGGCCCTGGCGCTGGCCGACCGCTGCGGAGCGCGCGTCGCGCATGCCCATCAGGCCGCGGCGCAGCGCAACCTGTTCGCCCTGCAGAGCCGCGGTGCGGTGGCGACCACGCTGGCCGAGGCGCGCAACCGCGCCGATCTCGTCGTCGTCGTGGGCGGCGACGTGACGCGGCGCTTCCCGCGCATCCTCGAACGCATCTTCGCGCCCACCCCGGTTTTCGTCGACGCCGCGCGGCGAAGCCTCGTCCTGCTCGGCGCCGACGGCCTAGCGCAGGCGCCGGCCGGCGTGCCGGCGGAACGCATCGACTGCGGCGGGCTGGATCTTTTCGCTTCGGTCGCCGCCCTGCGCGCCTGCTGCGAGGGGCGGCTGGGCGCGAACGGACGCGCGCGCGGCGTGCCGGCGGACATCGCCGCCCTCGCCGAACGCATGCGCGCCAGCCGTTACGGGCTGCTGCTGTGGGCGGCGGCGGACCTCGATTTCGACGGCGCCGACCTCCTCGTCGAGCAGTTGCAGCAACTCCTGCAGGGGCTCAACCGCGAGACGCGCTGGGCGGCCCTGCCGCTGGCCGGCAGCGGCGGCGACCTGACGGCGAACGCGGTGGCCGCCTGGCAGACCGGACTGGCGCTGCCGCTGGCCTTCGCCCGCGGCGAAGTGACCGGCGACCCGTTTCCCGACTACCGCGACGTCGACCTGCTGCTGTGGATCGCCGTGCTGCCGGGACTGACTTTTCCCGAGTGGGCGCGCGGCCTGCCGCTCGTCGCCGTCGGCGCGCCGGGACTGGCGCCGCCCGGCGCGCGCATCTTCATCCCCGCCGCCGTGCCGGGGCTGGAGACGGCGGGCCACCTGGTGCGCACGGACGGCGTGGTGACGCTCTACGCACCGGCGCAGGCCGACTCGGCGCGGCCGGGCGCGGCGCAGGTGCTGGCGCGCATCGGCGCGGCGCGGGAGGCGTCATGCCGCTGACGCGCCTGAGGAACGGCCGCATCGTCGATCCGGCCAACGGCGTCGACGCCCCCGCCGACCTGTGGTTCGACGAGGGCCGCATCGTGGCGCCGCCGGCGCGCGGCGTGTCCGCGCATGAAATCGACTGCGCGGGCATGGTGCTGATGGCCGGCGGCATCGACCTGCACACCCACATCGGCGGCGGCAAGGTGAACATCGCGCGCACCCTGCTGCCGGAGGACCACGCGCCGCTGCATCCGGCGGCGGATACGGCGCTGCGCAGCGCCTGCGGCCACGCCGCGACGCCGACGCTGACGGCCGGCTATCGCTACGCGCTGATGGGCTACACCGCCTGCTTCGAGCCGGCCATGCTGCCGACGAACGCCCGCCAGGCGCACCTGGAAATGGGCGACACGCCGATCGTCGATCACGGCGCCTACGCCATGCTCGGCAGCGACGACTTCCTGCTGCGCCAACTCGCCGCCAACGCGCCGCAGGAGAAGATCAATGACTACGTGGCCTGGACGCTCGCCGCGACGCAGGCGATGGGCATCAAGGTGGTGAACCCGGGCGGCATCTCGGCCTTCAAGTTCAACCGCCGCGCCTTCGATCTCGACGACGCCCATCCGCACTACGGCGTGACGCCGCGGCGCATCCTGCAGGCGCTGGCGCGCGCCGTGACGGCGCTGGGCGTGCCGCATCCGCTGCACGTGCATGCCAGCAATCTCGGCGCCGCCGGCAACCTCGCCACGACGCTGGCGACGATGGAGGCGGTCGAGGGATTGCCGCTGCACCTCACTCACATCCAGTTCCACAGCTACGGCACGGAGGGCGAGTACAGGTTCTCCTCCGGCGCGGCGCAGGTCGCCGAGGCGGTGAACCGTATGCGCAACGTCAGCATCGACATCGGCCAGATCATGTTCGGCCAGACGGTGACCTGCTCGGGCGACTCGATGGCGCAGCATCGCAACGCCGGCCACGCCGCGCCGAGGAAGTCGGTGCTGATGGACATCGAGTGCGACGCCGGCTGCGGCGTGGTGCCCTTCCGCTACCGCGACCAAAGCTATGTGAATGCCCTGCAATGGGCGATCGGCCTCGAGCTGTTCCTGCTGGTGGAGGATCCCTGGCGCATCGTGCTCACCACCGACCACCCGAACGGCGCGCCGTTTACCAGCTATCCGCACCTGATCCGCCTGCTCTGCGACAAGGCCTTCCGCGACGAGCAGTTCGCGCGCCTGCATCCGGCGGCGCGGGCGATGTCGATCCTGCCCTCGCTCCGGCGCGAGTACCGTCTCGACGAGATCGCCATCGTCACGCGCGCGGCGCCGGCGCGCCTGCTGGGACTTTCCGACCGTGGCCACCTCGGCGCGGGCGCGGCGGCGGACGTGGCCATCTACCGCGAGCAGGCCGACCGTGAGGCGATGTTCGCGGCGCCGGCCTGGGTCTTCAAGGACGGCGCGGCGGTGGTGCGCGAGGGGCGCATCCAGGCCGTGCCGCAGGGGGCGACGCACGTCGTGCGGCCGGAATACGATCGCGCCATCGAGCGCGAACTGGCAGCGCATTTCGACAGCCACATGACGCAGTCCTTTTCCGGCTTCGCCATCGGCGACGGCGAATTGTGCGAGGCCTGCAACCATGGCGGCGCAGTGCGAGTACATTCATGCAGGCGGCGATGAAACTGAACGGCGTGATCGTCGAGGACACCTTCGCCGAGGCTTTCGGCATGAAGGCGGCGCGCATCGTGGTGACGGCCTGCGACGCCGCCTGGGCGCGCCACGCCGGCCTGGCGGCGACCGGCTTCGCCACCTCGGTGATCGGCTGCGGCTGCGAGGCGGGCATCGAGGCGGAACTGGAGGCGGCGCAGACGCCGGACGGCCGGCCCGGCGTGGCGCTGCTGTTTTTCGCCGTGTCGACAAAGGAGTTGACGAAACAGATCGAGCGGCGCGTCGGCCAGTGCATCCTCACCTGTCCGAGCACTGCCGCCTTCGCCGGCCTCGCGGAGGGCGAGCCGCTGCCCATGGGAAAATCGCTGCGCTATTTCGGCGACGGCTTCCAGATCGCCAAGGTCATCGACGGGCGGCGCTACTGGCGCGTGCCGGTGATGGACGGCGAGTTTCTCTGCGAGGAGACGACGCCGATGGCGAAGGCGGTCGGCGGCGGCAACCTGATCTTCGTCGCCGGAAGCGCGCCGGCCGCGCTCGCCGCAGCCGAGCGGGCGGTGGCGGCGATCCGCCGCGTGCCCGGCGTCATCGCGCCCTTTCCCGGCGGCGTCGTGCGTTCCGGCTCCAAGGTCGGCTCGAAGTACAAGGCGCTGCCGGCCTCGACCAACGACGCCTGGTGTCCGGGCCTGCGCGGCCGGCCCGCCAGCGCGCTGGCGGACGACGAGGACTGCGTGCTGGAAGTGGTGATCGACGGCCTCACGGCCGAGGCGGTGGCGGCAGCCATGGCGGCGGGCTTGCGCGCCGCCTGCGAGGTCGCCGGCCTGCGCCGCGTCACCGCCGGCAACTACGGCGGCAAACTGGGCCAGTTTCATTTCAGGCTGCGCGAGATTCTGGAGCAATCGCCGTGACGCTGAGACTGACTTTGCACCAGCCGCCGCCCGGGCGCATCTCGCTGGCCGGCGTCACGCCCGAGCGGCTCGCCGCGCTGAGCGTGGCGCAGATCGAGCGTCTGCCGCTCGCCTGGGGCAACGAAACCCCGCCGCTGGGCGAGTTCTTCCGCGCCTGCGGCGCGCCGGGGCTGCATCTCGTCTTCGAGGGCATGGATGCGCGCTTCTGCGATGTCGCCCGCGGCATGACGGCGGGCGAGTGCGAGGTCGTCGGCGACGCCGGCGACTTCGCGGCGGCGGAGCTGGCGGGCGGCCGCGTCGCGGTGCGCGGCCGGGTCGGCGCATTCGCGGCATCGGGCATGCGCGGCGGCGAATTGCATGTGCGGGGCGATGCCGGCGAGCGGCTCGGCGGGGCGTTGCCCTGGCAGGCGGCCGGGATGCAGGGCGGGCGGGCGATCGTCGAGGGCAGCGCCGGCCCGCGCTGCGGCGACAAGATGCGGCGCGGGGAAATCTTCGTCGCGGGCGATGCCGGCGATTTTTGCGCCGCGCGCATGGTCGCCGGCACCATCGCCGTGGCCGGCCGCATCGGCGCCCATGCCGGCTATGCCATGCGGCGCGGCACGCTGCTGCTGCTCGGCCCCGCCGCGGCACCCCCGCCCACCTTCGTCGAGACCGCGCCGGCGGCGGAGGCCTATCTGCGCCTGTTGCGCCGCCACTGGCGCGCCCATCTCGACGCCGGCAGCGTCTTTGCGGGGCGCGCCGGCGGATCGGAGGAATGGCGCGCCCGCCGCTGGCTGGGCGACCTGGCCAGCGACGGCCGCGGGGAGATCATCGGCATCTTCTAGGGGATTTCCCGCATCGGCCGCGGGGAATACCCGAATTGTGAGGATTCCTTCGCAAACCTAGTATGAGCCCTCGATAAGAACATTCCGAGGAGAAGCGGCCATGGTGGATCTCGCGGCCCGCCGGCATGCCGATTTTGTCATGCGATCGGTGGAGGAGGGCCTGCCGGGCCAGGCCGGCCACGTCGCCCGTTCCTGGCAGCGCTGCGTCACGGACTACCGGCTGAATCCGGCCGGGGCCTTCGCCCTGGCCGGCCTGCCGCGCGACCAACTGGAAGCCTGCAAGGAGCGCAACGGCCAACTGCTCGCCAGCGCGCGCACCGAGGCGCTCAGCCTCTACCGCCAGTTGCCCGACCGCGACACCCTGGTGGTGATCGCCGACGCGCGCGGCACCATCCTGGAAACCCTCGGCGACGGCGCCTTCGTGCGCCAGGCCGAGCGCATCGGCATGTGCCCCGGCAGCGACTGGAGCGAGCGCGCCTGCGGCACCAACGGCATCGGCACCAGCCTGGCCGAGCGCCGCCCGCTGGCGGTCAACCGCGGCGAACATTTCTTTCCCAGCCTGACCGGGCTGTCCTGCTGCGCCGCGCCGATTTTCGACGACAGCGGCGAGCTGGTCGGCGTGCTCGACGTCACTTCCGAGTCGGACCTCAGCGCCGAGCACTTCCGCATGCTCATCGGCATGTCGGCCAACACCATCGAGAACCGCCTGTTCGAGGCACGCTACCGCCACCTGCACCTCGTGCACCTGCACAGCCGGCGCGAGCTGCTGCACACCTTCCACGAGGGCCTCCTGGCGATGGACGACCAGGGCACGCTGCTGGCGGCCAACCGCAGCGCGACGCTGCATCTCGGCTGCGCCGGTCTGGCCGGGCGCAACGTGCGGGACGTGCTGGAAACGGGCCTGGACGAGCTGCTCGGCCGCGCCGCCGAGAGTGCCGGCTATCCGTTGCCGCTGACGGCTGCCGGCGGGCGCTCGATCTTCGTGCACATGAGGCCGCCCCGGCGCGGCGCCGCCGTGCGGCGCGCGGAAGGACGCGCGCCGCACGAATTGGCGCAGCGCAACTGGGGCGACGCCGGCATCGAGCGCGATTTCGCCCGCGCCGCCCGGGTCTACGAGAAGGGCATCTACGTCCTGCTGCAGGGCGAGACGGGCTGCGGCAAGGAGGTCTTCGCACGCGCCCTGCACGAGGCCGGCGCGCGCGCCGCCGGCCCCTTCGTCGCCGTGAACTGCGCCGCGCTGCCCGAAACCCTGATCGAGAGCGAGCTGTTCGGTTACCGCGGCGGCGCCTTCACCGGCGCCTCGCGCGAGGGTCGGCGCGGCCGCATCCTCGCCGCCGACAAGGGCACGCTGCTGCTCGACGAGATCGGCGACATGCCGCTGCCACTGCAGGCGCGCCTGCTGCGCGTGCTGGAGGAAAAGGAGGTCACGCCGCTCGGCGGCGAGACGGCGATCAAGGTGGACGTGCGCGTCATCTGCGCCACGCACCGCGACTTGCAGCACATGGTGGCCGAAGGCGGTTTTCGCCGCGACCTCTATTTCCGCCTCGCCGGCTTTGCCGTCACGCTGCCGCCGCTGCGACTGCGCAGCGGGCGCAGCGGACTGATCGCCAGCCTGCTGGCCGAGCTGGCGCCCGGGGCGACGCTCGCACCGGCCGCGCTGGCCTGCCTTGCCGCCCACCATTGGCCGGGCAACCTGCGTCAGCTGCGCAATGTCCTGGAGACGGCCGGCGCGCTCGCCGGCAGTTCGGTCATCGGCCTGCTCGATCTGCCGCCGGAAATCCGCCTGCCGGAGGACCACGGCGCAGCCTGCGAGATGATCGAGGCGCCGGCGCATGGCGCCGATGCCGCCGCGGTCGAAGACGACGGTGCGGCGCTCAGTTGCCTGGAGCAGGCCGCGCGCGACGCCATGCTGCGCCTGCTCGACCGGCACCGCTGGAACATCACGCGGGTAGCCGGCGAGCTGGGCGTAAGCCGCAACACCGTCTACCGCAAGGTCGAGCGCTATCGGCTGAGCCGGGACTGAGCGCCCCGGAGTCGGGGCGGCGCTGTTGTTACAATGTGAGTGCCCGTCGCATCCCGCTTCCCTGCCCATGAGTCGCCGCCGCCAGGTTCGCCCCGTTTCCGCCGCCGCCCTCGCGACGGTGCGCGCCCTCATCGGCGCCGCGCCGCGCCGCGACCTGCTGATCGAGTACCTGCACCGCATCCAGGACGCGCGCGGCTGCATCGACGCCGAGCACCTCGCCGCGCTGGCACGGTTGTTGAAGCTCTCCCGCGCCGAGGTATACGAGGTTGCCACCTTCTACCATCACTTCGACGTCGTGCGCGAAGGCGAGGCGCCCCCGCCGCCGCTGACGGTGCGCGTGTGCGATTCGCTCGCCTGCGCCATGGCCGGGGCCGAGGAACTCATTGCGGCAATAAGTCAGTCGCTGGGGGACGGCGTGCGCGTGCAGCGCGTGCCCTGCGTCGGCCGCTGTGCGTGCGCGCCGGTGGTGGTAGTTGGGAAGAACCCGGTCGAGGAAGCCGACCTCCATGCCGTGCAGTGGGCCATCGATGCCGGCGCGACCGAAGCGCCGCTGCCGGAAGAAGCGCGCCGGCTCGAAGACTATCGCGCCTCGGGCGGCTACCGGCTCTACGCGGACTGTGTTGCCGGACGCCGCAGCACCGAGGACGTCATCGCCGCGCTGGAACATGCCGGATTGCGCGGCCTCGGCGGCGCGGGCTTCCCGGCCGGGCGCAAGTGGCGCGCCGTGCGCGGGCAGCCCGCGCCGCGCCTGATGGCGGTGAACATCGACGAGGGCGAGCCCGGCACCTTCAAGGACCGCCACTACCTCGAGCGCGAGCCGCACCGCTTTTTCGAGGGCATGCTGGTCGCCGCCTGGGCGGTGGGCATCGAAAAGATCTACGTCTATCTGCGCGACGAGTACGCCGGCCTGCGCACGCTGCTGGCCGAGGAGATCGACGCGCTGCGCGCTGCCTTCCCGCAGGCGCCGGAGATCGAACTGCGGCGCGGCGCCGGCGCCTATGTCTGCGGCGAGGAGTCGGCCATGATCGAATCCATCGAGGGCAAGCGCGGCCAGCCGCGCCTGCGCCCGCCCTACGTGGCCGAGGTCGGGCTGTTCGGCCGGCCGACCCTCGAACACAACATGGAGACGCTGTACTGGGTGCGCGAGATCGTCGAGCGCGGCGCCGGCTGGTTCGCGTCGCAGGGCCGCCACGGCCGCAAGGGGCTGCGCTCCTTCTCGGTGAGCGGCCGCGTGGTGAAGCCAGGGGTGCACCTGGCGCCGGCCGGCATCACGCTGCGCGAGCTGATCGGCGAGTTCTGCGAGGGCATGCTGCCCGGCCACGCGCTGTATGCCTATCTCCCCGGCGGCGCCTCGGGCGGCATCCTGCCGGCGCGCCTGGCCGACGTGCCGCTCGATTTCGACACCCTGCAGGAACACGGCTGCTTCATCGGCTCGGCGGCGATCATCGTGCTCTCGCAGCAGGATTCGGCGCGCGCCGCGGCGGTGAACGCCATGCGCTTCTTCGCCCACGAATCCTGCGGCCGGTGCACGCCCTGCCGCGTCGGCACGCAGAAGGCCGCTGAACTGATGGTGCGCGATTCCTGGGACATTGGCCTGCTCGGGGAACTGGCGCAGACCATGCAGGACGCCTCGATCTGCGGCCTCGGCCAGGCGGCGCCGAACCCGCTGCTGTCGGTGCTGCGGTATTTCGACCATGAATTTCAAAAATACTGAACCACCAAGGCACCAAGACACCAAGTTACACCAAGGGTTTCTTGGTGCTCCTTTGTGTCTTGGTGCCTTGGTGGTGAGGTTTTTATCTTGAACTCAATCCGCTTCACGCTCGACGGCCGCGAGATCGAGGCGCGCGCAGGCGAGAGCATCCTGCAGGCGGCCGTGCGCCACGGCGTCGACATCCCCCATCTATGCTGGAAGGACGGCCTGCGCGCGGACGGCAACTGCCGTGCCTGCGTGGTGGAGATCGCCGGCGAACGCGCGCTGGCGCCGTCCTGTTGCCGCGCGCCTTCGCTTGGCATGCAGGTGCAGGCGCAGAGCGCGCGGGCCGTGGCGGCGCAGAAGATGGTGCTGGAGCTGCTCGCCGCCGACATGCCGGCCGAGGCAGTGCGTGCGGATTCCGAGCTGGACTATTGGGCGCAAAAGCTGAACGCCGGCGCGCCGCGCTTCCCGCGCCGCGCGCAGCCCGAAGCCGACGCCTCGCATCCGGCCATCGCCGTGCGGCTCGATGCCTGCATCCAGTGCACGCGCTGCCTGCGCGCCTGCCGCGAGGTGCAGGTGAACGACGTCATCGGCTACGCGAAGCGCGGCGAGATCGTTTTCGACTGCGCCGACCCGATGGGCGAGAGTTCCTGCGTCGGCTGCGGCGAGTGCGTCGCCGCCTGTCCGACCGGGGCTTTACTCTCCCTCTCCCCCGCGGGCGGGGGAGAGGGCCGGGGTGAGGGGGACGTGAAGCGCGTCGCCTCCCTCTGCCCCTACTGCGGCGTCGGCTGCCAGGTCACGTATCGCGTGCGCGGCGACGCCATCGTCGGCGTCGACGGCCGCGACGGGCCGGCCAACCGGGGACGGCTCTGCGTCAAGGGCCGCTTCGGCTACGACTACGTGCGCCATGCCGAGCGCCTGCTGAAGCCGCTGATCCGCAAGCCGGGCGTGGCGAAGTCGGTCGACAACACCCTGGCGGATTTCCGCGAAGCGAGTTGGGAGGAGGCGCTGGATTGCGCCGCCGACGGGCTGAAGCGCATCCTCGCCCGCGACGGCAGGTCCGCGCTGGCCGGCTTCGGCTCGGCGAAGGGCTCGAACGAGGAGGCCTACCTCTTCCAGAAGCTGGTGCGCACCGGCTTCGGCACGAACAACGTCGACCACTGCACGCGGCTGTGCCACGCTTCGTCCGTGGCGGCCCTGCTCGAGGGCCTCGGCTCGGGTGCGGTGTCGAACCCGGTGCGGGACGTCGCGCTGGCCGACGTGATCGTCGTCATCGGCGCCAACCCGACGGTGAACCACCCGGTGGCGGCGACCTGGATGAAGAATGCGGTCAAGGGTGGCAAAAGCGGGGGCGCCACCCTGATCGTCATGGACCCGCGCGAGACCGAACTCGCGCGCCATGCAACCTACGCCCTGCAGTTCAAGCCGGACAGCGATGTCGCCCTGCTCAATGCCATCGCCAACGTCATCGTCACGGAAGGGTTGACGAACGAAGCCTTCATCGCCGAGCGCACCGAAGGCTTCGCCGCCTTCCGCGAGAACATACTTGCCAAAACGCCCGAGGCGATGGCGCCCATTTGCGGCATCGATGCGGAAACGATCCGCGCCGTGGCGCGCACCTACGCCAGGGCGCGCGCAGCGATGATCTTCTGGGGCATGGGCGTCTCGCAGCACACCCACGGCACCGACAACGTGCGCTGCCTGATCGCGCTGGCGCTGATGACCGGCCAGATCGGCCGGCCCGGCACCGGACTGCATCCGCTGCGCGGGCAGAACAACGTGCAGGGGGCCTCCGACGCCGGCCTCATCCCGATGATGCTGCCCGACTACGGTCGCGTCGCCGACGATGCGGTGCGGTCCCGCTTCGAGAAACTGTGGGACGCGGCGCTCGATCCGCAGCCGGGCCTCACCGTGGTGGAGATCCTCGATGCGGCCTGCCGTGGCGGGATCAGGGGCATGGTCATCCTGGGCGAAAACCCGGCGATGTCCGACCCCGATCTCAATCATGCGCGCGCCGGCCTCGCGGCGCTGGAGCACCTGGTGGTGCAGGACCTCTTCCTCACCGAGACGGCGGCGCTCGCCGACGTGGTGCTGCCGGCCTCGGCCTTCGCCGAGAAGAACGGCACGTTCACCAACACCGATCGCACGGTGCAGCTCGGCCGTGCGGCGATCGCGCCGCCGGGCGAGGCGCGCCAGGACCTGTGGATCGTGCAGGAGCTGGCGCGCCGCCTCGGCCTGGCATGGAACTACGCCGGTCCGCGCGACGTCTTCGAGGAAATGCGCCGCGCCATGCCGTCCATCGCCGGCATCTCGTGGGAGCGCCTGGAGCGGGAGGGTGCGGTGACCTATCCGTGCAAGGACGCGGCCGACCCGGGGCAGCCGGTGATCTTCACCGAGCGCTTTCCGACGGCGAACGGGCGCGGCCGGTTCGTGCCGGCGCAGTTCCGGCCGGCGGCGGAGCTGCCGGATGCGGAATATCCCTTCGTGCTCATCACCGGGCGCGTGCTGGAGCACTGGCACACCGGCGCCATGACGCGCCGCTCGGCGGCGCTGGATGCGCTGGAGCCGGAGGCGCACATCGATGCGCATCCGGGCGATCTGGCCGCGCTCGGCTGTCGCACCGGCGACTTCGTGACGCTGGAGACGCGCCGCGGCAAGGTCTCGGCGCGGGCGCGCGCCGACGCGGGCCTCGCGCGCGGCACGCTGTTCATGCCCTTCTGCTACGCCGAGGCGGCGGCCAATCTCCTCACCAACCCGGCGCTGGATCCCTTCGGCAAGATTCCGGAATTCAAGTACTGCGCGGCACGGCTCGGCTGCAGCGCGCGTTGACCACTTTCGCGCTGCAGGTGACCTCGCGGTCCGGCGCAGCGGCGGCCGGCGGCTGCAGGGGGACGGCCTGCGGCCAGTCGGCCGGGCGCAGCGCCTGCATGATGACCTCGCCGGATTCCTCGCGCAGGGGCCTGAAGCCGAGGCGCTCGGCCAACTTCAGCATGGGGTGGTTGTCCTGCAGGCTGGAGAGCTGGATGCGCTTCAGGCCGCGCGACCAGGTGTGCCGCATGAGGTAGTCGAGGAGCGCGCGGCCGACGCCCTTGTGGCGCAGGCGGTCGGACACGGCGATGCCGAGTTCGGCGCAAGACAATGCGCCGGGGCGATTCTCCGCGCACAGCTCGCTGCCGGGAATGACGGAAAGCTCGGCGACGCCGACCAGGCGCTCGCCATCGAAGGCGCCGAAGACGACGCTGCCGTTGTCGAAGCGCATCTGCTCGACGTAGGCGCGCAGCGTCAGCGGCGTCATGGTGCGGAAGAAGCGCCAGTAGAGCGAGATGTCGTCCATCTCCTCGTTGAAGAAGCGTTCGATCGCTTCCCGTTCGCCGGCGGCAAGGGTGCGGATGGTGATGGGCGGGGATGCTTCGGTATTCATGCGCGATTTGCTGCTCCCGTGAACAGGGTTTTCAGGCCTGCTGATTGCACTCTAGGACGTTTTGACTGTTCTGGGAAGGTGCCGGCTTCGCCGGGACCCACAGGGAGAGGACAACATGAAAACCGCTACGTTCGCATTGCCGGGCGGCCCGGCCCCGGCCGGCAGCCAGGCCTTCGCCTTCCACTGCCCGATGGACATGAAGAAAATCGGCGAGGCGATGGGCAAGAATCCGAAGCCCTCCGCCGAGCAGATGGCCGAAGTGAAGAGGCTGCGCGCCGAGGGCGAAACCCTGCACAAGGCCGGCAAGCACCAGGAGTCCGTGGACACCCCGGGCAAGGCCATGAAGATCCTCAACGTCCAGTAACAACCCGTCATTCCCGCGCAAGCGGGAATCCACAGACTTTGCGAATGCATCGTGGATCCCCGCTTGCGCGGGGATGACGAGGTGCTTCAGCGGCCGCGCGAACCGGAGTGATGCTGCGCCGCGTTGCCGCGCGCCGGACCGCCGCGTTGCGGCGGCTTGCCCTGGCGCTGCGGCGTGCCCGGCTTCGGCGCGTTGCCCTGGCGCTGCCCTCCCTGTTTGCCGGAACGCCGGTCCGAACGTTGTCCCGAACGCTTGCCGTTCTCGATCGGCTCGGCACGGATGCTCGGATCGGGTTCGAAGCCGGGCAGCACGATCTTCTCGATCGGCTTCTTCAGCAGGCGCTCGATGTCGCGCAGCAGGCCGTG
>JBDHRL010000073.1:0-13503 GCA_039807535.1 Rhodocyclaceae bacterium
ACCTGGAAGATCCGGCCGCCGAGGCCGAGGAGTCGATGTGGCGCTGGACGGTGTCGCCGGAGAAGGCGCCCAACAAAGCCGAATATCTCGATCTCGAATTCAGGGCGGGTGATCCCGTTGCCCTCAACGGCAGGAAGATGAAGGCGCATGAATTGCTCGCCACGCTCAACCGGCTTGGCGGCAAGCACGGCATTGGCCGCCTCGATCTGGTCGAGAACCGCTATGTCGGCATGAAGTCGCGCGGCTGCTACGAGACGCCCGGCGGCACCATCCTGCTCAAGGCGCACCGCGCCATCGAATCGGTGTGCCTCGACCGCGAGGTGGCGCATCTGAAGGACGACCTGATGCCGCGCTACGCCAGCCTGATCTACAACGGCTACTGGTGGAGCCCGGAGCGGCGCGCGCTGCAGGCGCTGATCGACCACACCCAGCAGACCGTGAACGGCTGGGTGCGCCTGAAGCTCTACAAGGGCAACGTGATCCTCGTCGGGCGCGATTCGAAGACCGATTCGCTGTTCGACCCGACCATCGCCACCTTCGAGGACGATGCCGGCGCCTACGACCAGCGCGACGCGGGCGGCTTCATCAGGCTCAACGCGCTGCGCATGCGCATCGCCGCGAACCGCGCCCGGCGCAAGCGCTGAGGAACGCGGCGGGAATGTCCGGAACGATCTTCGGCTACAGCGAAGCGGAGATCGCCGAGTTCGGCCTGACCTTCGGCCTGACGGCGTTCATCCTGTTCATGCTGTTCATCATCGGCGAACTGGCCTGGAAGTCGAAGGCCGGCAAGACGGGAACGTTCATCCTGTTTTTCGTGCTGGCCTTCGGCATGCTCGGCTTCGCCGCCAAGGCCATCATCAAGAAGTTCTGGGGGATCTGAGATGTCTGAGAACAAAAATGAGTTCGACAACGTGTCCGTGGTGAAGAAGGCCAACGTCTATTTCGACGGCAAGTGCGTCAGCCACACCGTGCTCTTCGCCGACGGCACGAAGAAGACCGTCGGCGTCATCTTTCCGTCGCAGCTCGTCTTCAACACCGGCGCGCCGGAAGTCATGGAAATCAACGCCGGCCGCTGCCGCGTGCGCCTGAAGGGGGAAAGTCAGTGGCGGGAATACGGCGCCGGCGCGCAGTTCAGCGTGCCGGGCAACAGCAGCTTCGACATCGAGACCGTCGAGCTGCTCGACTACGTCTGCCACTTCAAGTAAGGGGAACGGTCTTACCCGTCAGCGGAGGGAGCCATGCCGTCGTTCGATATCGTTTCCGAGGTCAACCAGGTCGAGTTGCGCAACGCGGTCGAGCAGTCGAACAAGGAGATCGCCAACCGCTTCGACTTCAAGGGCTCCGACGCCCGCATCGCGCAGGGCGAGGACGCGCTGACGCTCTTCGCCGACGACGCGTTCAAGCTCGGTCAGGTCCATGACATCCTCACCGCCAAGCTGGCCAAGCGAAACGTCGATGTGCGCTATCTGGATCGCGGCGAGATCGAGAAGGTGAGCGGCAACAAGGTCAAGCAGGTCGTGACGGTCAAGGAAGGCGTGACCGGCGAACTGGCGAAGAAGATCGTCAAGGCCATCAAGGACAGCAAGCTCAAGGCGCAGGCCAGCATTCAGGGCGAGGCGGTGCGTGTTTCCGGCGCCAAGCGGGACGTGCTGCAGGAGGTGATCGCGCTGGTGCGCAAGTCCGTCACCGACGTGCCGCTGCAGTTCAACAACTTCCGGGACTGATCAGTCCCTTTCCAGGCCGGCGATCCAGCGCGTGTAAATGCGGTCGGCGACGGCGCTGAGCGCCGCCACCTTGCGTCCCATATCTGCCTGCATGGCCTCGGGTGTCTGCACGGCAGGGCTGTCCGAGGCGGCGATTTCCCCGGCGCCGTCAAGGCACCACTGCCGGATCATCTCCTCCGTCATCTCGACATGGCACTGCATGCCGAAGACCTTGCCCAGCGCATAGGCCTGGTTGGCGCAATGTGCGCTCTCCAGCAGGCGAGCCGCGCCGGGCGGGATGCTGAAGGTCTCGCCGTGCCAATGGAACGTCTCGAAGCCTGCGAGGCCGCCGAACCATTCGCGTGCCACCGCGTTGTCCAGCACCCGCACCGGTCCCCAGCCGATCTCCTTCACCGGGTTTTTCGTGACGGCCCCGCCGAGCGCCCTGGCGATGAGTTGGCCGCCCAGACAATGGCCGAGGACGGGCAGTCCGGCGGCGACGGCGGCGCGGATCAGGCGGCAGGCCGGCTTGATCCAGGGCAGGGGGTCGTTGACGCTCATCGGGCCACCCATGTACGCGAGCCCGGAAAAACCGTCCGGCGTGGCCGGCACGGTTTCGTTTTCGTCGACGCGGAAGAGCAGCCAGGGGATCGAGTGGCGCTCGAGGAATGTGGCAAAATAGCCAGGACCCTCGGTGGGGAAATGACGGAAGATGGCAACGGGCATCATGATGGACAAATGGCTGCGGCGCACGGCATATTCTAGCCTCTGCGCGTTGGTCGCGATGCCGGCCTGCGCCGTCGAAGTCGGCCTGGTCGGCCTGTTCCCCGGCAAGGCCGTGCTGGTCATCGATGGCGGCGAACCGCGCACCGTTGCAATCGGCACCAATGTCGGCGGCGTCAGGCTGCTTGCCGTCGATCAGGACAGCGCCACGGTCGATGTCGGCGGCAAGCGCCAGCGGCTGGCCATCGGCCAGCATGCCCATTCGGGCGGCGACGGCGGCGGCGCCCAGTCCGCCAGCCTGACAGCCGACGGGCGCGGTCACTTCATCACCACCGGTACGGTCAACGGCGCGACGATCCGCTTCATGGTGGACACCGGCGCCACCAGCGTTGCGCTGGGCGCCGCCGATGCCCGCCGCGCCAATGTCAGTCTGGCCAATGCGCGCCCGGTGATGGTGCAGACGGCGAACGGCGTCATCCAGGCCTGGCTGGTCACGCTGGGCAGCGTGCGCGTGGGCGACGTCACTCTGAACGAGGTCGAGGGAATCGTGCACCAGCATGACATGCCGATGGCGCTGCTCGGCATGAGCTTCCTCAATCGCATGGAAATGAAGCGCGACGGTCAGACCCTGACGCTGCGCAAGCGCTACTGAACCTTGAAAGGCAAGCCGCATTTTCCCCATCCGGACAGCCTGCCGACGGCGGACTGGCTGCGTCAGCGCCTTGCCGGGCCGCGCCGGCTGGAGGCCGTCGAGGAGGACGCCGTGCCGGCGGGACTGACTTCTGCCGCAGTCCTCGTGCCGGTGATCGAGCGGCCGGGGGAACTGACCGTGCTGTTCACCCAGCGTACCGCCCATCTCAGCGATCATGCCGGCCAGGTAAGCTTTCCCGGCGGGCGCAGCGAACCGACCGATCCGTCGCCCGTGTTCACGGCCCTGCGCGAGACGGAAGAGGAGATCGGCCTGGATCCCGCCTTGATCGAGGTGCTGGGGCTCTTGCCCGAATACCGCACCGGCACCGGCTTTCGCGTCACGCCGGTGGTTGGCCTGGTGCGGCCACCCTTCGCACTGAATCCGGACAGCTACGAAGTGGCCGAGATATTCGAGACGCCGCTCAGCTTCTTCCTCGATCCGGCCAACCATCAGCGTCACAGCATGGAGATCGGCGGCGTCATGCGCCACTACTACGCCATGCCCTACGCGGGCCATTTCATCTGGGGTGCCACGGCCGGCATGCTGGTGAGCCTGTACCGCCTGCTCTACGGCGACTGATGCGATAATCACGCCGTTTTCCAGACGTGTCGCTGCCGCGCCTCCCATGATCGTCATCTCCCTCATTGTCGTCCTGCTGCTGGAGCAGGTGCGCCCGCTGTCCGGGCGCAAGGCGGTGGCCGAGCCGCTGGCGCGCTACGCGGGCTTCTTCGAGGGATATTTCAACGATGGCCAGGAGCGCCACGGCATGATCGCCTGGCTGCTCGCGGTGCTGCCGGCGACGATCGCCTGCGCTGCCGTCTATCTGGCGCTGATGGCGGTGAATCCGCTGCTCGGCTTTGTCTGGAACGTGGCGATCCTCTATCTGGCGCTGGGCTTCCGTCAGTTCAGCCACTACTACACGGACATCCATCTGGCGCTGCGCATGGGCGAGACGGAGCGCGCCCGGGCGCTGCTCGGCGAGTGGCGCGGCCGTTCGGCCGACGGCCTCAATGCCACCGAGATTGCCCGCCTGGCGATGGAGGAGGCGCTGGTCGCCGCGCATCGGCATGTCTTCGCCGTGGTGGTCTGGTTCGTCCTGCTGCCCGGGCCGGCCGGCGCCCTCATGTATCGCCTGGCCTACTATTTCTCCCGCCATTGGGGCGCGCGCCACGACGCCGAGTTCGGCGCCTTCGGCCGCTTTGCCGGCCGCGCCTTTGCCGTCATCGACTGGCTGCCGGTGCGCATCACCGCGGCGGCCTTCGCCATCGTCGGCGATTTCGAGGATGCGGTGTATTGCTGGCGCACCCAGGCGGCGCGCTGGCCGGACGAGGCAGCGGGTATACTGCTGGCAAGCGGTGCCGGCGCGCTGGGCGTGCGCCTGGGACTGCCGATCGTCGAATCGGGCGAAGTTTTGGTAAGACCCGAACTGGGGCTGGGAGAGGAGGCCGACGCCGATTTCATGCAGAGCGGAATCGGATTGGTATGGCGCACATTGGTGCTCTGTCTGTTGTTGCTGGTGCTGCTCGGCATCGCCAGCTGGGCAGGTTGATTTCCTTTCAGGAGTGACGAAATGGCTGACAAAAGAGAAGTAGTGGTTCTGAGCGCCGTGCGCAGCGCGGTGGGCACCTTCAACGGCGCGCTCGCCGGCATGGAGCCGGCCGAGCTCGGCGGCGTTGTATTCAAGGAGGCGATTGCCCGTTCCGGCGTGGATCCGAAGCAGATCGGCTTCGCCACGGTCGGCAATTGCATCCCGACCGAATCGCGCTATGCCTATGTGGCGCGGGTGTCGACCATCCAGGCCGGCATGTCGATGGATTCAGTGGCGTTCGCGGTCAACCGCCTGTGCGGCTCGTCGCAGCAGGCCATTGTCAGCTCGGCGCAGGCCGTCCTGCTCGGCGACGCCGATTTCGCGCTCGGCGGCGGCGTCGAGGTGATGTCGCGCGGCGCCTACCTGATGCCGACGCTGCGTTCCGGTGCGCGCATGGGCGATACCCAGGCGATCGATGCCATGGTCGCCGTGCTGACCGACCCGTTCGGCGTCGGCCACATGGGCATCACCGCCGAGAACCTGGCGACCAAGCACGGCATCGGGCGCGAGCAGCAGGACGCCTTCGCCGTCGAGTCGCAGACGCGCGCGGCGAAGGCCATCGCGGAAGGCCGCTTCAAGTCGCAGATCGCGCCGATCACCCTGAAGACCCGCAAGGGCGACGTGGTATTCGACACCGACGAGCATCCGCGCGCCGGCACGACGATGGAGACGCTGGCCAAGATGAAGCCGGCGTTCAAGAAGGATGGCACGGTAACGGCCGGCAACGCCTCGGGCATCAACGATGCCGCCGCCGCGCTGATTCTGGCCGATGCCGCCAAGGCGGCCGCCGGCGGCCACAAGCCGATCGCGCGACTGGTTGCCTATGCCATCGCCGGCGTGCCGAACGACGTCATGGGCGAGGGCCCGATTCCCTCGACCAAGGTCGCGCTGCAGAAGGCAGGCCTCACGCTGGACAAGATCGACGTGATCGAATCCAACGAGGCGTTTGCCGTGCAGTCGCTGACCGTGGCCAAGGGCCTCGGCTTCGACCCGGCCAGGACCAACGTCAACGGCGGCGCCATCGCGCTCGGCCATCCGGTTGGCGCCACCGGCGCCGTGATCGTCACCAAGCTGCTGCACGAACTGATCCGCACCAACGGCCGCTACGGCCTTGCCACGATGTGCATCGGTGGCGGCCAGGGCATCACGACGATCTGGGAGCGCCTGTAGGGCGATACTTGCCGACACTGCGGAAACGGGCCGGGCGACCGGCCCGTTTCATTTGCTGCGTTCGGAATAGGTCGGCAGGGTGATGCGGTAGGCCATGGCGAGCAGGCGGGCGGCGAGCACCACCGCCATGCCGCTCCAGGCGGCGATCACCGGCGAGACGCCGAGCGCCTGCAGGCCGGTCAGCGTCAGGGCACCGAACCAGGCGGCCGAGGCGTAGAGTTCGCCGCGCACGAAAATCAGCGGCACCTCGTTGCAGAGCACGTCGCGCAGCACGCCGCCGACCACGCCGGTGATGACGCCGAGCAGGCTGGCCACCAGCCAGGGCGCCTGCCATTCCAGCGCGATCTGGGTGCCGACGATGGTGAACAGCGCCAGGCCGACCGCATCCGGGATGAGGAACAGCCGCGGCGGCAGGCGCAGGCCGCGCACGGCGAAGAAAACCGCCAGCGTCGTCGCCAGCGCGACGACGAGGTAGGTCTGGTCGCCGATCCAGAATACCGTTCGGTCCAGCAACAGGTCGCGCACCGTGCCGCCGCCGAGCGCCGTGGCGCAGCCGACCATCGTCACCCCGACGAGGTCCATCTGCTTGCGGCCGGCGTCGAGCACGCCGGTCAGGGCGTTTACCGCGACGGCGGCCAGACCGATCCAGTAGAGGAGGCTTTCCATGCGGAAGCGAGTGTAGCGGTTTCACCGCCGTGCTGCAGCGACTGACTTTTGCCGCGACTTGCCGCAGGAGGTGCAGAGGGCGTGGAACTGCTCGAGTCGGCGCGGCGCGATGCTTCCGGTGGCGACGGCGGCCTGCAGGGCGCAGTCCGGCTCGCGATCGTGGCGGCAGTCGCGGAAGCGGCACTTGTCGAGATGCGGATGGAATTCGCGGAAGCCCTGTTCGATCTCGGCGCGCGTCAGGTGTGCCAGGCCGAAAGCCTGCATGCCGGGACTGTCGATCAGGCGGGTCTCGCCGTCGAGGCGGTAGAGCCGCGCATGGGTGGTGGTGTGCTTGCCGGAATCCAGCGCCTCGGAGACTTCGCGCACGGCG
This sequence comes from Rhodocyclaceae bacterium, assembly GCA_039807535.1. Taxonomy (GTDB): domain Bacteria; phylum Pseudomonadota; class Gammaproteobacteria; order Burkholderiales; family Rhodocyclaceae; genus Desulfobacillus. The sequence goes on from JBDHRL010000073.1 coordinate 6,912, forward strand.
GCCTGCGCCTCGGGCAGCAGGGCGTTGATGAGCGTCGACTTGCCCATGCCGCTCTGGCCCACCAGCACGCTGCACTGCCCGGCCAAGCGGGGACGCAGTGCCTCCGCGCCTTGCCTGGCGGTCAGCTCGATCACTGGATAGCCGAGATCGCGGAAGGGCGCGAGCTGCCGCCGCGCCGCCTCGAGGCGGTCGGCGAGGTCGATCTTGTTCAACACGATGAGCACATGCAGATGCTGCTGCTCGGCGGCGACGATGCAGCGCGTCACCAGTTCGTCGCTGAAGCTCGGTTCGGTGGCGACGACGATGACCGCCTGCGTGGCGTTGGCGGCGAAGAGCTTCTGGCGATGCGCGTCGCTGCGGTAGAGCAGGGTGCGGCGCGGCGCCACGGCGGCGATGACGCCGTGGCCCGGCGCCGAGAGATCGACAGTGACGCGGTCGCCGCAGGCGACATGGCTTTTCTTGCCGCGCGGATAGCACAGGGCCAGGCCGCCGCCGTCGAGTTCGATTTCATACTGTCGGCCGAAGGCGGCGACGACCGTGCCGTGCATGGTCAGGCGCGACCCATGTTATTTGAACTTGTAGTACTGCCGGTTGAGGTAGGCGGCGGCATGCTCCTCGTCCTCGGGGAACCAGCCGGCATTCACCTGCGCATTGCAGGCGGCGATGCGCTGCAGCAGCGCCTTCGGCGTCTGGATCTTGCGGTCGATGCGCGTGTAGAGGTCCGAGCCGTCGCCGCCCACAAGGCGCTGGTGGCAGGCGACGCACTTGGCGTCGTGCAGCTTCTTGCCTGTTGCCGGATCGCCCTTGGGGAATGGATCGGCCACGGCCGTCAGCGGCAGCACAGACAGGATCAGAAGCAGAATTCTGTTCATGGCCATCTCCTATGCGGTTTGCAAGTGGGCAATGCGCGCCGCCGCCGGCGGGTGGGAGTCGTAGAACGTCGAGTAGAGCGGGTCGGGCGTCAGCGTCGCGGCGTTGTCGCGGTAGAGCTTGACCAGCGCGGCGACGAGGTCGCCGGCCCGCGTCTGCCGTGCTGCATAGGCATCGGCCTCGTATTCGTGCCGGCGCGACAGCGCGCTCAACAGCGGCGACAGCGGGAAGGTGAACGCCGGAATCGCCAGCGAGAACAGCGCCAGCGCGGGGGCGGCGCCCTGTGAGGTCATGCCGAGTCCCGCGTAGAACCAGGGGGCGTCGATCAACATGCCGAGCAGCCAGAGGAAACCGAAGCTCGCCAGCGCCAGCAGGCCGATGCGCTTCCAGACGTGGCGGCGCTTGTAGTGGCCCAGTTCGTGCGCCAGCACCGCCTCGATCTCTGCGGGCGCCAGCTTCTCCAGCAGGGTGTCGAAGAAGACGATGCGCTTGGCCCGGCCGAAGCCGGTGAAGTAGGCGTTGCCGTGCGCCGAGCGCTTCGAGCCGTCCATGACGAAAAGTCCGCCCGAGCGGAAGCCGCAGCGCGTCAGCAGCGCCTCGATGCGTTCCTTCAGGGGTGCATCGGCGAGCGGCGTGAACTTGTTGAAGAGCGGCGCGATCACGGTCGGGTAGATGAGCAGGGCCAGCAGGTTGAAGCCGAGCCAGAGCAGCCAGACGTATAGCCACCAGTACTCGCCCATCCGTTCCATCAGCCAGAGCGCCGCCGCGAGCACCGGCAGGCCGATCAGCGCGCCGAGCAGTGCGCCCTTGGCGAGGTCGACGAGGAACAGGCGCAGCGTCATCTTGTTGAAGCCGAATCGGGCTTCGATGACGAAGGTCCGATAGAGCGAGAAGGGCAGGTCGGCCAATGAACTCAGCGCGACGAGGCTGGCGATGAAGGCCATGTCATGCGTGAGGCCGTCGAGACCGAGGGCCGCCCACGCCGCATGAAGGGCCTGCAGGACGCCGCCAAGGGTGAGCGCCAGCACGAAGAGAGACCCGATGGCGACCTCGATCATGGTCAGGCGCACCCTGGCCGTGGTGTAGTCGGCCGCCCGCTGGTGGGCTTCCAGCGTGATGGTTGTGCGGAAGGCCTCGGGCACGGCGCTGCGGTGCGTGGCGACATGGCGGACGTGGCGCTGCGCCAGCCACAGGCGCAGCGCAGCGGTCAGGCCGAGGGCAACGAGAAACAGTATGGTGAAAAGGGGCATGGTGGTGCGTATCGGGCTGAAACTATGACAGAATCCGGGCTTTGCAAGTTCTCGGGCGATTATGGCACAGGACCCCAGCAACCTCATCTGGCTGGACATGGAGATGACCGGCCTCGATCCCGATCGCGATCGCGTCATCGAGATCGCCATGGTGGCGACCGACAGCGCGCTCAACACCCTGGCCGAATCGCCGGTGGTGGTGGTGCACCAGTCCGACGACGTGCTCGGCACCATGGACGACTGGAACAAGAGCACCCATGGCAAGTCGGGCCTTGTCGACAAGGTACGCGCCTCGCGGATCGACGAGGAAGCGGCGACGGTGCAGCTGCTCGAGTTCATGCGCCAGCATGTGCCCGAGCGCACCTCGCCGATGTGCGGCAACTCGATCTGCCAGGACCGCCGCTTCATGGCGCGCTGGCTGCCCGGCCTGGAGGCATATTTCCACTACCGCAACCTGGACGTCAGCACGCTGAAGGAGCTGGCGCGGCGCTGGAAGCCGGAGGTCTACAAGGGCGTGGTGAAGAAGGGCGCGCATACGGCGCTGGCGGACATCCACGAGTCGATCGAGGAATTGCGCTACTACCGCGACAACTTCATCAGGATGTGATCAGGCTTTCCGCCAGGCGCGGATGACGGAAAGCAGGCCGTCGGTCGAGGCGTCGAATTCGCCTTCGCCGGAAAGCATCTTCGGCAATATCTCGCGCGCCATCTGCTTGCCGTGCTCTACCCCCCACTGGTCGAAGCTGTTGATGCCCCACAGGCAGCCCTGCACCGCCACCTTGTGTTCGTAGAGCGCGATGAGGCTGCCCAGCGTGCGCGGCGTCAGGTTCGGCATCAATAGCGTCGTGCTCGGCTGATTGCCCGGGCAGGCCAGGTGCGGCGCCAGCCGCGCCGCTTCCGCTTCGGTTTTCCCGGCAGCGATCAACTGGTCTTTCGCTTCCTCGAGCGTTTTGCCTTTCATCACGGCGGCACTCTGCGCCAGGGCATTGGCGACCAGCGCCTCCTGCTCCGGGCCGGCGTCGCCCACGGGCACGACGAAGTCGATCGGCGTCAGCCGCGTGCCCTGGTAGAACAGTTGATGGAAGGCGTGCTGGCCGACCGATCCGGCCATGCCCCAGAGGATGGGCGCGGTGGCGCAACCGACGTCCTGGTTGTCGAGCGTGATGCGCTTGCCATTGCTTTCCATCTCGAGCTGCTGCAGGTAGGCCGGCAGCAGGCCAAGCCGGTGCGCATAGGGGATGACGGCGAGGGATTCGGCGCCGAGGAAGTCGATGTTCCACAGACCGACGAGGGCCATCACCACCGGCAGGTTTCCGGCGTAGGGCGCAGACAGGAAATGTTCGTCCATCTCGCGCGCGCCGGCGAGCAGGTCCTCGAAAGCATCCATGCCGATCGCACAGGCGACCGGCAGGCCGATGGCCGACCACATCGAGAAGCGGCCGCCCACCCATTCCGGCATGGCGAGGCAGTTTCCGGCAGGAATGCCGAAAGCCTGCGCCGCGGTGACATTGTTGCTGACGGCGAGGAAGTGGCGCGCCGGGTCGGCGCCGCCGAGCCAGGCTTTGGCGGCGCGGGCATTGGCCAGCGTCTCCTGCGTCGTGAAGGTTTTCGAGGAAACGATGAACAGCGTGCGCGCCGGGTCGAGGTCGCGCACCGTGCCGGAGAATTCGGCCGGGTCGATGTTGGCGACGAAACGCACGGCGAGCTTCGCATCGGCGTAGGCACCGAGCGCCTGCACGGCCATGCGCGGGCCGAGGTCGGAGCCGCCGATGCCGAGGTTGACGACAGCATTGATGGACTTGCCGCTGCTGCCGCGCCAGTCGCCGGCGCGGACGGCGTCGCTGAGTTCGCGCATGCGTTTGCGCGTGGCGATTACTTCCGGAAATACGTCCTTGCCACCGACGCGGTAGGGCCGTTCGGCGCGCAGGGCGATATGCAGGGCGGCGCGGTTTTCCGTGGCGTTGATGGCCTCGCCGGCGGTCATGCGGTGAATAAATCCGGCGAGGTCGCGCGTATCTGCGAGCCGGACGAGGAGATCGAGCGTTTCGGCGGTGAGACGCTGCTTGGAGAAGTCCGCCAGCAGGTCGCCGCAGCGCAGCGAGAGCCTGGCAAAGCGTGCCGGGTCGGCGGCGAAGAGCCGGTTCAGATGCTGCCCCGCCAGCGCGTCGCGATGCGCGACGAGGGCTTGCCATTGCAGAGTTTGCGTGAGCGGCTTCATTGCCTGACGTAGAAGCGGAAGCGTTCGTTGCGGTCGCTGGGCCGGCCGCCCTCCCAGATCTTGCGCCAGCCGCGGCCAGGCGGCAAGGGCTCGCTTTGCGCCGTGCCCTGGATCAGATAGTAGCGGCACTGGGATGCGGGGCGGAGGCCTTCGCGCTGCAGGACGATGCCGGTGAAGTAGTGCAGGGCGGCCCGCTGCGTGTTGCCGAGGCTGCGGCCGCCGACGCAGCCATCGATGGGGGGCACTGCTGCCTGCAGGCTGCTGAAAACGGCGCGATAGCTGCGGCCATGGTCAATCCATGGCGTCCATAGGGCGACGATCAGGCCCCAGCACAACACGACACCGGCCGCCCAATGGACGCTGCCTCGCTGAGGCGAGCGCGGACTGGCAAAGATCAGCCAGAGCCAGGCCAGGGTGAGCGCCAGCGCGGCGACGAAGGCGACGGGGGAGAAATGTCCGACGAAGCCCGGCTCGATTTTGGCGAGCTTGCGGGCGAAGCGATAGGGCATGTCGGCGACCATGGCCAGCCAGCCCAGCCAGACGAGACCGGCAAGCAGGGTGAAAGTCATCATGCCGAACCAGTCCAGGGCATTTGCCGCGCCCCGTCGCAGCGACAGCGTCGCCGGTGCGGCCAGCAGGATCAGCGGCGGCAGCAGCGGCAGGGCATTCAGGCTGCGCAACTGGAAGAAGGCCGGTTGCACGGCAAGCAGGACGATGAACGAAGAGAGCGGGATGAGGATACGCGGCTCGCGCAGGTGCCGCCGCTCCTTCCACAATGTCCACAAGGCGAGCGGCAGGGCCGGCCAGGCGAACCAGCCGAGTATCTTGAGGTATTCCCACAGCGTGAGCGGCCAGTTCTCGTGCAGTTGCAGGTCGGCCATTTCCAGCGACCACCACAAGCTCAGCGCGTCAGGATCCCGCCAGGAGAGCGCCAGCGGCCAGGCCAGGATGAGCGGCCCCGCCACGGCCAGGGCGGCAAGCATGCCGCGCACCGCCTGCGGGTTGCGCAGATGGGAGGAGACGAGCGGCAGGAGCATCAGCATCGGCGCCAGAATGAGCAGGGCCTGCACGCCATTGGTGAGGAAACCCAGGCCGAGCGCGGCACCGGCCAGGAACCCGCCGCGCAAGGGGTGCTGCGGCAGCAACGCGAGGCCGAGGTAGGTCATCGCCGTGGCGGCCAGAAGCGCGGTGGCAGGCTGGCTTTCGTGGGCATGCACCAGGAGGCCCAGCGTGCCGATGGCAATCAGCACCGCGCCGCGCCCCGCTTCACGGCCGACGAGCAGGTGCGCCGCACTGCCCAGGCAAAACAGCATGATCCCGACGAACAGGCCGGAGGCCAGTCGGGCAGCGTCGTGCAGGGGCAGGGCGAGCCCGGCAGTCTTGGCCAGAACTGCGGCGACCCAATAGTACAGAGGCGGCGAGTCGAGCCAGGCCTCGCCGGCCAGTTGCGGTACCAGCCAGTTGCCGCCATCGACAATGGAGAACGCCACGCCGAAGTGCATGGCATCCTCGTTTTTCCAGGGATCGTGGCCGACGAGGCCGGGCAGGAGGAACAGTGCGCAAAAAACGATCAGCACCACGCCGCGCGGCGGAAAGGCAAAGGGCAGGCGCAGCAGCATTTAGGCGTGGTCCGGGTTGTTATTCAGCGTGAAACGCCTTGCGTGCCGACGGCAACCGCCAAGCTCCATCCAACCATGGTTGCCAAGGTCGGCGATGCGGCGTTGTGCCGGCGGGCAGATTGTACCGAAAGGCGGTGCGCGCAAAGCAAAAAAGGCAGCCGAAGCTGCCTTTTCGATGCGCAGCCGTCCGACTCAGACGGCAGCCTGCTTCTTCGTGCCGTATTTTTGGCGGAAGCGCTCGACCCGGCCGGCGGTGTCGACGATCTTCTGCTTGCCCGTGTAGAACGGATGGCAGGCGGAGCAGACTTCGATCTGCAGGGGCTTGCCGCTGGTCGAGCGGGTCTTGAACTTGTTGCCGCAACTGCAAGTGACGTCGATCTCGACGTAGTTCGGATGGATGTCGGCTTTCATGGGATCCTCTGTCGAACAGGGAGCGGCGAATGTGGCCGCCCGAAAAGCGCTGCATTATCCACGAAAATCAGTGGTTTTGCAATTTCGCCAGAACAGCAGGCAGGGGCAGTCTGGCGAGGGGCTTGCGCTTTACAAGCCTGCTGGCCGTCCGTATAATGCGCGCTCCTCTGTGGGGGTATAGCTCAGCTGGGAGAGCGCTTGCATGGCATGCAAGAGGTCAGCGG
>JBDHRL010000074.1:0-13318 GCA_039807535.1 Rhodocyclaceae bacterium
TTGCCGCGCAGGGTGTTGATCTCGCCGTTGTGGGCGATCAGGCGGAAGGGGTGGGCCAGGTCCCAGGTGGGGAAAGTGTTCGTGGAAAAGCGCTGGTGCACCAGCGCCAGCGCCGTGACCAGGCGCAGATCCTGCAGGTCGAGGAAGTACTGGCCGACCTGGTCGGCGAGCAGCATGCCCTTGTAGACCAGCGTGCGCGTGGACAGCGACGGCACGTAGAACATCCTGCCGTCGTCGAGCCTGAGCGCCTGGACGCGATGGCCCGCCTCCTTGCGGATGACGTAGAGCTTGCGCTCGAAGGCGTCCTGGTCGCACAGGCCGGCGCCGCGCCCGATGAAGACCTGGCGGATCACCGGCTCGCAATCGCGCGCCGCCCGGGCGAGGCCGGCATTGTCCCGCGGCACGTCGCGCCAGCCGAGCACCGCCTGGCCTTCGTAGCGTACCGTGCGCTCAATGGCCGCCTCGCAGGCGCGCCGGCTCTCGGAATTGCGCGGCAGGAAGACCATGCCGACGCCGTACTCCCCCGCCGGCGGCAGGACGACTCCCCGTTTCGCCATCTCCTCGCGCAGGAAGGCGTCTGGAATCTGGATCAGGATGCCGGCGCCGTCGCCGAGCAGCGGATCGTAACCGGTGGCGCCGCGATGCTCGAGATTCTTCAGGATCTGCAGGCCCTGCTCGACGATGGCGTGGCTCTTGCGATTCTTGATGTTGGCGACGAAGCCGACGCCGCAGGCGTCATGCTCGTTGCGGGAGTCATACAGGCCTTCTTGCCGGGGACGGTCCATGTCGGTTGCCTTGCTTTGTTGCGCAAACCCCGGCCTGCCGGCCGGGGCGGAAGAGGGGGTCAGTAGGTGCCTTGCGCCATCATGGCGTCAGCGACCTTGACGAAGCCGGCAATGTTCGCGCCGTCGACGTAATTGACGAAGCCGTCCTTTTCGCCGTATTGCACGCAGTTGCTGTGGATGTCGGTCATGATGATGCGCAGGCGCGCATCGACCTCGTGGCGCTCCCAGGGCAGGCGCATCGCGTTCTGCGTCATTTCCAGGCCCGAGGTCGCCACGCCGCCGGCGTTGGCCGCCTTGCCCGGGCCGTACAGGATCCGGGCGTCAAGGAAGACATGCACCGCGTCGAGGTTGGAAGGCATGTTGGCGCCTTCTGCCACGCACTGGACGCCGTTCTTCACCAGCATCCGGGCGTCCTCGCCGTCGATCTCGTTCTGCGTCGCGCAGGGAAGCGCGATATCGGCCGGAATGCCCCAGGGCTTCTGGCCAACCGCATACTTCAGCTTGAAGCGCTCGGCGTATTCGGACACGCGCCCGTAGTGGTTGTTCTTGATGTCCATCAGGGCCTCGAGCTTCTCGCGCGTGAAGCCGGCCTCGTCGACGACCGTGCCATGCGAGTCGGAGCAGGTCACCACCTTGCCGCCCAATTCCAGCACCTTCTCGATGGCGTACTGCGAAACGTTGCCGGAGCCGGACACCAAAACGCGCTTGCCCTCGAAGCTCATGTTCTTGCGCGCCAGCATGTCCTGCACGAAATACACCAGGCCGTAGCCGGTGGCTTCCGGGCGGATCAGGCTGCCGCCGAAGGACAGGCCCTTGCCGGTGAACACGCAGGCGGCGTTGTTGGACAGTTTCTTCATCATGCCGGCCATGAAACCGACCTCGCGGCCGCCGACGCCGATATCGCCGGCGGGCACGTCGGTATCCGGCCCGAGGTGGCGATAGAGTTCGACCATCAGCGCCTGGCAGAAGCGCATCACCTCATTGCGGCTCTTGCCCTTGGGGTCGAAATCCGATCCGCCCTTGCCGCCGCCCATGGGCAGGGTGGTGAGCGCGTTCTTGAAGGTCTGTTCGAAGGCGAGGAATTTCAGGATGGAGAGATTGACCGAGGGGTGGAAGCGCATGCCGCCCTTGAAGGGGCCGATGGCGGAGCTGTGCTGGATGCGAAACGCGCGATTGACTTGCCCCTGTCCCTGATCATCCGTCCAGGCCACGCGGAACTGGATGGCGCGCTCGGGTTCGACCAGGCGTTCCAGCAGCGCCGCGTCGGCGTATTTTGGATTGGCGCTGATGAAGCTCCACAGACTTGCCATCACCTCCTGCACGGCCTGGAGAAATTCGGGCTGATTCGGATCCCTTGCCTGCACGTAGTCCATGAAATCCGTCAGATTCTTGTATTTCATATTCCGGTTCCTCTCGATTCGTATTCGTGTTTGCGTGGAAATTGGCCAACCCAAACGGGCGGGTACGCCGTCCGGCAGTCCGGGGCCAAAAAAACGGGGCGTGAAAATATACAGCCGCGCGATTGCCCGCGCAATGATTTTCTGGGCCCGCTAGACTTTCGTCAGCGCCATGATCACCCGCTGGTTCTCGGCATCCGCGCACAGGGCGGTCGAACCCGGTTCGAAATCAACCACATGCACTATGTTTTCGAACTGGCGGGCACCGGGGAGGATTTCGGCGAGTCGGTTGGGCCGCGCCAGCAGGTCGGCCTCGTCGATGCAATTGCCGGCGCGCGTGGGAAAGAGGGCGAAATAGAGCATGTCCGCTTCGATCAGCTCGTTCAGAAAGTGGGTGCCCAGCGAGACATCGGGAATCAGATTGTCATTCATCGCAACGATCTCGCAGAGCGCCGCCACCTGGTTGATCTCGCTGAAGCTCACCGGCAGTCCCAGCCAGGCGTCGCGGGTGCCCCAGCGGCCGGGGCCGAGCAGCACCAGCGTACGATCGGCGCTGGCACGGTTGATCGAACCGATGAGGCGGGCCACGTCCAGACGGCCGTCCTGCTGCAGGGCGGCGTAGCGGGACGGGACGACATAAACGAGCCGGTCCGGCCGTACCCCCCGGCTCGGCCCGATGACCGCGCCCTGCGCCTCGAAGAGGTGGGGCGCGCCTGCGGGCGCTTCGATGCCGGCCTCGCCTTCCAGGCTGCGCACCTGCAGTGGCCGGCATTGCAGCAGGTTGATGCGGTAGCCGCCCTCCGCCGGAACGTTGAGCGCGAACTCGATTTCCACCGGATAGCGATAAGCGGCATGCAATTGCGCCAGCATGGCGCGCAGATCCGCGACGAAAGGCGTATCCCCGAGCAGCCGGTCGAAGGTCAGGAAGGCCGGCTTGCCGGCGTCCTCGCGCGTGGTGAACAGATCGAGGGGGAAATCCGGATGGTCGCGCACCATCTCGGCAAAAGGGCCGCTGACCACCCTGTTCTGCAGCAAGTCGATGGCGTCCATGCGCCGCTGGGCATGGCGCGCGATGTCGCCGAAATTGGTTTCCGGACGCAGCTCGGGCGCGTTCAATGCCACCAGGCGCGTGTAGTCGTCGTCGTTGCGGTCCACCGCGCGCGTGCCCAGCCCGGCCACCAGCCGGACCACGCCGGCCTTCATGTCGATGCGCGGATTCCAGCGATAGGGATTCACCGACAGGCCGACGCCGGCCGCGTGCGGATGGAAATAGCGCCCGCCGGCGGTGCCCGAGACGCGCATGATCAGCACCGCCATCTTCTCGTTCTCGCCCAGCAGGCCGCGCCGCTCGCGGTAGCGCAGCGCCTGCTCGCTCATGGTGCTGGCATAGACCTGGCGGACGGCGTCGAGCAGGTCGCCGAGGCGCCGTTCCCATGGGCCGCGGTTGGCGCAGAACACGCTGTCGTATTGGCCGGCGAAGGCGTTGCCATAACGATCCTCCAGGCGCGAGCTCGAACGCACGATGAACGGCCACTCTCCGAAATATTCGAGCATGCCCTCGAACTGGCGCAGCGTCGTCGGCGAGAACGTGCCGGCCAGCACACGCCGGCGTGCTTCGTCGACCTCGTCCAGATATCTGGCCGGATCGCGCTGGCGGCGGCGGATCCACCACAGCTCGTTGTGCACGATGAAGGTGTCGAACACGTCGGTGCCGATATAGAAGGAGTCATGGGCTTCGAGCCGGGCTTCGAGCTGCGGCGCGTCGCGCCGCAGCACCGCACGCGAGAGCAGCATGCCCAGCGCCTTGCCACCGATGGTGCCGGTGCCGATCATGCGGCTGCGCACCGTCAGCAGGTCGTCGAGCGTCAGATATTCGTCGATCAGCCGCGTCATCGCCGGGTCGTCAACGAACAGCATGCGGCTCAGGCGCGCGAACCACTCCCACTCGGCCGGATCGGGAAATCCCGCGCGGCGCGCGGCCGCCACCGGTTTCGCCGCGGCGAACTGCTTCTGCCAATGGCTGGCGATCTGGTTGTCCTCCAGCCCGGGCCACTGCGAGTTGGCGAGTATCTCGGCCACCGTTCCGCTGTCCCGCACCGGACGAAAACGGCCTTCCGGTTCCCAGGCATGAATCAGGTTCATGGCCGCCGCCGAGCGGTGCTGCACCTTGATCGGGCGCAGGTAGAGCCGTGCGCGGCAGCGAAAGACATCGATCATGAACTGGGTGGTATTGGCAATCACCCCCATGGCCGGCTTGGCGTGGCGATTGCGATAAACGCCGAAATAGGTAACCGTGTCAAGATCGAACAGGCGCGGGCAGGTCAGCCGAAAGAAGTTCCCCATCTTGCGGTCCGACTGCCAGGCATCGGCGAGATGCGACAGGCAGTCGAACACGTAGAAGGTTTCCCGGCCCGCGGCCTCGATGATCGAGTGCACCTGGTCGACGAATACGTCGAAGCCGGCCGCCGCATCGGGAAAATGAATCTCCGCGTCGCCCACCAGCGGCGGATGGTCGGCGAAGCGGAAATAGACCAGGCGCCGGCCGGAGGCATGGGCTGCCTTGGCATAGGGCTTGACCAGGGCCAGGTAATCCTCGAGGGATTCGATCTGCCAGACAATGTTGTCGCCGCGCCGCACGCCGCACAGCACCGCATCGAGTTCGGGCAGGCCGGTGGTCGGAGTGAATTGCTGGCTCATTCGACGCAAGGCTGGCGGCTAGATTTCCCCCACCGCGAACAGACGCCGATGTTCGCGGATGGCGTAGCGGTCGGTCATGCCCGCCACGTAGTCGGCGATGGCCCGCGGCTTGTCAGTGCGGGCCCTCTGCTGGTACTGGGGCGGCAGCAGGCGGGCGTCCTCCATGAAGGCTCCGAACAGGTCGCTGATGATGCGCCGCGCCTTGTTGGTCATGCGCAGGACCTGGTAGTGCTGGTAAAGATTGGCGCGCAGGAACTGCTTCAGTTCCTTGTGCTCGGCGTGCATGGCGGCGCTGAAGGCGGCCAGGGATCCAGCCCTGCGCACGTCGTCAAGCGTCGCCACGCGCGCCGCTCCGATGTTGCTCCGGGTCGTCCCGATCAGGTCGACCGCCAGGGAGTTGATCATGCGGCGCACCGTCTCGTGGATCAGGCGACGGCCGCCGATGCCGGCATAGGCGCCGCGCACCTCGGCGACATGCCGCCGCCAGATGCCGACCTCGTCGAGTTGTTCGAGGGCGATCAGCCCGGAACGCAGGCCGTCATCGACATCGTGGTTGTTGTAGCCGATCTCGTCGGCCAGATTGCACAACTGCGCCTCGAGCGAGGGTTGCGTTCCCTCGATGAAGCGCCGGCCCAGTTCGCCCAGTTCCGGCGCCTTCTTCGGTGCACAGTGCTTGAGGATGCCCTCGCGCGTCTCGTAGGTGAGGTTGAGGCCGTCGAAGGCGCCGTAGCGCTCCTCCAGCAAATCGACCGTGCGCAGGCTTTGCAGATTGTGTTCGAAGCCGCCATGGTCGCGCATGCAGGCGTTCAGCGCGTCCTGGCCGGCATGGCCGAACGGCGTGTGGCCGAGGTCGTGGGCCAGCGCGATGGCCTCGGCCAGGTCCTCGTTCAGGTGCATGGCGCGCGCCAGGGTGCGCGCGATCTGCGCCACTTCGATGCTGTGCGTCAGGCGGGTGCGAAACAGGTCGCCCTCGTGGTTGACGAAAACCTGCGTCTTGTATTCGAGGCGGCGGAAGGCGGTGGAGTGGATGACGCGGTCGCGGTCGCGCTGATACTCGCTGCGCGCGGCGGGGGTCGGCTCGGGGTGCCGCCGGCCCCGCGAATTCGCTTCGCTGACGGCATAGGCGGCGAGTTCAGCCATGGCAGCAGGCCTCGATGGCGGCGCGAATTTGCGGCGGGCCGGCTTCGGCGCTAATGGCTCCCTCGCCGATTTTCCTGAGCAGCACCAGCCGCAGCTTGCCCGCAGCGACCTTCTTGTCGAGCGCCATCCATTCCAGGTAGCGATCCGCGCCCAGCGCCGGCCCCTGCGTCGGCAAGCCGGCCCGGCCAAGCAGCGCCGTGATTCTGCGGCAATCCTCAGCCGGGAGCCAATCCAGCCGGCGCGACAGCTCTGCGGCCATCACGATGCCGGCCGCAACGGCCTCGCCGTGCAGCCATTCTCCGTAGCCCAGTCCCGCCTCGATGGCGTGGCCGAAGGTGTGGCCCAGGTTGAGCAGGGCGCGCGGGCCGGACTCATGCTCGTCTTCGGCCACCAACTCGGCCTTGTTGGCGCAGGAGCGTTCGATCGCATGCGCCAGCGCCGCGGCCTCCCGTGCCAGCAGCCTGTCCAGGTTGGCTTCCAGCCACTCGAAGAAAGGCAGGTCGCGAATGAGGCCGTACTTGATCACTTCGGCCAGACCGGCATGCAACTCCCGCTCCGGCAGGGTCGCCAGGGTGTCGGTGTCCGCCAGCACCAGGCGCGGCTGATGGAAAGCCCCGATCATGTTCTTGCCGAGCGGATGGTTGATGCCGGTCTTGCCGCCGACCGAGGAGTCGACCTGCGCCAGCAGCGTGGTCGGCACCTGGATGAAGGGCACCCCGCGCTGGTAGCATGCCGCGGCAAAACCCGCGAGATCCCCGATGACGCCGCCGCCCAGGGCAATGATCGTCGTTGCCCGCTCGCAGCGGTTTTCCAGAAGCGCGTCGAAGATGCGGTTGAGCGTTTGCCAGTTCTTGTGCGCCTCGCCGTCGGGCAGCACGATCTCTGTCACCCGCACACCTTCGTCGCGCAGCGCCCGGGAGAAGCCCGCCAGGTAGAGCGGTGCAACGGTCTCGTTGCTGACGACGGCCGCCATGGGCGCCTTCAGCTGCGCCAGGACAAGATCTGTCCGGCGCAGCAGGCCGGCGCCGACGTGTATGGGATAGCTTCGCGCATCCAGTGCGACGGTCAGGGTTCGCATATTTTCAGGATATCCGCTTCCAGCTGGCGCGCCGCCGAGAGCGGCGAGCGCCGGTCTCCCTCGAACACGATGTCGGCTGCCTCGCGGTACAGCGGGTCTCGCAAGGCATGCAGCTCGCGGATCCTGCCCAGCGGATCCGCCACCTGCAAGAGTGGCCGATTGCGATCATGCTGCGTGCGGGCATACAGTTCTTCCGGGGGTGCGCAAAGGTAAATCACCAGGCCGGTTTCGCTCAGGCGCCTTCTGTTCTCTGGATCCAGCACGGCGCCGCCGCCGGTGGCGAGCACCACGCCGTCTTCACGAGTCAATTCCTGCAGCACTTGCGACTCGCGGCGGCGAAAGCCAGGCTCGCCTTCGATCTCGAATATCAGGGGAATGCGCACCCCGGTGCGCGCCTCGATTTCGTGGTCGCAATCGACAAAGCGCTTCTTCAAGCGCCGGGCCAGATGCCGACCGATCGTCGTCTTGCCCGCGCCCATCATGCCCACCAGATAAATGTTGACGCAGGGTTTCACGGGGAAATTTTATCAAAATGGCCTCATCCGCCCGAAACCCGATCGGCGTTGAGACCCCCCCAATGTTAAAATCATTATTAAACACATGAAAGCATTGCGGGTTTTGACCCGCCTGGAATCGCCATGCAAGCCGCCACCATCCAGTTCGACCGTTTCAACGCGCTCGCCGACGAGCAGGCGCAGGAACGCCTCGTCGCCGCCCGCGCGCGGCTCGGCAACCGCGCCGTGCTGCTCTGCCACCATTACCAGCGGGCTGACGTCTACCGCCATGCCGATCTGACCGGCGACTCTCTCAAGCTGTCGCGCCTGGCTGCGCAAAGCAAGGCCGAGTATATCGTCTTCTGCGGCGTGCATTTCATGGCCGAGGTGGCCGACATTCTCTCCAAGCCGGAGCAGATCTCCATCCTGCCCGACCTCGCGGCCGGTTGCTCGATGGCCGACATGGCGAACCTGGCCAAGGTGGCGCGCTGCTGGCGCGAACTGGAGGCCCTCGCCGGGGATGCCGACAAGCTGTTCACTCCGGTCACCTACATCAATTCGAGCGCCGACCTGAAGGCTTTCTGCGGCGAACACGGCGGCATCGTATGCACCTCCAGCAACGCGCCGAAAATCCTCGAGTGGTCATTTGCCCGGCGCGAAAAGGTGCTGTTCTTCCCCGACCAGCACCTCGGCCGCTGGAGTGGCCACAAGATGGGCATTCCGCTCGAAGAGATGGTCGTCTGGGATCCCGACCTGGAGAATGGCGGCCTCTCCGCCGAGCAGGTTCGCCGCGCGCGCATCCTGCTGTGGAAGGGCCACTGCTCGGTGCACCAGATGTTCCAGGCGAGCCACATCCTGCGTTTCCGCAACGAGCATCCGGACGGCCTGGTCATCTCCCACCCCGAATCCAATTTCGACGTCTGCCGCCTGTCCGACCACGTCGGCTCGACCGAGACCATCATCAAGACCATCAAGGCGGCGCCGGCCAATACGCGCTGGCTGGTCGGCACCGAACTGAATCTCGTCAGCCGCCTCGCCGAGGAAGTGAAGCCCGAGGGCAAGGTCGTGCAGTTCATGGCGCCGATGGTCTGCATGTGCTCGACCATGGGTCGCATCGACCCGCAGCACCTGGCCTGGTGCCTGGAGAACCTCGCCGAGGGCAATGTGGTCAACCGCATCTCGGTGCCGGCGCACGAAGCCGAACTGGCCAAAGTGGCGCTCAACCGCATGCTCGAAGCGTCGTAACCATGGTCAAGCCCTCCGTCACCAGCAAGCGCAAGGCTGCCGCCGCGCGCGCCAAGGACAACGTGCGCAAGCTGCACGTCTGCACCTACAACATCCACAAGGGCTTTTCGCAGTTCAAGGCCCGCATGATGATCCACGAGCTGCGCAGGCACCTGCACGGCCTCGATCCCGACATCGTCTTCCTGCAGGAAGTGCAGGGGCTGCATGAGCGCCACGCCGAGCGCCGGGAGGACTGGCCGGAGGCGAGCCAGCACGACTTCCTCGCCGAAGGGGTCTGGCCGGAAACGGCCTATGGCGGCAACGCCATCTACGACCACGGCCATCACGGCAACGCCATCCTGTCGCGCTTCCCCATCCTTTCCTCGCACAACCAGGACATTTCCGAGCTGCGCTTCGAGCGGCGCGGCATGCTGCACACCGAGATCGCCGTGCCCGGCTGGGGCACACCGCTGCATTGCGTCTGCGTGCATCTCGGCCTCACGGCCGCGGCGCGCCGCCGCCAGATGCAATCCCTGGCGGCACGCATGGAAGAAGTCAGTCCCGGCGATACGCCGCTCATCATTGCCGGCGACTTCAACGACTGGCACAACCGCGCCGGCGACCTGCTGGCCGAACGTCTCGGCCTGGTCGAGGTATTCGGCGGCATCAGCGGCCAGCCGGCGCGCAGCTTCCCGGCCACGCTGCCGGTATTCCGTCTCGACCGCATCTACGTGCGCGGCTTCAGCATCGAGCGCTCCGAGGTGCACTTCGGCCGCCCCTGGTCGAAGATTTCCGACCATGCCGCACTGTCCGCGCACATTGCCGTCGAATAAGCCCGGAGCATGAAGGCGGATTTCCTGTCCGGCAACGCCATTACCCTGCTCGAGACCGGCCGCGACTACTTTCCCGCACTGATCGATGCCATCGACGCCGCGCGACTCGAATTCCATCTCGAAACCTATATCTTCGAGGACGACGAGACCGGGCGCGCCGTTGCCGCCGCGCTGTGCCGTGCCGCCCGGCGCGGCGTGACGGTGCGGGTCCTGGTTGACGGCTTCGGCTCGCCCAACTTCGCCGCCGCATTCCGCCCCTCCCTCGAGGCGGCCGGTGTGCGGGTGCTGATCTACCGGCCGGAAGTCGCCCGTTTCCGCCTGCGCCGCCATCGCCTGCGCCGCCTGCACCGCAAGCTGGCGGTGGCCGACGGGCACACGGCCTTTGTCGGCGGCATCAACATCGTCAATGACGTCGACGCGGCGCGTCCCGCGCCGCCGCGCTTCGATTACGCCGTGCGCCTTGAAGGCCCCCTGCTCGACCCCATTCATGCTTCCGTGCGGCGCGTGTGGACCCTGGTGGTCTGGGCCGGCTTCAGGCGCCGCCTGCGCCTCGGCACGCCGGTGCCCATCCGAACCGAAATGCGGGGCGCGATGCGGGCCGCCTTCCTCATCCGCGACAACCTGGGGCACCGGCATGACATCGAGGAAGCCTACCTCGAGGCGATCGGCCAGGCCCGGGACGAAATCCTGCTGGCGAACGCCTATTTCCTTCCGGGAAGGCGCTTTCGCCAGGCGCTGCTGGCGGCGGCAAGGCGGGGCGTCCGCGTCACCATCCTGCTGCAGGGGCGGGTCGAGTACCTGCTGCAGCATTACGCCACACAGGCGCTGTATGGCGTCCTGCTCTCCGCGGGGGTGCGCATCCTCGAATACCACCACAGCTTTCTGCACGCCAAGGTCGCCGTCGTCGATTGCTGCTGGGCCACGGTCGGTTCGAGCAACATCGACCCATTCAGCCTGCTGCTGGCACGGGAAGCCAATGTCGTCGTCAGCGACCGGGGTTTTGCGACGGAACTGCGTACCCGTCTGGAGGCGGCGATACGGGCAGGGGCCAGGGAGCTGCGCCCGGAAGAATGGCGGCGCGGCGCCTGGCTGCGCCGATTTGCCAGCTGGATGGCCTACGAACTGGTGCGGCTGATGATCGGAATTGCCGGTTACGGCGGCAAGCACTGAGTTCCGGGGCAGGGCGGCCGTTTCGCGGAAACGATGCCGGTATTCACGCCGAACCAGTTCAGCCCTCCGAAAAGACGCGCGTATTCGATCTTCACGCAGCGATCCATCACCACCTCGAGCCCGGCGGCCTCGGCCTGGCGCGCGGCCCCGGGATTGATCACGCCGAGCTGCATCCACAGCACACGCGCGCCGATGTCGATGGCCCCCTGCACGATGGCGGGAATGTCTTCGGCGCGGCGAAAGCAGTCGACGATATCCACGTTTTGCGGCACGTCCCGCAGCGAGGGATAGCATTTCTGTCCCAGCACTGCCTCGTAGGCGGGATTGACCGGAATCACCGTATAGCCATGGTCGAGCATGTACTTCGCCGCAAAATAGCTCGGCCGGTACCAGTTGGCCGAAAGGCCCACCACCGCGATTGTGCGGTTCTGCCGCAGGATTCGGCGCAGGCCGGCAACATCGTCGATCATCGTCTGTCCTTCATTCGCAGTAGGCTGCCGGAGCCGTGGCAAAACGGCAACGCGGCAGGCGGGCTCGGTCCCAGTGCGCGATGGCCCATCGCCACAGCTCGTCGAGCGTCGCCCGCAACAGGTCAGCGGGCGGGCGCTGGCCGAGAAACTCGAGCGCCGCCAGCAGCGCCGCCTGCGGGCGCACGCCATCGATCGGCCTGGCTCGCGTCTGCTTGGACAGCTTTTCGCCGGCCGCATTGACCGCCGCCGGCAGGTGCAGATAGGCCGGTTGCGGCAGGCCGAGCTGTCGCTGCAAGTATATCTGCCGCGGGGTGGAGTCGATCAGGTCGGCCCCGCGCACGACCTGGGTAATACCCTGCTCGGCATCATCGACGACAACCGCCAGCTGATAGGCAAAGCAACCGTCGGCGCGCAGCACCACGAAATCGCCCACTTCCGCCGCCAGGTCCTGGCAGACACGACCCTGCAATGCATCGTCGAAACAGACCGGACCGGGCTCGACCCGCAGGCGCCAGGCGCGTGCGGCCCGCCCCGACGGCAGGCCCGCACGGCAGGTGCCCGGATAGCGCGGCGCGGCGTCCGGCGCCAGCATGGAATCGGCCACTTCCCGACGGGTGCAGCCGCAGGCGAACACCGCGTCGCCGAGGCGCAGTCGCTCGAAAGCGGTCCGGTAGCCCTGCGTGCGCCGGCTTTGATACGCCACTTCGCCCTCCCAGGCGAATCCGGCCTTCTCCAGCGTGCGCAGGATGGCATCGGCCGCGCCGGGCTGGCTGCGCGGTTCGTCTACGTCCTCCATGCGCAACAGCCACTCCCCGCCCGCGGCACGTGCATCCAGGAAGCTTCCCGTTGCGGCGACGAGCGAACCGAAATGCAGCGGGCCTGTCGGGGATGGCGCGAAACGCCCGCGATAGCACGATCCCGAGGCGGCCGCCGTTGTCATGGCGGCATGATAGCCCAACCGGGAAAGGCCGCTGCCGTTTGGCGATGCGGTCCGTGCCGGAGTCCCGGCCTCGGCACGAACGGGAAACGAGTCAGACGTTGAAGCGGAAATGCATGACATCGCCATCACGCACGACGTAGTCCTTGCCTTCCAGCCGCATCTTGCCCGCCTCCTTCGCTCCCTGCTCGCCCTTGCAGGCGATGAAATCGGCGAAGGAAATCACCTCGGCGCGGATGAACCCGTGCTCGAAGTCGGTATGGATGACGCCGGCAGCCTGAGGCGCGGTGTCGCCGGCGTGGATGGTCCACGCCCGGACTTCCTTGACACCGGCGGTGAAGTAAGTTTGCAGGCCGAGGAGTTTGTAGCCGGCGCGGATGAGGCGATTCAGCCCCGGCTCATGCAAGCCCATGTCCGCCAGGAAAACCGCTTTGTCCTCGTCGGAGAGATCGGCGATCTCCGCCTCCATCGCGGCGCAGAAAGCCACCACCGGGGCTTTTTCCTTGGCTGCATGCGCTTCCACCGCCGCCAGCAGCGGGTTGTCGACGAACCCTTTCTCGTCGACGTTGGCGGCATACAGAGTCGGCTTGGCCGTGATGAGGCAGAAGGATTTGAGATTGGCCCATTCCTCCTTCGACAGGTCGAGCGCACGCACGGGCTTCGCCTCGTTCAACTGGGCGGCACACTTGTCCAGCACCGCCACCAGCAGCTTCGCCGCCTTGTCGCCGGCCTGGGCCGGCTTGCGGTAGCGCGCCAGCGCCTTTTCCACCGTCGCCAGATCGGCCAGCGCCAGCTCGGTCTCGATGGTCTCGATGTCGGAGAGCGGCTTTACCTCGCCGGCCACATGCACGATGTTCTCGTTGTGGAAGCAGCGCACGACATGCACGATGGCATCCGTCTCGCGGATGTTGGCGAGAAACTGGTTGCCGAGGCCCTCGCCCTTGGAGGCGCCCGCCACCAGGCCGGCGATGTCCACGAACTCGACGATGGCGTTCTGCACGCGTTGCGGCTCGACGATGGCGGCGAGCTGGATCAGGCGCGGATCGGGCACCTCGACGATGCCGACGTTCGGCTCGATGGTGCAGAAGGGATA
>JBDHRL010000075.1:0-13267 GCA_039807535.1 Rhodocyclaceae bacterium
CTAGGTGGTTTTCGCGGTTTTCCGCCTCGCATGCGCCATGAGCACGGCGATGGCGCAGGAGGCGGCGCGCGTTTCGGCGCTGTCGGCGCGGCTGGTGAGCACGATGGGTACGCGTGCGCCGACGACGACGCCGGTGAGCAGGGCCTCGGCGAGATACTCGAGTTGCTTGGCCAGCATGTTGCCGGATTCCAGATCGGGCACGAGGAGGATGTCGGCGCGTCCGGCCACGGCGGAGAGGATGCCCTTGGTCTTGGCGGCGACGATGGACACGGCGTTGTCGAAAGCGAGCGGCCCGTCGAGCACGCCGCCCGTGATCTGGCCGCGATCGGCCATCTTGCACAGCGCGGCGGCGTCCAGCGTGGCGCGCATCTTCGGCGTCACGGTCTCCACCGCGGCGAGGATGGCCACCTTCGGTTCGACGATGCCGAGGATCAGGGCAAGGTCGATGGCGTTCCTGACGATGTCGGCCTTGCACTCGAGTTCGGGCTCGATGTTGATGGCGGCGTCCGTGATGAGCAGCGGCTTCGGATAGGTCGGCACGTCGGCGAGGAAGACGTGGCTGATGCGCCGCGCCGTGCGCAGGCCGTTGGGGCCGACCACCTCGCCCATCAGTTCGTCGGTGTGCAGCGAGCCCTTCATCAGCGCCTCGGCCTTGCCGGCGCGCACCAGCGCCACCGCCTCGGCCGCCGCGGCGTGGCTGTGCTCGACATCGATGATCGCGACGCCGGAGAGGTCCACGCCTTGTTGCTCGGCCACCGAGAGGATTTTCGCCTTCGGACCGATCAGCGTCGGGACGATGAGGTCGGCCTGCGTGGCGGCTACGACGCCGAGCAGGGACTCCTTGTCGCAGGGATGCACCACCGCCATCGGGATCGGAGCGAGGCCACGCGTGCGCTCGAGCAGGTGCAGGTAGCGCGCCTCGCGGTCGAGGAGGGTGACTTCGGGCAGTTCGACGCGCGGACGCTTGATCTTCTCGGTCGGCGCCAGTACCTCGGCGGTGCCGCGGATGACCTTCTGGCCGTCCTGGTTGGTGCACACGCAGTCGAAGAGGATGTGGTGGTTGTGGTCGAACTTGCGCGTCGCGGTCAGAGTGACGGTGATGGTGTCCCCCACGCCGACCGGACGCGAGAAATGAAGCGTCTGGTCGATGTAGATGGTGCCGGGGCCGGGGAACTGCGTGCCGAGCACGGTGGAGATCAGCGCGCCGCCCCACATGCCGTGGGCAATGACCTCGCGGAACATGCTGCTGCGGGCATACTCGGGGTCGACGTGGGCGGGGTTCACGTCGCCCGACATGATGGCGAAGAGCTGGATGTCCTCCGGCCGGAGGGTGCGCACCAGGGTGGCGGAATCGCCCACCCGGATCTCGTCGAAGGTGCGGTTCTCGATGTATTCCATGGCTTGCATAGCAGTTTCCGGATGGGATTTACTTATGTCAAAGTATCGTCCAGGTGCCGCGATGAACGCATTGCGCGGGATCAAGGCAAGCAATTGCATGATCACCCTGACCTGCGGTGCATCGCCGCCGCGCCGGAAGGGGCGAGGCGCGGGAGCCGCGGCCGGCGACGGATCGCGGGCTCAGTTGCCGCCCGCAATGAGTTGCTGCACCCAGGCGATGGCTTCGGCGAGCAGCCCGCCGAGGCCGTGCAGGGTCAGATTGCCGCGCCGCGCCAGCAGTCCGGCGGTGCCGGCCAGGTCGTTGTCGTCATAGCGTTCGATCAGGTCGAGCAGCTGCCCCAGTTCGCCCTCGCGCCGCGAGAGGGCGCGCCGCGCATCGGAGGCCACCGCGATGTGGGCGAGGATGTCCGTCATGGGCAGGCCAAGCGCGGCCGGCATCAGCGACATCAGCCCGGTGATGAACGCGAGATCCTGCAGGTCGCGCCGCGGCGGATAAAGCCTCTCCGCCACCAGCTCCATCAGGCGGCCGCGCAGTGCGGCGAGTTGCATCAGCGGATTGCGGCTGAGGGGCGTGCCCGGCTTGGAGTAGAGGAGCAGCTGCAGCCAGCGCTGCAACTGGCGCTGGCCGACCACGGTGATGGCGTTGCGCACCGAAGTGATGCGCGAGTTGAGCGTGCCGCCGATGCCGACCGAGTTGGTGAGCCGCAGGAGGTTGGCCAGCAGCGCCGGCTCCGCCTTGAAGGCGGCTTCGACGGCAGTCAGATCGACATCCTCGCCGCCGAGCAGGTTGATGAGGCGGATGAGTCCCTGTGCCGTCGGATCCAGCTTGCGGCCTTCAATGACGACGGGTTTGGCGAAATAGTAGCCCTGAAACAGATCGAAGCCGAGCTTTTCGCAGTCCTGCCGGTTCTGGGCCGTCTCGACGCGGCCGGCGATCATGCGCACCTGGCGTCCGCGCAAAGCCGTCGCCAGCGCCTTGCAGGTGGCCGTCATGTCCGGCCCGACGTCGATCTTGAGATAGTCCAGCTTTTCCAGCATTGCGACGAGACCCTCGCCGGACTCGCCGGCCCAATGCAGGCTGAAGGCATAGCCCCTGGCGCCAAGTTCGCGGCAGCGCTGCAGCAGAGCGGGGCCGAAGGTGCGCACTGATTCGAGTTCCAGCACCACCTGTTGCGGCGGCAGGAGCTCGATGGCGTCGTCGAACAGGAAGTCTTCGTCGACGTTGATGAAGGCCAGCTGGGAGGCCAGGGCCGAGGACAGGCCCAGCTCGGCGAAGGCCGAACACACCACCCGGGCCGTGGCTTGCCGGGGGGAGTCGATGTCGGCGCGGTTCTCCGGACCCTGGCGGAACAGCAGCTCGTAGCCCATCGTTGCATGTTGGCGATCGAGGATCGGCTGCCGGCCTATGAATATGTCGAAGAGCTGTTCGGTCTGTGGGGGCATCGCTCGCCTGGATGTGGGATATCGCGCCGGGAATTATGCCCGAAGCCGGCCCGCGCAACGGCACGGTCAGCCGCGACCGCAGCGGATTGGCGTTCCGCCGACGGTGCAGCGGAAAAGGCCTGGTTGATTCGCAGCGCTCGATGCGACGCCGGCTGCCGCGGCGTCAGGCGGGCGTCGCGGCGGATGCGCCCGCAGCGGCAACGGCCGGCCGGGCATGGCCCGGCTGAGAGTAGGGGATCAGTGCGAAGACTTCGCAGCCCGGGCATTGCTCGACCGGCTTGCTCACCCACAGGCGCAACGGCCCCTTGCGCTGCTGCAGATAGACCGAAACGCCGGGCCGGATGGTCTGCGCCGGCGCAATGAGGGCCGGCCCCTCGCTGGCGGAAGGCAGCTTGGCGAGGACGATGACACGCACGGCCTTGACCTGTTTTTTGCCGTGTTTGTCGGTGCTTTCCAGCGAAACCATGGTCGGCATGCCGCCCGGCGCCAGATTTTGCAGGCCGAGTTCCAGACTCTGCAGGTCACCGGTGACGACGCGTCGCGTCAGGCAGATGTGCACCACGCTCTGGTCGCGCGGACGCAGGCCGACCACTTCGCCGACGCGAACGGGTGCCGCGTTGCCGGCGATGTACTGCAAGGAAAAGCCGCCCGGACTCTCGTTGCCGATGGCCCATTCGCTGGTGTCGACCTTCACTGGCCGGTCGTCGGTGCGGCGGCGGTTGGCCGGGCCGGCGAGATAAGTCCAGAGCGCGTCGAAGCCGACGACCAGATCGACGCGCGGCTTGAATTTCTGCCGGCTGTAGCGGCGCATCGGCGGCGCGCTCCACAGGCGGTGCAGGTTGCGCATCAGCATCACATAGGCAGGCTGGCGCGCGGCCAGCGGCAGGCCGAGCCTGGCCGGCTCGATGCCCTTCTCGATGCCGCCGATCTGGTCCTGCAGCTTGGCGAGCAGGCGGTTGCAGCGCAGAGCCAGATCGCCCGCCTCGATTGGGGCGTTGCCGGTGCGCGTGAGTGAGCGGCCGGCGCGTGCCTCTCCGGGCTTGATGAGAAAACAGGCATCCATTCCCTGTGCGTCCTGCTTCACCGCCTGGGCGTCTTCGAGCTGGGCCAGCCTGGCGTGGCGCCCGATGTAGAAGCGCACGCGTTCCAGCTCGCCGGGGGCCAGCTTGGTCGGCTCGGCGAAATCGAGCAAAAGGGCATGGATGTAGATCTGTTCCGCGCTGGCCTGGACGCCTGACGGTTTCTGCAAGGCAAAGCCGGCATTGCGGGCAATGCGGTAGAGACGGTGCAGTTCCGACCAGGCGGATTTCGAGCCGCGCGCATAAACGCGGTAGGCGAGGTCGAGACGCAAGGCTTGAAACTGCATGGCGCGCAGCGTAGCCAGGCGCAGCGGCTTGGCGAAGCCGATGCCGATCCATTTCTGGTTGATTTCGTCGGCGATCGCGGCGTAGCCGGCGGCCAGCGTCTTCAGCAGCGCGTTGGTGGCGAGGAACACCAGTTGCAGCTCCTGCTCGAGGGGAAGCGGGCTTTCGGCCAGCCTTTTTTCGACCCCGCGCACCAAGCCGTGCACGGCATCGAGACCGGCCTCGAACAGCCTGATCCGCGTGCGGCTGTTGGCCGTGCGAAAGCGCAGCAATTCATTCATGAGCGCCTGCGCGGCGACGCCGGGGCGTTCCGCCGGCAAGGTGGCGAGCCAGGCCTGGAAGCGTTCCGGGTCGAGCGCCTCCGCCTTGCCGATGGGCGAGAGCATGCCGTTCAGTTTCATGCGCGAAGAATCTCACAAGCCCGCCGCGCTTGCCAATGCATTCCGTCACGCAGGTGCGCCGTTCATCGTGCCGCAGACGCCGCTCATGCCACCCGCCAAGGCGGAACTGTTGAAGAGTGCCGAAGGCCGCGAGGCTGATCGCCGGCCTGTTCCTGGCCCTGCTGCTGTTGCTCGGCCTGGGCATCGGCTGGACGCTGTTTCCGGGAGCATCCTCCAGTACGCTGCCATGACCGGACCGAACCTGCTGATCGGCCCCGGCGCCGGCATGGCTTCGGTTACCCCAGCGGAATGCGGCACCACCGGGCCGTGCCGCTCGACATGCCGGTCGAGACCCTGCACGTGCTGATTTTCCATCCGCTGTCCGCGTTCGGCTGGCGCCACCTGATCGGCCTGCCCGCGCTGAAGCCCTTCGTCGTGCGCATGCATGCGGCCGCCGGTCCGCTGCCGCACCGGCGCCGCGCCGGCCGCGTGAAAAGCAGCGCCGGGCGCAACAGAAAAGTCAGTCGTCGCGGCACGGCGCCGCGGCCGGGGTCAGTGCAGTGTCCGCTCTGCCGGCACCGCGCGCAGGCCGACGTTGAGCAGCGCCACGCGGTGGCCGAGCAGCATCACGCTGCCGCGGCGGCGGTTGTCGCCGGTGTCGCTGTATTCGAAGTCGTACACCCGGCGCAGCATCAGGCGGCCGTCCTCGCTGCGCGCGAGCCGCAGGCTGGCCAGCGACACCGTGTCGTCGAGCAGTTGCAGGCCCTCGCTGTTGCAGGCGCCGCGCGCGGCGGCGATGCCGCCATCGCGCGCCTTCAGGCTATCGAGCCACAGCCAGGCGCCGCAGGCCAGAAGAATCAGGCCGAGCAGTTCCCAGCCGCCGTTCGCCATCAGCCCTCGTACTTGAACGACATCGACACGCGCGCCCGGAAGGCGACCACGCGGCCGGACTTGTCGATCTTCATGTCGAGTTTGGTAATCTCGGCGACGCGCAGGTCGCGCAGCGTCTTCGCGGCGGCCTCGACGGCGGCGCGCGCGGCATCCTCCCACGAGGTCGGGCTCGAGCCGACCACCTCGACGATTTTATAGACGGCGTCCGCGGACTTCTTCGATGCTTTCTTGGCCATGAGGCGTCTCCCTTGCAAGCGATTGAATGGCGACCCCGCAACCTGGGGGTCGTGAAAGATCATAGCCCTTTTGCGGGGCGGAACGAAAGTCAGTTGCTGCGAAACGGCGGGCGGAGGGGCGAGCGCCAACAGTGCGCCGCTTACTTGTCGAATTGGTCTGAACGCCTCATCAACGGCCTGCGCTGGGGAGATGGCTCCCGAGAGTCCGGCGGCATGATGCCGGGTCTGCCGTATCCCGGGCGAGGCGGATGTGCGAGAGGGTGTGGCCGGCCGACGATAATGGTCTGTACGGTACCGGCGCCCGTGTCCGCCGGCGCCTCCATGCCGCAGGCTTCGTACATCAGCTGCTTCATTTTCTCGGTGGCCTCGGGCGAGCGGGATTCGAGCTCGTAGCTGCGGCGCGCGTCCCTGCATTCCTGGCTTGTTCCTTTCTCGGCACGCAGGTCGGCCCGGGTCCGTCCCGTGACGGCCTGCGTCTGCCGGCTCTTTTCGGCCTCCGCTATCCACTCCCAATGCTGTCCGGTGACGGCGAGCCCCTTGGCGCGTGACAGGTCATTGGTGGCAATCGCCGCCTTGACGGACGCGTCCAGCTGGCGCATGACCGGGGAGGATGCGCCGTCGGCGGGCGGATTCGCCGCGCCGGCCCGGGGAGCTTCCTGAATGCTGATGTGCGGTGCCTGGTCGCAGGGGAAGTCCTGATAGGAAACCTTGCCCTTGGCGTCCACGCACTTGTGGAGCTGTCCCTGCGCGGCGACCGGCGGCGGCGCGGCCAGGGGAGCGAGGAGCAGAGTGAGCAAGAAGGGCAGAGGCAGCTTGACCATGGGTTGGCAGGACGATGGGAGTTCGGAACGAGGTTACACCCGGCCTGGCAGGAGGGCAATCAGGCCGGCACGCGGCTGTATGCCTCTGCCGGCCGGAAGTGCGCGGCAAACCAGCGCGCCGCATGCGCCGCCGCCTGCTCCAGCGTGCCCGGTTCCTCGAAGAGATGCGTCGCCCCCGGCACGATCACCAGCCGCTTCTCGCAGCGCAGCAGGTCGCAGGCCTGCCGGTTGAGGCCGATCACGCCGTCGTCCCGGCCGCCGACGATGAAGAGCGTCGGCGCGCGGACGGCGGCCAGCGCCTGCGGGCCGGCGAGGTCGGGGCGGCCGCCGCGCGAGACCACCGCGGCGATGCCGGGATGCTTCGCCGCCGCCTGCAGGGCCGCAGCAGCGCCGGTGCTGGCGCCGAAGCAGCCGAGCTTCATGCCCTTCGTGTCCTGGTGGTCCTCCAGCCAGGCGAGGGCGGCGAGCAGGCGTTCGGTGAGCAGTTCGATGTCGAAGCGCGTGGCATAGGTCTGGTCTTCGTGCGGCGTGAGCAGGTCGAAGAGCAGGGTGGCGATGCGGTGTTCGTGCAGGACGCCGGCGACGTACTGGTTGCGCGGGCTGTGGCGGCTGCTGCCGCTGCCGTGGGCGAAGGCGACGATGCCGGTGGCGCCCGCGGGCAGGGTCGCCGTGCCGGGGAGACTGACTTTGCCGGCGGGGATGAGGACTTCCATCAGGCGCCCATGCGCACGCGGACGGGAATGCGGCGGCGGCCGAAGGGGCCATCGTATTTGCCGAAGCGGCCGGCGATGGGGGTGCCGCAGTGCTCGCAGTGGCCTTCCTCGGTGAGGTCGTAGGCGAGGATCCGGTGCCAGTCGCGCACGATGACGCCCTTGCCGCAGCCGGGGCAGAAGGTGGTGCCGCCCTCCGTGTCGTGCACGTTGCCGGTGTAGACGTAGCGGATGCCGGCGTCGAGCGCGATGCGGCGCGCGCGCTGCAGCGTGGCGGCGGGCGTGGCGGGCAGGTCGTCGAGCTTGTGGTCGGGATGGAAGGCGGTGAAGTGGAGGGGCACGTCGCGGCCGAGTTCCCTGACGATCCACTTCGACATGGCCTCGATCTCCTCGGCGGAGTCGTTCCTGCCGGGGATGAGCAGCGTGGTCAGCTCGAACCAGCAGTCGGTCTCGTGTTTCAGGAAAGTCAGTGTGTCCAGCACGGGTTGCAGATGGGCGCCGGTGAGCTTGTAATAGAAATCGTCGGTGAAGGCCTTCAGGTCGACGTTGGCGGCGTCCATCCTGGCGAAGAACGCGCGACGCGCCTCGGCGCCGATGTAGCCGGCGGTGACGGCCACCGTCTGCACGCCGATTTCGTGGCAGGCGTCGGCGACGTCCATGGCGTACTCGGCGAAGATGACCGGGTCGTTGTAGGTGAAGGCCACGCTCCTGCAGCCGCCCTCGGCGGCGGCGCGGGCGATCTCCTCGGGCGAAGCCCGGTCCATCAGCCGATCCATGTCCTGCGATTTGGAGATGTCCCAGTTCTGGCAGAACTTGCAGGCCAGGTTGCAGCCGGCGGTGCCGAAGGAAAAGACGCTGCTGCCGGGGTAGAAGTGGTTGAGCGGCTTCTTCTCGATGGGATCGATGCAGAAGCCGGAACTGCGGCCGTAGGTGGTGAGCACCATGCCGTCGCCTGCGCGCTGGCGCACGAAGCAGGCGCCGCGCTGGCCGTCGCGCAGCTTGCAGTCGCGCGGGCAGAGGTCGCACTGGATGCGGCCGTCGTCGAGGACGTGCCACCAGCGGGCGGGGTACTGGTCGATCATGCCCGTCGTCCTCGCGAAGGCGGGGACCCAGGGACGTTGAGGGAGGTGCTATGGATTCCCGCTTTCGCGGGAATGACAGGGTGGGGCGCGGGAATGACGAGGTGGCTCATCGGCCTTCCTTCCATTTGGTCACCTCGTAGCGCGCGATGCTCACTTCCTGGTGCCAGAAGTTCGGCGGCAGGCCGGCCTTTCGCTTGAGCTGCTGCATGAACTCCCCGGGCTCGGGCAGGCTTTCCCACACCTGCGGCAGGAAGGTGCTGCGGTGGCGGCCGTACTGGAAGACGATGCCGTCGACGCCGGGGCGCAACTGGGCCATGAAGCCGGTCTCGTCGGTGAAGGCCATCGGCTCGGGCTCGGTGAGCAACGACACCTCGACGCGGGTGAACTCGAATTCCTCCGCGACGAGCGGCGAGAAGCGCGGGTCGCGGAAGGCGGCGGCCTTGGCGTTCTCGCGCACGTCCTGCGCGAGGGGCCGGTGTGCTTCGAGCGAGCCGATGCAGCCGCGCAGCCGGCCGTCCTGGGTGAGCGTGACGAAGGAGGCGCCGGGCTCTTCCAGGCGCGCGTGATCCGCCTTGGCCGTTGCAGGCTGGCCGAGTTGCGTGCCGATTGCGGCGCGTGCGAGGCGCAACAGGGCGGTGCCGAGCTCAGTGTCGTTCATCCTGGCGATCCGGCTTCCGTCAGGACGAAGGCAGCATAGCCGACCACGCGCGAGCGGTCGCCGGCGGTGTCGCCGGAGTTGCGCAGGTCGAGCAGCTCGATGTTCATGCCGCGCCGCTTCGCCGTGAGCAGCAGGCCGTTGATCGGCGTCGCGCCGCAGGCCTGCTCGTGATCGAGGCCTGGTTCGAGGGCGAGGATTTCCGCGGCGGTGTTGCGGTCGATGCCCTGCGCAAGGGCGTAGTCGTGGAAGTGTGACAGGTCGGAACTGATGAGGATCAGCGTCTCCGGCCCGCCCCACAGCAGGTCGAGCACCTCGGCCACCTGGGCGGGCGTTGCCGCGCCGACGGCGAAGGGGAGCAGGGTGAAATCGTCGAGCACGGTCTGCAGGAAGGGCACCTGCACTTCCAGCGAGTGCTCCAGGCTGTGCGCCACGTCGCTGGCGGAGACTTGCGGCAGGGCCAGCGCGGCGCGCGCGCCTTCCTCATCGATCGGCACGCTGCCCAGCGGCGTGGCGAAGGCTTCGGCCACCGGCAGGGCGAGGCCGCGGATCGGCACGCGGTGCGCCGGGCCGAGCAGCACGACGCGGCGGATTGCCTGGCGTGCCGGCGAGAGCAGAGCGTAGGCGCGGGCGGCGACCGCACCGGAATAGATGTAGCCGGCATGCGGCACGATCAGCGCCTTCGGCGCCTCTGCTTTTGCAGTGGGCGCGCCCGCCATGTAAGCCTGTATGTCCCGGGCGAGTGCATCCGCATCGGCCGGGTAGAACATGCCGGCGACGGCGGGCGGTCGGACATGGACGGATGGGCTCATGGTTCTCAGTTTGGGCAATGGGCTTGTGAATCAAGCCGCTCTTTCAATTATAGGCAGGCCAGGCGAACGCCTTGCGAGTTGCCCGTTGCGGCGCAGCAACGATAATTTCCCGCGAACAGAAATCATGTTTTACTATACGAAAAATTGAGCCAAATCTGCGCTGCATATAAGAAAAACTTTTGGTAATCATATATAAGACTTTGTTGTTGCGGCGCGGTGTAATTTCTATAATTCACGAACACGAACGTCTGTGGCGCAACCGCGCTGCTGTCGCGTCACCCGGCCCGACGCACCACGTCAGGCTGCCAGTTAGCCGGATCCGATCTCCGGCTGCCCCGTGAGTGGCTGTCGCCGCCGCGCCCGCAAGGCTAGGCCCGGCTTCCACCAGGTTCCAGTGTCTTTTTTTGCCCGGCATGCGCACGACGCCTGCGCATGGCTTGCAGACCCTGGTATTGTCATGGTTATTTGAAACTTAAAATAATTGGACAGGCAGCATGGGATCTTTCTCGAACCTTGCCTATGCCGGTGTTTTCATGGCGCTGCTCGGCGTTGTCCTCGCCGGCGTGATCGCTTTCGCCAACCGGCGCCTGTATGTCTATGAAGATCCGCGCATCGACGAGGTCGAGGCGCTGCTGCCCAAATCCAACTGCGGCGCCTGCGGCACGGCCGGTTGCCGCAACTTCGCCGAGAAGGTCGTTGCCGGCGAGATCGTGCCGGCGCAGTGCACCGTGAATGCCCCGGCGCAGAACGCAGTGATCGCCGACCTGCTCGGCGTCGACGCCGGCTCGGTGGAAAAGCGCGTGGCGCGGCTGGCCTGTGCCGGCGGCCGCCACGTTGCCTTCATGCGCGCCCGTTATGCCGGCCACACTTCCTGCCGCGCCGCGGCGGTGGTGAGCGGCGGCGGCAAGGATTGCGCCTGGGGCTGCCTCGGCCTCGCCGACTGTGCCGAGGTCTGCGACTTCGACGCCATCCACATGGACGCCCACGGCCTGCCGGTGGTGGACGCCGACAGGTGCACCGCCTGCAACGACTGCGTCGAGGTCTGCCCGAAGGGGTTGTTCTCGCTGCAGCCCGTTTCGCACAAGCTGTGGGTGGCGTGCAAGAACCTCGCCGAGGGTGACACCGCCGAGGCGAGTTGCGAAGTGGCGTGCACCGCCTGCGGCAAGTGCGTCGTCGATTCCGCCCCCGGCGTGATGATGCTGGAGAACAACCTGGCGGTGATCGACTACGCGCAGAACGCGCTGGCGGCGAAGCGGGCCATCGAGCGCTGCCCGACCGGTGCCATCGTCTGGTTCGACAACCCGAATTTTTCCATCAAGGGCGAGGAAGCCAAAAAGATCCTGCGCCAGAACGAACTCCCCCTGATCAGTGCGTGAGGTGATGCCATGCTGAAGAAGCTCAAGGAATACAAGTTGTTCGAGACCGCCCCCGGCGCCGGCAAGGAGAAGGCCAAGGTCAAGTACCCGGGCGTGCGCGATGCGGTCGACGGCAACACCGCCGTGATCCACGTCGAGCGCGAGGCTTCGGACGCCGCCGGCGCCTATCCCATCACGCCGTCGACGCAGATGGGCGAGTACTGGGCCGAGGCCGTCGCCCAGGGCCACCTCAACATCTCCGACCGCCCGCTGATCTTCATCGAGCCGGAATCCGAGCACGCCGCCGCCGGCGTCACCGCCGGCATGTCGATGACCGGCCTGCGCGCCACCAACTTCTCCTCGGCGCAGGGCGTCGCCTTCATGCACGAGTCGCTCTACGCTGCCGTCGGCAAGCGGCTGCCCTACGTGCTCAACATGGGCTGCCGCGCCATCACCAAGGCCAGCCTCAACGTGCACTGCGGCCACGACGACTACCACTGCGTGGACGACACCGGCTTCATCCAGGTGATGGCGAAGGACGCCCAGGGCGCCGCCGACCTCAACCTGATCGCGCGCAAGGCCGCCGAGCTGTCGCTCACCCCGGCCATCGTCGGCCAGGACGGCTTCCTCACCACGCATCTCATCGAGTCGGTGCGCCTGCCCGAGCGCGAGCTGGTGGCCGAGTACCTCGGCAAGCCGGACGACCTCATCGACACGCCGACGCCGGCCCAGGCCATGCTCTACGGCCCGAAGCGCCGCCGCGTGCCGGCGATCTGGGACGTCGACACCCCGCTGCTCTCCGGCTCGGTGCAGAACCAGGACGCCTACATGCAGGCGGTGGCCGGTCAACGGCCGTATTTCTTCGACCACATCGAGGCGATCACCGACCGCTGCATGGCCGAGTACGCCGAGCTGACCGGCCGCCAGTACCAGCGCGTGGCGACCTACCGCTGCGAGGACGCCGACTACCTGATCCTCGGCATGGGCAGCATGATCGTGCAGGCCGAGGCCGTCGCCGACTGGCTGCGCGAGACGCGCAAGCTGAAGGTCGGCGTGGTCGACCTGACCCTGTTCCGGCCCTTCCCGGGCGACCTGCTCGGCGCCATCCTCAAGGGCAAGAAGGGCGTGGCGGTGCTGGAGCGCACCGACCAGCCGCTGGCCGAGGACCTGCCGCTGATGCGCGAGGTGCGCGCCACCGTGACCAAGTGCCTGGAGAACGGCTCCGCCGAGGGCAAGCCGCCCTACGAGGGCTACGCCGCCTACGCCTCCACCAGGGACATGCCGCGCCTGTACTCGGGCTGCTACGGCCTGGGCTCGCGCGACATGCAGCCGGAGGCGCTGATCGGCGCCGTCGAGAACATGCTGTCCGGGGCGGCGCAGAAGAAGTTCTTCTACCTGTCGGTGGACTTCGTGCGCGAGACGCCGGCCAATCCGAAGGATGAGCTCCACAACCAGAACCTCCTCGAGGCCTATCCGCGCATCCGCGAGCTGGCGGTGCGCGGCAGCGAAAACCCGAACCTGCTGCCGAAGGATTCGATCACGGTGCGCATGCACTCGGTGGGCGGCTGGGGCGCCATCACCACCGGCAAGAACCTGGCAATGACGCTCTACGAGCTGCTCGGCTGGGACATCAAGGCCAACCCGAAGTACGGCTCGGAGAAGAAGGGCCAGCCGACCACCTACTATCTGTCGGCGGCGCCCGAGCCGATCCGCGTGAACTGCGAGTACGTCTATGTAGACGTCGTGCTCTCGCCCGACCCCAACGTCTATGAGCACTCCAACCCGCTCGCCGGCCTGAAGAAGGGCGGCGTCTTCATCGTGCAGAGCAACCGCTCCGCCGAGGATCTCTGGGCGAGCTTCCCGCTGTGGATGCAGAAGCAGATCGTCGACAACGACATCCGCGTCTTCTATATCGACGCCTTCCAGGTCGCCCGCGAGGAGGCCGGCTCGGCCGACCTGCAGCTGCGCATGCAGGGCATCGCCTTCCAGGGCGCCTTCTTCGCCGCCAGCCCGGTGATGAAGAACGCCGGCCTGACCGAGGAGAAGCTGTTCAAGGCCATCGAGGACCAGCTGCAGGCGAAGTTCGGCGGCAAGGGCAAGCGCGTGGTGGACGACAACCT
>JBDHRL010000076.1:0-12830 GCA_039807535.1 Rhodocyclaceae bacterium
TCCCCGCCGCTCGGGCGCGGCCCGCGCATCGACGCCATCGACCGCGAGGCGCTCGTGCGCGGGGCGCGCGCCGTGCCGGTCGACGAGGGCGGCGCGGACGTCGTGCGCGTGCCGGCCTGCGGCCGCGCCCTGCCCGGCCACGCGATCCGCATCGTCGACGCGGCGGGCGACGAACTGCCCGACCGCCGCGTCGGCCGCCTGGAATTCCGCGGCCCTTCGGCGACGCGGGGCTACCACCGCAATCCCGAGGCGACGGCACGCCTGTTCCGCGACGGCTGGCTCGACTCGGGCGATTACGCCTACATGGTCGAGGGCGAGGTCTACCTCACCGGCCGCGTCAAGGACCTCATCATCCGCGGCGGGCGCAACCTCTACCCCTACGAACTGGAGGAGGCGGTCGGCGCCATACCCGGCATCCGCAAGGGCTGCGTCGCCGTATTCGCCAGCACCGACCCGGCCAACGCCACCGAGCGGCTGGTGGTGATGGCGGAAACGCGCGAGCAGGGCGAGGCGGCGCGCGAGGACCTGCGGCGAAAAATCAACGAGGCCGCCCTCGACGTCATCGGCATGCCGGCCGACGAGGTCGTGCTGGCGCCGCCGCACGGCGTGCTGAAGACCTCCAGCGGCAAGATCCGCCGCACCGCCTCGCGCGAGGCCTTCGAGCGCGGCCAGGCCGGCGCCGCGCCGGCGCCGGCCTGGCGGCACATGGCGAAGCTGGCCGTCGCCGCCGTGTCGCAGCGACTGACTTTTGCCGCGCGCCAGGCCGGTCGCCGGCTCTACGGCGCCTGGTGCTGGGGCGTCTTTGCGCTGCTCGCCGTGCCGGTCGCCTTGCTGCTGGCCCTGCTGCGCCGCCCCGCCACGGGGCGGCGGCTGGCGCACGCTGCGGCGCGCCTGTTCCTGTTGCTGGCGGGGATGCCGGCGCGCGTGCGCGGCCTCGAACGCCTGCCCGAGGGGCCGCACCTGCTGCTGGCGAACCACACCAGCTACTTCGACATGATCGTCCTCCATGCGGCGCTGCCGCCCGGCCGCGGCTATGCCTTCGTCGCCAAGCGCGAACTGGCGCGCCAGCCCTTCCTCCACGCCTGCCTGCGCGGCCTCGGCACGGTGTTCGTCGAGCGCTACGAGGCCTTGAAGAGCGCCGAGGACCTCGCCGCGATCACGGCGCGGCTGCGGGAGGGCGGCAGCCTGGCGATCTTCCCCGAGGGCACCTTCTCGCGCGAAGCCGGCCTCAAGCCCTTCCGCATGGGCGCCTTCGTCGCCGCGGCGCGCGCCGGCGCGCCGGTGGCGGTGGCCGGTCTGCGCGGCACGCGCGCCATCCTGCGCGACAGGACCTGGCTGCCGCGCCACGGCCGGCCCGAATTCGAGGCCGGCGCCGTGCTGCGGCCGGACGGGGAGGACTGGGCCGCCGCCGTGCGCCTGCGCGACGCGGCGCGTGCCGAATTGCTGCGCCTGTCCGGCGAACACGATCTGGGCGGCTACCTGCCGCAGCTGCCGCCGCAGTAGGGCGTGCTAAAATCGCTTTTCCTTCAATCCGTTAAGCGCCAAAAAATGTTTTCCAGAAAAAACACCCTCGCCAGGATCGATGCCGAGCTGTGGTCGGCGATCGAGGCCGAAAATCGCCGCCAGGAAGAACACATCGAGCTCATCGCTTCCGAGAACTACGTTTCCTGCGCGGTGCTCGAGGCGCAGGGCTCGCAGCTCACCAACAAGTACGCCGAAGGCTATCCCGGCAGGCGCTACTACGGCGGCTGCGAGCACGTGGATGTCGCCGAGCAGCTGGCCATCGAGCGGGCGAAGAAGCTCTTCGGCGCCGACTGCGCCAACGTGCAGCCGAACTCCGGCTCGCAGGCCAACCAGGCGGTGTTCTTCGCCTTCCTCAAGCCGGGCGACACCATCCTCGGCATGAACCTGTCGATGGGCGGCCACCTGACCCACGGCATGCCGCTCAACATCAGCGGCAAGTGGTTCAACATCGTCCCCTACGGCCTCGACGAGAAAGAGGAGATCGACTACGCCGAGATGGAGCGGCTGGCGCGCAGCCACAAGCCGAAGCTGATCATCGCCGGCGCCTCGGCCTACGCCCTGCGCATCGACTTCGAGCGCTTCGCCAGGGTGGCGAAGGAAGTCGGCGCGATCTTCATGGTGGATATGGCGCACTACGCCGGCCTCGTCGCCGCCGGCGTCTACCCGAATCCGGTGCCGCACGCCGACGTCGTCACCACCACCACGCACAAGACCCTGCGCGGCCCGCGCGGCGGCCTCATCCTCATGAAGGCCGAGCACGAGAAGGCCATCAACTCGGCCATCTTCCCCGGCATCCAGGGCGGTCCGCTGATGCATGTCATCGCCGCCAAGGCGGTGGCGCTGAAGGAGGCCATGGGGCCGGAGTTCCGCCACTACCAGGAACAGGTCATCGCCAACACCCGCGTCATGGCGCGCGTGCTGTCGGAAGAGCGCGGACTGCGCATCGTCTCCGGCCGCACCGAGAGCCACGTCTTCCTGGTGGACCTGCGCGCCAAGAACCTCACCGGCAAGGAGGCCGAGGCCGCCCTCGGCCGCGCCCACATCACGGTGAACAAGAACACCATCCCCAACGACCCGCAGAAGCCCCTCGTCACCTCCGGCATCCGCATCGGCGCGGCGGCCGTCACCACGCGCGGCTTCACCGAGATCGAGGCCGAGCAGGTGGCCCACCTGATCGCCGACGTGCTCGACCACCCGAACGACGAGGCGACCCTCGCCAGGGTGCGCGAGAAGGCGGCGGTGCTGTGCAGGAAGTTCCCCGTCTACGGCTGAGCAGAGATGAAATGCCCCTTTTGTTCTGAAGAAAACACGCAGGTCATCGACACGCGTGAGAACGAGGAAGGGGACACCGTTCGCCGGCGCCGGCGCTGCCTGGCCTGCGACAAGCGCTTCACCACCTACGAGCGCGTCGAGCTGCGCATGCCGCTCATCGTCAAGAAGAACGGCAGCCGCGCCGACTACGACCGCGAGAAGCTGCAGGCCAGCCTGATGCTGGCCCTGAGGAAGCGCCCGGTCACCACCGAGAGCATCGACGCCGCCGTCGAGCGCATCGAGGAGCGCCTGCTCGCCAGCGGCGAGCGCGAGGTGCCGACCGAGAAGGTGGGCGAGCTGGTCATGCGCGAGCTGCGCCGGCTCGACAAGATCGCCTACGTGCGCTTCGCCTCGGTCTACCGCAACTTCGAGGATGTCGAGGAGTTCCGCGAGGCCATCCGCGAAGTGAAGAAGCCGCGCGCGCCGCGGCGCCCCCGCTCGACGTAACGGCACAAGCCATCACCACGGAGAACACGGAGTGCACGGAGCAAATCAGGGAATTCTCTGTGTCCTCCGTGTTCTCCGTGGTTAATGTTTTATGCCATTTTCCGCCGCTGATCACGAGTTCATGGCCCGCGCGCTGCGGCTCGCGCGCAAGGGGCTGTTCACCACCACACCGAATCCCCGCGTCGGCTGCGTCATCGTCAAGGACGGCGCCGTCGTCGGCGAGGGCTGGCATGCGCGCGCCGGCGAGGCGCACGCCGAGATCCACGCCTTGAACGTCGCCGGCGCAGCGCACCCGAATGCCGCGCACGGCGCCACTGCCTACATCACGCTGGAGCCGTGCAGCCACCACGGCCGCACGCCGCCCTGCACCGACGCGCTGATCGCGGCCGGCGTGGCGCGCGTGGTGGCGGCGATGCACGACCCGAATCCGCAGGTCGGCGGCAATGGGCGGGAGCAACTGCGCGCCGCCGGCATCGCCTATGAGGACGGGCTGATGGCGGCCGAGGCGCGCGAGCTGAACGTCGGCTTCGTCTCGCGCATGGAGCGCGGCCGGCCCTGGCTGCGCCTGAAGCTGGCCGCCAGCCTCGACGGCAAGACGGCCCTGAACAACGGCCGGAGCCAGTGGATCACCGGCCCCGCGGCGCGGCGCGACGGCCACGCCTGGCGCGCGCGCGCCTGTGCCATCCTCACCGGCGCCGGCACCGTGCGCGACGACGATCCGCGCCTGACGGTGCGCGACGTGGAGACGGCGCGCCAGCCGCTGCGCGTGGTGGTGGACAGCCATTTCGAGACGCCCGCCACGGCGCGCATCCTCGAGGGCGGCAACACGCTGATCGCCGCGGCGGCCGGGGACGCGGCAAAGATTGCCGCCCTGCGTGCGGCCGGCGCCGAGGTGGCCGTGCTGCCCAATGCGCAGGGCAAGGTCGACCTGCCGCGCCTGATGCGGCTGCTCGCCGAGCGCGGCGTGAACGAGTTGCACGTCGAGGCCGGCCACAAGCTCAACGGCTCGCTGCTGCGCGAAGGGCTGGTTGACGAGCTGCTGCTTTATTTCGCGCCGACGCTGATCGGCAGCGGCCGCGAGATGTTCCCGCTGCCGGAGATCGAGGACCTCGCCGGCCGCCGCGACCTGAAGATCCACGACCTGCGCCGCATCGGCGACGACATCCGCATCCTGGCGCGGCCGCTGGCGGCATGAAGGAGAAAAGGGACGTCGCCCGCGACTTTCCCGGCAAGCGCTGGCTGGTGAACCTGCTGCGTGCCGCGCATCTCGTCGGCGTCGTCGGCCTCGGCGCCGGCGTGGTCGGCGAGATTCCCGATGCCCGCTGGCACGCCTTCGGCGTCACGGCGCTCGTCTCGGGCCTGAGCATGCTCGCACTCGACAGTTGGACGCGGCGGAGCTATTTCCGCGAATACGTCGGGCTGGCCATGGCCGGCAAACTGCTGCTGCTCGGCGCGCTGCTCGCCTGGCCGGCTCAGCGCGCCCCGCTGTTCTGGCTGATCCTCGTCTTTTCCGTCCTGTTCGCCCACGCTCCGGCCAGCCTGCGCCATGCGGTCTGGCTGAAACGCTAGCCGGAACACACCGCGCAGCCCGGATCCTTGTCGAGCCGGATGGCGCGCCATTCCATGGTCAGGCCGTCGAGCAGCAACAGCCTGCCCGAGAGCGACTTGCCGCAGCCGGCGACGAGCTTGAGCGCCTCGGCGGCCTGCGTCGCGCCGACGATGCCGACGAGCGGAGCGAAGACGCCCATCACGGCGCAGCGCACTTCCTCCGCGTCCTGGCCTTCCGGAAACAGGCAGTTGTAGCAGGGGCTTTTCGCCTCGCGAAGGTCGAACACCGATACCTGGCCGTCGAAGCGGATGGCGGAGCCGGAGACGAGCGGCTTGCGCTGCCTGGCGCAGGCGCGGTTGATGGCGTGGCGCGTGGCGAAGTTGTCGGAGCAGTCGAGCACGACGCCGGCCGCGGCGACCTGCTCTTCGAGCGCCGCGCCCTCCAGCCGCAACTGCAGCGGGATCACCGTGACTTCGGGATTGAGCTGCGCCAGGGTATCGCGGCCGGACAGCACCTTCGGCCGGCCGACCGAGGCGGCGTGGTGCAGGATCTGCCGCTGCAGGTTGGTGAGGTCCACCGTGTCGTCGTCGCACAGCACGATGGTGCCGAGTCCGGCCGAGGCCAGGTACATCGCCGCCGGCGAGCCGAGGCCGCCGGCGCCGACCACCAGGGCGCGCGCCGCCAGCAGGCGCTCCTGCCCCTCGATGCCGAGCTGCGGCAGCAGGATGTGGCGCGAATAGCGCAGGAGCTGCTGGTCGTTCATCGGGGTTTCGAGTTCCGGATTCCGGGTTCCGGGCTGAAATCAGGGCGTGTCATGGTGCGCCGTCAACCCGAAGCCCGGAATTTAACGATCTTCGCGCGCCTCGGCCGGCGTGTCGTCGCGATCGCCGTGCGGGCGGTGCTCCCAGGCCCGGATGTAGACCTGGCTGGACTGCTTGATCAGGCGTGCCGGCTCCTTCAGGTTGCGCAGTTGCGTCTCTTCGGTGAAGTAGACGAGGGCGCGCACGATGTTGCAGTAGAGGGAGTTGTCGAGGTGGTAGCCGAGCTTGCGCAGGGCCTTCTCCAGCCCCTCGCAGGTGTAGTCGATCAGGTCGTAGCTGACGGTGATGCCGCGCGGATGGGGGCCGCTGGCGACCTCCAGGCATTCCAGGCCGCCGAGCAGCTCGGCGGCCTTCTTCGCCTGCCCGGGCGGCATCTTGGTGAAGCGGATCTCGCGCCGCTTGACGTTGCCGGGCCGGGGTACGGCGACATCACGGCCGGGATGCGGAGCGCGGTGGGCCAGCTGGCGGGCGCGTTCCGGCGTCACGTCTTCCTCCCGGCGCTTACTTCGCCTGCATGATCTGCAGGCCCTTGAGGAGGTTGACCGCCTGGTTGAGCTGGTAGTCGTTCTTCGAGGCGATCTCGAAACGCGGCAATTCTTCCTCGGGCTCTTCCTTCGCCGGCTTGCCCTTCGTCGCCGGCGCCTTGGTTTGCTGCGGCTTCGGCGCCGGCTCCTTGTCCTTGTCGTTCTCCAGGTGGCGCTCGAGGTCGGCCTCGCGCAAATGCAGGCCGCTGCCGCCGTTGGCGGTTTCCTCGACGACGATGTCCGGCTCGATGCCCTTGGCCTGAATCGAGCGGCCGCTCGGCGTGTAATAGCGCGCCGTGGTGAGCTTGATGGCCGTGTTGTTGGTGAGCGGCAGGATGGTTTGCACCGAGCCCTTGCCGAAGGTCTGCGTGCCCATGACGAGGGCGCGCTTGTGGTCCTGCAGGGCGCCCGCGACGATCTCGGAGGCGGAAGCCGAGCCGCCGTTCACCAGTACCACCATCGGCACGGTCTTGACGCCGGCGGGCAGGTCCTTGAGGAAATCGGCGCGCGTGCCGCGCAGGTAGTCCTCGGGGCTGGCGGTGTACTTGCGCCTGGCGTCCTCGGTGCGGCCGTCGGTGGATACCACCAGCGAATTGGGCGCCAGGAAGGCGGCCGAGATGCCGACCGCGCCGTGCAGCAGCCCGCCCGGATCGTTGCGCAG
Source organism: Rhodocyclaceae bacterium (assembly GCA_039807535.1). Lineage (GTDB taxonomy): Bacteria > Pseudomonadota > Gammaproteobacteria > Burkholderiales > Rhodocyclaceae > Desulfobacillus. The sequence goes on from JBDHRL010000076.1 coordinate 6,838, forward strand.
GTCGAGCACGAGGCCCTTCACCGGCCCCTGTTTCCAGAGCTTGTTGAGATGCTCGACGAGCTTGCCGGCAGTGTCCTCCTGGAACTGGGTCACGCGCACGTAGGCGTAGCCCGGCTCGATGATCTTCGATTTCACGCTCTGCACCTTGATGACCTCGCGCGTGAGCGTGATGACGAGGGGCTTGGCCTCGCCCTTGCGCGCGATGGTGAGCGTGATCGGCGTCTTCGGCTTGCCGCGCATGCGCTTCACGGCGTCGGAGAGCGTCATGCCTTTCACCGGCGTGTCGTCGAGCCTGACGATGAGATCGCCGGCCTTGATGCCGGCGCGGAAGGCCGGCGTGTCCTCGATCGGCGAGATGACCTTGACGAAGCCGTCCTCCATGCCGACCTCGATGCCGAGGCCGCCGAATTCGCCCTGCGTGTTCACCTGCAGGTCCTTGAAGGCATCGGCGTCGAGATACTGCGAGTGCGGATCCAGGCCGGTGAGCATGCCGGAGATGGCCTGGGTGATGAGCTTCTTGTCCTCGACCGGCTCGACATAGCCCATCTTGATGGCGTTGAAGACGTCGGCGAAGGTGCGCAGCTCCTCGATGGGCAGCGGCGCGGCCGCTTCCTTCTGCGCGATGGCCGAGTAGTTGAGGCTGACGAGAATGCCGGCGACCAGTCCGAAGAGGACCAGGCCGGCCTGCTGCAGTTTGTTGCGCATGTGTTTGCTGTCTCCGTGGGGACTACTTCGGGCTGACCCACTTCAGGGGGTCGATCGGCTGGCCCAAGTGTCTTAATTCAAAGTATAAACCCGTTTCCGGGTTGCCGCCGCTGTTGCCCACCGAGGCGATCGCCTCGCCGGCCTTCACCGGCTGCCCGACCGTCTTGAAAAGGGATTCGTTGTTGCCGTAGACCGACAGGTAACCGTCTCCGTGATCGACGATGGCCAGGTTGCCGAAGCCGCGCAGCCAGTCGGCGAAGACGACCTGCCCCGGCGCGACCGCCCTCACTTCCGCGCCGCCGGCGGCGCGGATGAACAGGCCCTTCCAGATCGTGCCGCCTTCCTGGCGCGGCGCGCCGAAGCGGTTGGCGAGCTCCCCGCGGGCGGGCAGGGCGAGGCGCCCTTTCAGTTGTGCGAAAGCGCCGCCCGACAGGCTGTCGTCCGGCAGCCGCCCGTTGCGCAGGGCGGCCCCCGCGGGCCCGGCCGCCGGTGCGGCGCGCCCGGGCCTGGCGACGATGCGGGCGAGGCCTTCGATCAGCTTCGTCAGCCGTTTCTCGTCCAGCTTCAGCTTGCCCACCTCCTTGCGCTGGGACTTGAGGCGGTCGGAGAGGCGGGCGAGGACGGCCTGGCGCTTCTTCTGCTGATCGAGCAGGCCGGCGCGTTCGCGCTGCCGGCTTTTCTCGATTTCGGCCAGCGCCTCGTTCTTTTCCCGCGCCATGCCGGCGAGGCGCTTTTTCTCCTCGAGGATGTCGCCCAGGTCGCGGATCAGGCCGGCCTTGGCGCGCGAGAGCAGGCTCAGGTAGTGGGCGTCCCGCGCCAGCTGGTTCGGATCGTTGCCGGACAGAAGGTGGCGCAGGGCATCGGTCTCGCCGGCATGGTACTGACGGGTGAACAGGCGCCCCAGTTGCGTCTGCTGGGTGGCGATGCGCGCCGCGAGATTTTGCGACTGGACATTCAGCCTGCCCAGGGCGGCCTGCGCCTCGGCCCGATCATCGCCCAGTTCGCGCAGCTTGCGGTTGGCTGCGGAGATGGCCTGCTCGGTTTCGCGCAGTTCCTCGGCGGCATCGGCGCGCGTTTCCTCGGTTTTGGCGATGTCCTTCTGCAGCGACTGGATGCGTCCCTGCAGGCCCTTCAGCTCCTCGCGCCTGACGTCGGCCGGGGCGGCGAGGACGCTCGCCGCCGTGAACAAGGCGAGGAAGAGCGGCTTTTTCAGTTTTTCGCCTTGCCCTGGCCGGCCACCGCCTGCATGGCGGCGGCGATGGCGGCCTGGTCGCCGAGGTAATAATTCTTCAGCGGCCTGAGGTCGTCGTCCAGTTCATAGACCAGCGGCACGCCGGTCGGGATGTTCAGCTCGACGATGTCGGCGTCGGAGATGTTGTCGAGGTACTTCACCAGGGCGCGCAGGCTGTTGCCGTGGGCGGCAATGATGACGCTCTTGCCGGCGGCGACCTCCGGCGCGATGGCCGACTGCCAGCAGGGCAGGAAGCGCGCAACGGTGTCCTTCAGGCATTCGGTCGGTATGGCCGCGGCGGCGGGATCGCCGGCGTAGCGCGGATTGGCCAGTTGTTCGGCGAGGCGCGCGTCGCCCTTTTCCAGCGCCGGCGGCGGGGTGTCGTAGGCGCGGCGCCAGATCTTCACCTGGGCCTCGCCGAATTTCTCGGCGGTCTCCGCCTTGTTGAGCCCCTGCAGCGCGCCGTAATGGCGCTCGTTCAGGCGCCAGGAATGGTGCACGGGAATCCACATGCGGTCCATTTCGTCGAGCACGGACCACAGCGTGCGGATGGCGCGCCGGAGCACCGAGGTGTAGGCGACGTCGAAGGCGAAGCCGGCCTCCCTGAGCAGCCGGCCGGCCTGCTTCGCCTCGGCGCGGCCCTGGTCGGTGAGATCGACGTCGGTCCAGCCGGTGAAGCGGTTTTCCTTGTTCCAGGCGGATTCGCCGTGGCGGAGCAATACGAGTTTCTTCATGATTTCCGTGAAATTTGCGCTTTGCCGAAGATGGAGGGGCGGCGCCTTGGCCGGTTGAAAAGTATTTTATAATATTAGCCGTCGCAATTGAACGCCCGACCCAGTGGACGACCTCATCACCGACCTGATCGACAGGCAGGAGCACATCGAGACCGCCGCGCGCGCGCTGAAGGCGATCTCGCACCCGCTGCGCCTGAAGATTCTTTGCGTCATCGGCGACCAGGAAGCCTGCGTGCAGGAGATCGTCGATGCCGTCGGCACTTCGCAAAGCAACATCTCGCAGCACCTCGCCATCCTGCGCGACAAGGGCGTGCTGCTGACGCGCAAGGATGCCAACCGCGTCTATTACCGCGTCGGCGACCAGCGCACCCTGCAGCTCATCGTGCTGATGCGCGAGGTCTTCTGCGGCGTCCCCCAACCGAAAAGATAACGGAGCGGCAATTGGAGGCTTTCATCAAGGACAACCTGACCTGGTTCGGCCTCGCCGTGTTCAGCGGCGGCATGTTCCTCTGGCAGACCTGGCAGGCGCGCGGCGCCGGCAAGGGCATTTCGCCCATGCAGGCCACGCTCATGATCAACCGCGAGGATGCGCTCGTGGTGGATGTGCGCGAGCCGGCCGAGTACACCGGCGGCCACATCCCGAATTCCCGCCACATTCCGCTCTCCCAACTCGACAAGCGATTGCCCGAACTGGAGAAATTCCGCGAGCGCACGATCATCGTCAATTGCGCCAGCGGCAACCGCTCGTCCTCGGCCTGCGGCGCGCTGCGCCGGGCGGGCTTCGCCAAGGTGTTCAACCTGTCGGGCGGCATCTCCGCCTGGGACCAGGCCGGCCTGCCGGTGACCAAGAAATGACCGCCAAAATCCTCATGTACTCGACGGCGGTGTGCCCGTACTGCGTGCGCGCCGAGCAATTGCTCAACAGCAAGGGCGTCACCGACATCGAAAAGGTCCGCGTCGACCTCGATCCCGCCCGCCGCGACGAGATGATGCAGAAGACCGGCCGCCGCACCGTGCCGCAGATCTACATCGGCGAATACCATGTCGGCGGCTGCGACGACCTCTACGCCCTCGACCGCGCCGGCAAGCTCGACCCGCTGCTGCGCGGCGAATGACCCATTCCATCAACGCTGCATAACCCGGTTCCACGCCATGTCCGAGTCCGCCCAGCCCGTTTTTTCCATCGAGAAGATCTACGCCAAGGATCTCTCCCTCGAAATTCCCAATGCCCCGCAGATCTTCCTCGAGCGCGAACAGCCCGCGGTCGAGGTCGGCCTGCAGTCGGAAGCGAACGGCCTCGGCGACGGCGTCTTCGAGGTGGTGCTGACCGTCACCGTGACGTCCCGGCTGGGCGAAAAGACCCAGTTCCTCGTCGAGGCGGCGCAGGCCGGCATCTTCCAGATTCAGAACGTTCCGGACGAGGAGATCGAGCCGGTGCTGTCCATCGCCTGTCCGAACATCCTCTTCCCGTATGTCCGCGAAACCGTCTCCGACACCATCACCCGCGCCGGCTTCCAGCCGGTGATCCTGGCGCCGGTGAATTTCGAGGCGCTCTACCGCCAGCGCCTGGAGCAGCAGGCCGGCCAGCCGGCGGAACTGCCGATCCAGTAATGCGCGCCATCGCCGTCCTGGCCGGACTGACTTTTCTCGCGGCGCCCGCCTGGGCGCTGGAATTCCGCTCGGTGGCCGAGGCCGGCACGGTGATGTTCGACGCGCCCTCGCAGAAGGCGAAGCCCCTCTTCATCATTGCGCCCGGCACCCCGGTGGAGGTGGTGGTGAGCCTGGGCGAATGGACCAAGGTGCGCGACGCCACCGGCGATCTTGCCTGGATCGAGCGCAAATCGCTGGCCGACAAGCGCATGCTCATCGTCGCGGCGAAGAGCGCCGAAGTGCGCAGCCAGGCCGAAGCCGGCGCCCCGCTCGTCTTCGAGGCCGACAAGGACGTGCTGCTGGAACTCGTCGAGCCGGGCCCGCCCGGCTGGGCGAAGGTGCGCCACCGCGACGGCCAGTCCGGCTACGTGCGCACCAGCCAGGTCTGGGGATTATGACTGCCTTCTCCCCATCCCCTTTCCCGGGGAAGGGGATGGCGCAGGTTCTCTGCGCTCCATGTGTCACGAACAGCCGGCTTGGGGCGGCCCGGCGCTGGCTGAATCTCCCATGAAGATCGCCGTCCTCGGCGCCGGCGCGTGGGGAACGGCGCTGGCCATCGCCTTCGCCCGCCGCCACGAGGTCGTCCTGTGGGCGCGCGACCCCGCCCAGGCCGCCGCCCTGCGCGCCTCGCGCGAAAACGCCCGCTACCTGCCGGGCCGCGTCCTGCCCGAAGTCCTGCGCGTCGAGGCCGATTTTTCCATCGCCGCGGCCAGCGAACTGAATGTCATCGCCACGCCCCTGTCCGGCCTGCGCGACACCCTGCGGCGCCTGCGTGCCGCGGCGCCGGCCACGCCCGCGATCTGGGTCTGCAAGGGGCTGGAGGCGGGCAGCCGGCTGCTGCCGCACCAGATCGTCGCGGAGGAACTGGGCGAAGGCGCGCCCTGCGGCGCGCTCACCGGCCCCAGCTTCGCCGAGGAAGTGGCGAAAGGGCTGCCGACGGCGATCACCCTGGCCTGCGCCGATGCCGGCTTCGCCGAAAAGACCGCGCAGGCCCTGCATGATCCGCGTTTGCGAATATATGCCGGCCACGACGTGATTGGCGCGGAAGTCGGCGGCGCCGTGAAGAACGTGATGGCCATCGCCGCCGGCATCTCCGACGGCATGGGCTTCGGACTGAATGCCCGTGCCGCACTGATTACCCGCGGCCTGGCGGAAATTACGCGACTCGGCCTGGCGCTGGGCGGCAAGCGCGAGACCTTCATGGGGCTGGCCGGCATGGGCGACCTGATCCTCACCTGCACCGGCGATCTTTCGCGCAACCGCCGCGTCGGCCTGGCGCTGGCGAAGGGCCTTCGGCTCGAGCGCATCCTGCAGGACCTGGGCCACACGGCCGAAGGCGTCTCCAGCGCCCGCGAGGTCGCCGCTCTCGCGCAACGCCTTTGCATCGACATGCCGATCACCCAGGCGGTGAAGGGCATCCTCCACGACGGCGTGCCGGCCAGCGCCGCGGTCGAGCAGCTCCTCGGCCGCGACCCGAAGCCGGAGAATGCGTAGGTCGGCCTGAAGGCCTACGTGCCGCCGGCAAAGCCGTTCTGCCGCCAGGCCTCGAACACCACCACGGCGACGGCATTCGACAGATTCAGGCTGCGGTTGCCCGCCACCATCGGCAGGCGGATGCGCGCTTCCGGCGGCGCGCCGTCCAGCAGGTTCTGCGGCAGGCCTCGGGTTTCCGG
>JBDHRL010000077.1:0-12656 GCA_039807535.1 Rhodocyclaceae bacterium
GTAACCGCATCCGGTAACCGCATCCGGCATCCGCATTCGGACTACGCACCATTTTGCAAGCACGGGAGGTTTCCAGACCATGCAACTGAAAGACAAGACCGCGCTCGTTACCGGCGCCGCATCGGGCATCGGCCGCGCCACGGCCGAGGCGCTGGCCGCGGCCGGCGCCTACGTATTCCTCGGTGACATCGACGACGAGAAGGGGAAGGCCGCCGCCGCCGAGCTGCGCGAGCGCGGCTTCGGCGCCGGGTTCGTCCGGCTCGATGTCACCGACCTCGGCTCGATCGCGCAATGCAAGCAGCAGGCCTACGCGCAGCGCGGCCACGTCGATATCGTCGCCAATGTCGCCGGCTGGGGCAAGATCCAGTCTTTCATGGAAAACACGCCGGAGTTCTGGCGCAAGGTCATCGATCTCAACCTGCTCGGTCCGGTTGCGGTCACCCATGCCTTCCTCGACAAGATGATCGAGCGAAACAGCGGCAAGGTCGTCGTCGTGTCGAGCGATGCCGGGCGCGTCGGCAGCCTGGGCGAGACCGTCTATTCCGGCGCCAAGGGCGGCGCCATCGCCTTCTGCAAATCGCTGGCGCGCGAAGTCGCCCGCTACAACATCAACGTGAACTGCGTCTGTCCCGGCCCCACCGACACGCCGCTCCTGCGTGCCGTGCCGGAGAAGCACCAGGAAGCCTTCGTCAAGGCCACGCCGATGCGCCGCCTGGCCAAGCCGTCCGAGATCGCCGATGCGGTGCTGTTCTTTGCCAGCGACCAGGCCAGCTTCGTCACCGGTCAGGTGATCAGCGTGAGCGGCGGCCTGACGCTGGCGGGCTGAATCACGATCCCCATTTCGAACAGGAGAATCGCATGTACAAGCTGAAAGCCGCCGACTGGCGCCCCGAGCACTTCAAGCTGGAAGTCAAGGACCGCGTCGCCACGATCACCCTTAACCGCCCGGAGCGCAAGAATCCGCTCACGTTCGACAGCTACGCCGAGCTGCGCGACACCTTCCACCGCTTCCAGTACGCCGAGGACGTGCGCGCCATCGTCATCACCGGCGCCGGCGGCAACTTCTGTTCGGGCGGCGACGTGCACGAGATCATCGGCCCGCTCACCAAGATGAGCATGGACGACCTGCTCGCCTTTACGCGCATGACCGGCAATCTGGTCAAGGAAATGCGCACCTGCCCGCAGCCGATCGTCGCCGCCGTGGAGGGTGTCTGCGCCGGCGCCGGCGCCATCATCTCGATGGCCTCCGACATGCGCTACGCCTCGCCCAACGCCAAGACCGCCTTCCTCTTCGTGCGCGTCGGGCTGGCCGGCTGCGACATGGGCGCTTGCGCCATCCTGCCGCGCATCATCGGCCAGGGTCGAGCCTCCGAACTGCTCTACACCGGCAACGCCATGAGCGCAGAGCAGGGACTGGCCTGGGGCTACTTCAACGACGTCGTGGCGCAGGAGGAGGTGCTGGCAAGGGCGCAGAAGATGGCGCGCTCGCTCGCCGACGGCCCGGCCTTCGCCCACTACATGACCAAGAAGTGCCTGCACCAGGAATGGAACCAGACCATCGAGCAGGCGCTGGAGACGGAAGCCGAGGCCCAGGCCATCTGCATGCAGACGAAGGACTTCACGCGCGCCTACAACGCGTTCGTGGCGAAGGAGAAGCCGAAATTCGAGGGAAACTGATATTCGTCGGCGGAGCGTGGGGCGTGCCATGAGTTCGGCCGGAGACGTGCAGGCACTGGTCACCGATCCCAGGCTGGTGGAGGAGCGCCGCGGCCAGATCGTGTGCGCCGCGGTGAAGCTGTTCTCCGAGGAAGGCTACTACACCACCACGATCCAGCAGATTGCAAGGGAGGCCGGTGTCAGCACCGGCCTGATCTACCAGTACTTTCGCGACAAGGACGACATCCTCTTCCTGACGCTGAAGCTGGTGCTCGACACCTATGAGCACGAAATCCCGCCGCAGCTCGATGGCATCGAGCACCCGGTCGAGCGGTTGTGCATGGCGGTCCGGGCCTATTGCCGCATCGTGGACGGCCTGCTCGACGCGACCGTGCTCGCCTACCGCTCTACCAAGTCGCTGCGCGCGGACCGCCGCGTGCTGGTGAAGGATGCGGAAACGCGCACCAATCGGCTGATCGAGGAATGCCTTGCCGCCTGCGTGCAGGACGGCTTCATGCGCGAAGTCAACACGGATCTGCTTGCCTACCAGATGGTGATGTTCGCCCACTCCTGGGCGCTCAAGCACTGGGCGCTGGGGGAGCGCTATTCGCTGGCAGCGTATGTCAGCGAAGGCATCAAGCTGCTCGTCGAGCCGTTCCTGACCGCCCGCGGCCGCCGGGTGCTCGAAGCCCTGCGTGAACGTACCGCCTCATTCGGCAGCAAGGGCGAGAAAGCGGCGATGAGGTCCGGGGCCGCAAAGAGCCGGCCGGCGACAGCCGGAAAAAGGACGCGACGGCCGTGACGCAACCGATTTCACTGGCCATTCAGGACGGCGCCGCCGTGGCGACGCTGTGCCGGCCGCCCGTGAATGCCATCAACGAGGAGTGGGTGGCACGACTGGACGAAGTACTCGAAAAAGTCGAGCAGGCCGAACAGGTTTCCGTCCTGTGGATACGCAGCAGCGAGCGCGTGTTTTGCGCCGGCGCCGATCTGGCGCTGATGCGCAGCATTTTCGACAGCCCGGCCGGACGCGAGCGGATGATTGTCCTGACCCGGCGCATGCAGGAGGTGTTCGCCCGGCTCGAATCCTTGCCCAAGGTGACGCTGGCCGAGATCGGCGGTCCGGCAATGGGCGGCGGTTTCGAACTGGCGCTGTCCTGCGACTTGCGCATGGTGGCGGACAGCACCCGTGTCGGCTTGCCCGAGGCGCGCCTCGGCCTGTTGCCCGCCGCCGGCGGCACGCAGCGCATGACCCGACTGTGCGGCGAAGCGGTCGCACGCCGCCTGATCCTCGGCGCGGAGCTGGTCGCCGGCCCGGAGGCCGTCGCCCTCGGCCTCGCCCAGTGGAGCGTCCCCGCGGCGGAGATCGAGGCGTCGGCCCGCGCGCTGGCCGCGCGACTGGCCGAACTGCCGCCGGCCACGCTGGCGGCCAACAAGCGCTGCATCGACATTGCCGCGCAGGGCGGGGCGGACGGATACGAAACCGAGCTTTCCGGCAGCGCCATGCTGCTCGCGCAGGAGGAGACGCAGCGGCGCGTGACGCGCTTTCTGGAAAAACGCTAGAGTGATTTTTTCCGGCACGATCCGATGCGGTCGATTTGCGCGCAGGCTGTTAGACATTCAGAATAGGCCGCCTGCCGGCGCGAGCCTGAAATCGGGATAAAAACAGTTATCCGGCAGAGATAACGGCGAAGGAGGAGCGCATGCAGGAACCATCGGCCGTCAACGGACCGGGCGCCGGCTTCGGACCATTCGGCAGGCTGTTGCTGGCAGTTTCCAGATGGACGGCCTTCGCCGGCGGGGTGGTGCTCACCGGCCTCGTGGTGATGTCGGTCATTTCCATCGTGGGACGCAAGATCGCCAGCATGCCGGTGCCGGGCGACGTGGAGATACTGCAGTTGTGTGCGGCCTTCGCCTCGGCGTCGTTTTTCGCCTACACCCATCTCATGCGCGGTGACGTGAAGGTGGACTTCTTCACGTCGGGGCTGACTTCGGCCAGGCGCGCCTTCCTCGATGCGACCGGCTCGCTGCTGGTGGGCTTGTTCGGCGCGCTTATCTCCTGGCGCGCCTGGGTCGGCGCCATGTCGATCAAGGAGGCGGGGGAGACTTCGGCCATTCTCGCGCTGCCGGTGTGGGTCGCCCAGGTGTTGATGGTGCCGAGCTTCGTCCTGCTGGCGCTGGCCGGCTTCTACATGTGCGCCCATACCTGGATCCACCGCGGGAGCCGGCCATGAGCGGCACCCAGATCGGTTTCATCATCTTCGGCCTGTTGCTGACCCTGTTGGCGGTGCGCGTGCCGATCGGCATCGCCATGTTCATGTGCGGGGCCGGCGGCTATCTGTATCTGACGGGCGGTGAGTCGATGCTGCTGCTCAACTACCTGAAGAACCTCGCCTACGCCCGGCTCTCCAATTACGACCTGGTGGTGATTCCGCTGTTCCTGCTGATGGGCCAGTTCGCCACCCATGGCGGCCTGAGCAAGCTGCTGTTCCACTTCGTCGGCGCCTTCCTCGGACACCGCAAGGGCGGCATCGCCATGGCAGCCATCGGTGCCTGCGCCGGCTTCGGCGCCATCTGCGGCTCCTCGCTCGCCACCGCCGCGACCATGGGCCAGGTGGCGCTGCCGGAATTGCGCCGCTACGGCTATTCCGGTTCGCTCGCCACCGGCGCGCTGGCAGCCGGCGGCACGCTGGGCATCATGATCCCGCCTTCGGTGCCGCTGGTGGTCTACGCCATCCTGACGCAGGAGTCGATCGGCAAGCTGTTCATGGCCGCCGTGCTGCCCGGCATCGTCGCCATGGTCGGCTACATGATCGTGGTGCAGATCGTCGTGCATCTGGACCCGGCGGCCGGTCCGGCCGGCCCGCGCATGTCCTGGCCGGAGCGGCTGAAGAGCCTGTTCCAGGTGCTGCCGGTGGCGCTGGTGTTCGTGGTGGTCATTGTCGGCATCTACGGCGGCTGGGCCAATCCGACCGAAGCGGCCTCAATCGGCGCCGCCGCCTGCGGCCTGCTGGCGCTCCTCTCGGGCAACATGACCGTCGCCAAGTTCCAGCACAGCCTGCTCGGCACGGCGCAGGCCACCGCCATGATCTTCCTGGTACTGCTCGGCGCCGACATGCTCAACACCGCGCTGGCGGTGTCGCAGATGCCGGTCGAGCTGGCCGAATGGGTGAAGGGCAGCGGCATGCCGCCCCTGCTGGTGCTGATCATGATCCTCGTCATCTACGTCCTGCTCGGCTGCGTCATGGATTCGCTGGCGATGATCCTGCTCACCATCCCGATCTTCTATCCGATGATCATGGGACTGGATTTCTGGGGCATGGCGCCGACCGACAAATCGATCTGGTTCGGCATACTGGCGCTGATGGTGGTGGAGATCGGCCTGGTGCACCCGCCGGTGGGGATGAACGTATACATCATCAACCGGCTGGCGGGCGACGTGCCGCTGATCGAGACCTTCAAGGGCGTGATTCCCTTCCTGCTCTCCGACCTGGTCCGCATTTCCCTTCTGGTGTATTTCCCGATCATTTCGCTGTATCTGGTGCACGCCCTGGCCGGATAGCGGCAGACAGGAAGGCAGCACGTGCGACGCCGTCCCGCCGGGACTGATTTTTTCGGCGCGCCGCCGCCTGCGAACCTTAACGGCTTGCCCGGCCGACGCGCAGGTGCAGCGGCCAGCGCAGGGTCTTGATCAGGGCGGGATCGGGCCACAGCGGCACCAGGCGCCGGCCGAATTCCGGCAGCGGATCCCGCTCCTTTGCCTTCATGTAAGCCTGGGTCGCCGACCATGTGCCGAGGTAGCCGAGCAGGTCGGTGCGCGACCATTCCGTGCGGATCTCGAAGGCCGGCGGCACGAGGGGTTCGAAAGGGAAGGGCAACGAGCGGTAGCGGTCGTCCACCTTCCTGCGTTCCGGCGGCCAGTAGGGGCCGACCACGTTCCTGTAGAAATCCGCCAGCAATTCGTCGATGCCGGCCTCTACGTCGAGCAGGGTGTAGGTCCAGGCGGCGATGACGCCGCCCGGCTTCAGCACGCGCCTGGCCTCGACGTAGAACTTCTCCAGGTCGAACCAGTGGATGGCCTGCGCCACGGTGACGAGGTCGACGCTCGCCGTGTCGAGGAGACTGACTTCCGCCGACGCGACGCGGTAGTCGATGCGGGGATGCGGCTCGGCGTGATCGAGCTGCTTGCGGCTGGGATCGGTGGCGATGACGCGCTGGAAATGCGCCGCCAGCCCGATCGCGGCCTGTCCGCTGCCGGTGCCGCAATCCCATGCGGCTGTGGTGGCGGGAGCGATCTGCGCCAGCCAGGCGAACAACCCGGCCGGATAGCTCGGCCGGTAGCGCGCATAGTCCGGGGCCTGGCGAGAGAAATGATCCTTGAAGGCGCCGCTCATCAGGACAGCGTGAAATAGAAGGTCGCGCCTTTGTCGATCTCGCCCTCGGCCCAGACCAGGCCGCCGTGCCGCTGCACGATGCGCTGCACGGTGGCCAGGCCGATGCCGGTACCGGCGAACTCCTTGACGCCATGCAGGCGCTGGAAAGCGCCGAACAGCTTGTCGGCATACTTCATGTCGAAGCCGGCACCGTCGTCCCTGACGTAATAGGCGAGACTGTTGCCCACTTGCCGCCGGCCGAATGCGACGTGGCCGACTTCCTTGCGGGCGGTGAATTTCCAGGCATTCGACAGCAGGTTGAGCAGGACGACGCGCAGCAGGCGCTCGTCGCCGTGCGCCTTGATGCCCGGCATGGCGCTGAACTCGACCTTGCGCTCCGGTTCGGCGCCGCGCAGCTCCCTGGCGACCGATTCGGCCAGGCGCGAGAGATCGACCTCGGCCAGACGGATCGGCTCGCGGGTGAGCTGGGCGAGATCGATCATGCCGTCGATCAGTTCGCTCATGCGCAGCGTGGCGGCGCAAATCCGGCGCAGGTATTCCTTGCCCTGTTCGTCGAGCCGTTCGCCGTAGTCATCCAGCAGGAGTCGCGAGAAGCCGTTGATGCCGCGCAGCGGCGAGCGCAGGTCGTGCGAGACGGAATAGCTGAAACTCTCCAGTTCCTTGATGGAGGCCTGCAGTTCGGCCGTGCGCTGGTTGACGTGGTCTTCGAGCTCCAGGTTGAGCCGGCGCAACTGGCTCTCGGCGTGCTGGCGCTGCTGACTTTGCCGATAGGCCTCGATCAGCACGGCGCAGGTGGCGGCGAACGGCTGCAGGTGCTCGACCAGGGCTTCGTCGTAGCCGCCCGGGCGGTTGGCGACGGCCGCCATGCCGACCAGCCGGTCGCCGCGGAACAGGGGCAGGCCCATGAAGGCATGCAGCGGCGGGTGGCCCGGCGGCAATCCGCCGCGGCGCGGGTCGTGGGCGGGATCGTTCGAGAGCACCGGCTGGCCGCCGGTCAGGACGCGGCCGAACAGTGTCTTCAGGTTGCGGAACTCGAAGCCGCCGCTGACGTAACTGCGATGGAGCTGGCGCGAGGCATCGTCCCAGGAAATGTCGGTGATGGCGTAGGGCCGCAGGTAAGGCTCGTCCGCCTCGCTGCGAAAAACTTCTCCGATGAAGCCGAACCTGCTGTCGGTGATGTCGAGCAGGTGTCCGAGCAGGCGGTCGAATGTGGGATGCGGATCGGCATCCGTGATGAAATCGGTTTGCGCCTCGCTGACGGCGTGCAGCAAGCGGTTCTTCTCGAGAATCAGTTGTTCGATGCGCTTGCGGTCGGTAATGTCCCGTGTCAGGGACAGCATGCAGGGATCGCCGTTGAGTTCCACCAGGCTGGCCGAGAACAGGCTGTCGAACAGCCGCCCCGACTTGTGGCGGAAGCGAATTTCCTCGTTGACGATCGACGCCTTCCTGCGCAACAGACCGACGTAATGTCCGCGCAGGGCCGGATCGGGCCAGACGCCCATGTCGACGGCCTTGCGGCCGATCACTTCGCCGGGCGCGAAGCCGAAGATCCGCTCGAAGGCGGGATTGGCGTCGACGTAACAGCCGCTGGTCAGGGAGCTGATGGCGATGGCGTCCGGGCTGGCGGCATAGATGCGGGAAAGCTTTTCCTCGGAAAGGCGCAGTGCCGACTCGGCCTGCTTGTGCTCGCGGCTGATCTGTTCGAAAAGCGTGTTATGCGCCCAGGCCAGTTCGGACTCGTGCGACTCCAGTTCGGCGATGCGCTTTTTCAGCGCCGCCAGTTTGACCTGCAGATCGGTGCTGCCGTCGGCGGGTTGCTTCATGTTGGGCTATGACGTGGCTCGTATGCGGATTCTCCTCCGAATCGGGACATGCCTCAAGCATCATTGCGGTGCCGTGTAGGACGATTTCCTACATGAAAAAAGGCGGCCCGCGGGCCGCCTTGCGAATCGGCAGGTCCGGCTATTTCGGCCGCTTGTCGATGACCCGCTTTGCCTTGCCGATGGAACGCTCGATGGTGTTCTGGCCGACGATGCGCACCTGGGTGGACACCCCGATGTAGGACTTGATGTGGTGTTGCAGCTCCTTCGCCGCCGCCTGCTGGCCGGCTGCCGGCGCCTGGGCGAACTCCGGCTTCAGCTCGACCAGCACGTCGAGTTCGTCCATGTGCTCGGGCCGGGACACCTCCAGCACGTAGTGCGGCGCCAATGTCGGCATCTTCAGGATCAGTTCCTCGATCTGCGAGGGGAAGACGTTCACGCCGCGGATGATCAGCATGTCGTCGGAGCGGCCGGTGATCTTGTCCATGCGGCGGAAGGAACGCGCGGTGGGTGCGAGCAGGCGCGTGAGATCGCGCGTGCGATAGCGGATGATCGGCAGCGCTTCCTTGGCGAGCGAGGTGAACACCAGTTCGCCGCTGGTGCCGTCGGGCTGCACCTCGCCGGTGACCGGGTCGATGATCTCCGGATAGAAGTAGTCCTCCCAGATCACCAGCCCGTCCTTGGTCTCGATGCACTCGTTGGCGACACCCGGCCCCATGACTTCCGACAGACCGTAGATGTCGACGGCGTCGATGCCGAGGCGCCTCTCGATCTCGGCGCGCATCTGGTTGGTCCATGGCTCGGCACCGAAGATGCCGACCGAGAGCGAGCATTTGGCCGGATCGTGACCCTGGCGCTCGAACTCGTCGGCGATGGCCAGGCTGTAGGAAGGCGTCACCATGATGATGTCCGGCTTGAAGTCGAGGATCAGCTGGATCTGCTTCTCGGTCTGGCCGCCCGACATCGGCACGACCGTGCAGCCGAGGCGCTCGGCGCCGTAGTGCGCGCCGAGGCCGCCGGTGAACAGGCCGTAGCCGTAGGCGACATGCACGATGTCGCCGGGGCGGCCTCCCGAGGCGCGGATCGAGCGTGCCATCAGCTTGGCCCAGTCGTCGATGTCCTTCTGGGTGTAGCCGACCACGGTCGGCTTGCCGGTGGTGCCGCTCGAGGCGTGGATGCGCACCACCTGCCCGCGCGGCACGGCGAACATGCCGAAGGGGTAGTTCTCGCGCAGGTCCTGCTTGGTGGTGAAGGGGAATTTGGCGAGGTCGGACAACTGCTTCAGGTCCTCCGGGCGGACGCCGGCCGCATCGAATTTCTTGCGATAGTGCGGCACGTTGTCGTAGGCATGCTTGAGCGACCACTTCAAACGCTGCAACTGCAGAGCTGCGATCTCGTCGCGGCCGGCCTTTTCGATCGGCTCCAGATCGCCGGGTTTGGGTGTCTTGACTGGCATGATGATCTCCTCCTTGTTCCTTGTTGCGTGAAGCTCTCCCGTGTTCTTCTCAGACGCGCTCGATGACGAGGGCGATGCCCTGGCCGACGCCGATGCACATGGTGCACAGGGCGTGGCGGCCGCCCGAGCGCTGCAGCTGGTACATGGCCGTCGTCACCAGGCGCGCACCGCTCATGCCGAGCGGGTGGCCCAGCGCGATGGCGCCGCCGTTCGGATTCACCTGCGGCGCATCGTCTGGCAGGCCGAGGTCGCGCGTCACCGCCAGCGCCTGGGCGGCGAAGGCCTCGTTCAGCTCGATGACGTCCATCTGGCCCAGCTTGAGGCCGAGGCGCTCGAGCAGCTTGCGCGTCGCCGGTGCCGGGCCGATGCCCATGATGCGCGGTGCCACGCCCGCCGTGGCCATGCCGAGGATGCGCGCACGCGGTGTGAGATTGTGCCGCTTCGCGGCGGCTTCCGAGGCGAGCAGCAGGGCGCAGGCGCCGTCGTTGACGCCCGAAGCGTTGCCGGCCGTCACCGTGCCGTCCTCGCGCACGATAGGCTTCAACTTGGCCAGGCTCTCGAGGCTGGTATCGGCGCGCGGATGCTCGTCCATGGCGACGACCTTCGGGTCGCCCTTCTTCTGGGCGATTTCCACGGGCACGATCTCGTCGTCGAAGCGGCCGGCGGCCTGGGCCGCAACGGCGCGCTGTTGCGAGCGCACGGCGAAGGCGTCCTGGTCGGCGCGGGCGATCTTCAGTTCGCCGGCGAGGTTCTCCGCGGTGTCCGGCATGGCGTCGGTGCCGTAGAGCTTCTTCATGAGCGGATTGACGAAGCGCCAGCCGATGGTGGTGTCGTAGAGCGCCGCGTTGCGCGAATAGGCGGCGTCGGCCTTGCCCATGACGAAGGGCGCGCGCGTCATGCTCTCGACGCCGCCGGCGATCATCAGGTCGGTTTCGCCGGCGCGGATGGCGCGGGCGGCGCTGCCGACGGCATCCATGCCCGAGCCGCAAAGGCGGTTGATCGTGGCGCCGGGCACCGTCTGCGGCAGGCCGGACAGGAGCAGGGCCATGCGGGCGACGTTGCGGTTGTCCTCGCCGGCCTGATTCGCGCAGCCGTAGAGGACGTCGTCGATGGCGCGCCAGTCCATGTCCGGATGTCGCCTCATCAGTGCCTTGAGGGGCAGGGCGGCGAGGTCGTCGGCGCGCAGGGCGGCGAGCGCGCCGCCGTAACGGCCGATGGGGGTGCGAACGGCGTCGCAGATGAAGACTTCCGTCATGAGGGGTCGTTTCCGTCTTTGAAAATGGGGCCCTGGATGCGAGTGGAGCGGCCGCGGAAGAGGGCGACCAGCTTGCCGTCCTGGTTGGTGACCTCGATGTCGTAGACGCCGCTGCGCCGGCCCTGCTGGCGCATGTGGCCGTGGGCGGTGAGCACGTCGCCGAGCTGCGCCGGCGCGACGAAATTGATTTCGGCGCCCGAGGCGACGGCGCTGTGATTGTACGAGTTGCAGGCGTAGGCAAAGGCGGCGTCCGCAACGGCGAAAATGTAGCCGCCGTGGCAGATGCCATGGGAATTGGCCATGTCCTCGCGCACCGTCATGCGCGCGCGGATCGTGCCGGGGCCGACCGCGACGAGTTCGATGCCCATGCCCTGGGCGGCGCGGTCCTCGGGCCAGAGAACCGCGGCGCAGCGCTCGGCGATCTGTTGCGGCGTCAGGACGGTCATCACTTGCCTCCGAAGCGCGGCACGCGTTTTTCCATGAAGGCGGTCACGCCTTCGCGGTAATCCTCGCTGCGGCCGAGTTCGCGCTGGGTGTCGCGCTCCAGATCGAGCTGTTGTTCCAGCGCGTGTTGCGCAGAAGCATACAGGGAATGCTTGATCGCGGCGTAGGCGAGGGGCGGGCCCTGCACGAAGCGGGCGGCGAGCGCTTCGGCCTCGGACATGAGCTTGTCGTCGTCCACGCACTTCCAGATCAGGCCCCAGTGTTCCGCCTGGTCCGCCGTCAGCTTGTCCGCGGTCAGCAACAGGCCCATGGCGCGGGCCGTTCCGGCGAGTCGCGGCAGGAAATAGCTGCCGCCGCAATCCGGGCCCAGGCCGAGCTTGCTGAAAGCCTGGATGAAAACGGCCTGGCGCGCGGCCAGCACGATGTCGCAGGCGAATGCCAGATTGGCACCGGCGCCGGCGGCGGTACCGTTAACCGCCGCGATGACCGGGAAAGGCAGGGCGCGCAGCGCCAGCACCAGCGGCTTGTAATGCTTTTCAATCGAATTGCCCAGATCCGGCGGCGGAACGCCGGGAGGCATGATGCGCTCGGCCAGATCCTGCCCGGCGCAAAAGGCGCGGCCGGCCCCGGTGAGGAGGAGGGCGCGGGCGCCGTCCGCGAGAGAACGGGCGACGGCCGGACGCAGCGCTTCATGCATCTCCTCCGAGAAGCTGTTCAGCTTGTCGGGACGGTTCAGCGTGATGCGGGCAATGTCGTCGCGGAATTCATAAAGCACGCTGCTCATGCGGAATTCAGACCCCTAAAAATGATACAAAAATCATTAAATATTTCTTTTTGCAGGTATCGTTTTACATTGTTTTTGCCATGCTACATAATTCAACTTCGGCAGACAACCTGCAACATGATGCCTTATGGTTAAAGTTTATTCGCTCGAAGGCGTGACACCCGTCGTGCATCCGGCGTCCTTTGTCCATCCCTCTGCGATTCTCATCGGGGATGTCATCATCGGACCCGAGTGCTACATCGGTCCGAATGCCTGTCTGCGCGGCGATTTCGGCCGCATTCGCATCGAGCGGGGCGTCAACATCCAGGACTGCTGCATTGTCCATGGTTTTCCGGAGCGCGACACCGTGGTCGAAGAAAACGGCCATATCGGCCATGGCGCCGTGCTGCACTGCTGCCGCATCGGCCACGATGCCCTGGTCGGCATGAACGCGGTGGTGATCGACAACGCGGAAGTCGGGGAATTCTCCATCGTTGCCGCGATGGCCTTCGTCAAGGCCGGCATGGTGGTGCCGCCGAAAAGCCTGGTGGCCGGCATTCCGGCCAAGGTGGTGCGATCCCTTACCAAGCAGGAAATGGCCTGGAAGACGGAAGGCACGGGGCTCTATCAGCAATTGGCGCGCAGTTCGCTCGCGACCATGGTGGAGACGGAGGCGTTGACCGAGGTCGAGGCCAACCGCAAGCGCATCGTCCTTCCCGACATCAAGCCTCTCATCGAAGCCAGGGCCGAGTGGGCCGAAGCCAATCTCGAAAATCCGCCGGAATAGTCGCCCGAGCGCCTGCTTTCCCCTCAGGAGACAGGCCATAACGTGATATTATGGCCAGCTACATGAAACCTATGGGTTTCG
>JBDHRL010000078.1:0-12529 GCA_039807535.1 Rhodocyclaceae bacterium
AGCACGGCGACACCGGCGACCGGCAGCCGATCGACGCGGCCCTGGACCGGCTCGACCAGGCCATCCGCGTCCTGCAAGACGGCGGCAGCGTGCAAGGCATGAGGACCGCCGGCCTGCCCGGGAAATTCAATGCCGGCCTCGTGACGGCCGAGCTGGCCGTCGCCGGCCTGCGCAGGAACGCCGAAACGGCGATTTCCGCGATAAAGGCGGGGCAGGACGCCGGCAG
This sequence comes from Rhodocyclaceae bacterium, assembly GCA_039807535.1. Lineage (GTDB taxonomy): Bacteria > Pseudomonadota > Gammaproteobacteria > Burkholderiales > Rhodocyclaceae > Desulfobacillus. The sequence goes on from JBDHRL010000078.1 coordinate 227, forward strand.
GATGCTCAACCGGATGTACCTGGACGGCACCCGGCTCCTCGAAGCCGCGGATGTGCTCGCGACGACGCTCGCGCAGGAGGCCGAGGCGGCGCGGGCGGACACCATGGAGAATCTTTTCTGGCTCGGCGTGTTCGACCTGGCCCTCCTGCTCGTCACCCTGATGTTCGTCCGCATGCGGATCGTGCGCCCGCTGCGGGCGCTGGCCGAGCTCAGCCAGGATTTCGCCGAGGGGCGGCGCGAGGCGCGCAGCGGCTTCCGCTCGCGGGACGAAATCGGCCGGCTGGCCGCCGCCTTCGACGGCATGGCGGACCGGATCGACAGCGACATCCGGCAGCTGGACGCGGACGCGGCCGAGCTCAAGCGGCAGGCGGACGCGCTGCGCAAACTCTCGCTGGCGGTCGAGAACAGCCCGGTCTCGATCGTGATCACCGATGCGGAAGGGGTGATCGAATACGCGAACCCGAAGTTCCTGGAAGTCTACGGCTACAGCGCGGAGGAAGTCGTCGGACGCACCCCGGCCATGTTCAAGTCGGGACAGATGCCGGCGCAGCTCTATCGCAACCTGTGGCAGGCGCTGCGGGCCGGCAAGGAGTGGAGCGGCGCCTTCCTCAACCGGAAGAAGAACGGCGAACTGTTCTGGGAGGACACCCGGATCGCGCCGCTGAAGGACGCGCAGGGCAGGGTGTCCCATTTCATCGGCGTCAAGAAGGACATCACCGAGCGCAGGCGGGCGGAAGCCCTCCTCGCCGGCGCCCGGGAGGAACTGGAGCGGCGCGTGGCCGAGCGCACGCAGCAGCTCACGGAAGCGAACCGCGAGCTGGAGTCCTTCAGCTATTCGGTATCGCACGACCTGCGCGCGCCCCTGCGCGCCATCAACGGCTTCGCCGGCCTGCTGGCGCAGGACCTCGGTGACGGCCTGAAGCCCGAAATCCGCGACTACCTCGATCGCATCCAGCGCGCCAGCGTGCGCATGAACGACCTGATCGAGAGCCTGCTCGAGCTGTCCCGCCTGAGCCGCCACGAAATCGTACCCGTGAAGATCGATCTGGGCGCCATGGCGCGGGCCATTTTCGAAGACCTCCGCCATGCCGATCCGGCGCGCAGGGTGGAAACCGAGGTGGGCGAGCGCCTGCTGCTGCAGGGCGATGCGGCGCTGCTCCGCGCCGTGATGGAGAACCTGATCGGCAACGCCTGGAAATACTCGTCGAAGCGCGATCCGGCCCGCATCGCCGTCGGCTGCGCCAGGGTGGACGGGGAGCGCGCGTTCTATGTGCGCGACAACGGCGCGGGCTTCGACATGAAGTATGCCGACAAGCTGTTCGGCGCCTTCCAGCGCCTGCACGGACCGCAGGAGTTCGAGGGCACCGGCATCGGCCTCGCCGCGGTGAGGCGCATCATCGCGCGGCACGGCGGGCGGGTGTGGGCGGAAGCCGCGCCGGACGCGGGCGCCACCTTTTATTTCACCCTCCCGGCGGCAGGGCCGGACCTCCTCTGCGGCGAGAAAACCTGCTGCTGATTTCCCGCGGCGCCACGGGCCCGGCATTCCGGCCGGATCCGGGGCGGGCGCCGGAGTAATATCGCTCCATGGCAACGCCCTTTTTTCGCGCCCTGGCCGGCAGATGGCCGGCGCTCGCGTTCCTGCTGCTCGCCGCCGGCATCGGCGCCTTCTGGCAGGCGACCCATTCCGCCCACGAGGCGGCCGTGCTGCGCGAGCGGGGGCGCGAACTGCAGGCCATCGCCGAATTGCAGATCGCGTTCGTCCGCGCCTGGCTGGAAGACCGCCGCAGCGATGCCGTCGTGCTGGGCCAGCGGCGGCTCCTCGCCATCGCGCTGACGGGGCGCGATGCCGACCCGGCGGCGCTTGCCCTGGCGGCGCGGGTCCTGCCGGAGCAGATCGAGGCGTTCCGCAGGGAATACGGCTACGCGGCGGTCCTGCTGCTGGATCGCGAGGGCCGGCTCGTCCGCGGCGCCGGTGACGCCGGCGATCAGGTCCCCGCCGCCGCGGCGGACACGGCGCGGACCGTCCTGCGCGAAGGCCGCGCCGCCTTCTCGCCGGCCTACCGCGCCGAATCCGGCGGGCAGCGGCATGCCGGCATGGACATCGTCGCGCCGGTCTTCGACCGCCGGCAGGCCGATGCGCCCGTCGTCGGCGCGCTGGTGCTGCATCTGGATGTCGCGGCGCATCTGGATCCCGTCCTCACCCCCTGGCCCGGAGCGGATGCCAGCGGCGAAACCCTGCTCGTCGCGCGCACGAACGGGAGCCTGGTCTATCTCGGCTCGCCGCGCCACCCCGAGGCGGCCGGCCGGCCGATCGGCCTGCGCGACCACGCTCTGCCGTCGGTCCTCGCCGCGCACGGCGCGCAGGGCATCGTCGAGGGCGCGGACTACCGCAACGTGCCGGTGCTGGCGGCGGTCGGCCGGGTGCCGGGCATGCCCTGGTTCGTCGTCGCCAAGCTCGACCGCGACGAAGTCCTCGCGCCGGTGCGGCAGCAGGCGCTCCTGTCGGGCGTGACGGCCGGGCTGCTGGTGCTGGCCCTCGGCCTGACCGTGTTTTTCTGGCAGCGGCACAACCGCAGCGAGCTGGCGCTGGCGCGGCTGACGGCCCGCGAGGCGGCACGGGCCGTCGGCGAGGCGCGCTTTCGCAAGCTGCACGAGCACGGCTCCGACATCGGCATGCTGTTCGACCACGGCATGGTCATCCGCTACGCCAGCCGGCGCGCCGACGACGCGATGGGGCGTCCGGCACTGGGCCTGCACATGTCGCAAGGCGCCGGGAAGGTGCATCCCGAGGACGCCGGGAAGGTCGAGGCCGCGCGCCGGGCCGCGCTGGCCCATCCCGGCACGCCGCAGCGCGTGCGGCACCGCTTCGAGATGGCGCCGGGACGCTGGCACACCCTGGAGGCGACCTTCACCAGCCACTTCGACGATCCAGACATCGCCGGCCTGTTCTACGAGGCGCACGACATCACCGGCCGCATCGAAGCCGAACGGTCGCTGGCGCAAAGCGAGGCGTGGCTGCGCGCGGTATTCGGCAGCGCGCCGGTCGGCATCGCCATCGCCGACGCCGCGGGGCGCTACATCCTGGTGAACCGCGCCCAGTGCGAGATGCTGGGCTATGCGGAAGAGGAACTGCTGGGGAAGGGCTACCTCGACTTCACCCACCCGGAGGACGTGCAGCCGAACCTCGCGCTCACATCCGGCGTGCGGCAAGGCGGGATCGGCGCCGGCACGATGGAGAAGCGCTATGTGCGCAAGGACGGTGCCGTCGTCTGGGTGCTGCTCACCGTCGCCATGGTGCGCACCGCCGCGGGCGAGACGATCGGCAGCGTCGGCGTCGCGCAGGACCTCACCGGGCGGCGCGAGGCCGAGGCGCGGCGGCTGGAAACCGTCCGCCGCCAGCGCGACACGCTGGTGCGCGAAGTGCACCACCGCATCAAGAACCACCTGCAGGGGCTGGCCGGCCTGCTGCGCCAGCACGCCCACGAGCAGCCCGCGCTGGCGCCCGTGCTGCAGAAATTCGTCGCGCAGATCGGCGCCATTTCCGCCGTGCACGGGCTGCAGGGGAGGGCCGGGCGGGGCGACCCCCGTCTGCGCGAGCTGGCCCGGGAGATCGCCGACTTCCTCGGCGGCCTCACGGGCGCGCCGATCCCCCTCGACTGCCCGGCGACGGAATGCCGCTGGGCCGTCGCCGAGGCCGAAGCCGTGCCGGTGGCGCTGATCCTGAACGAGATCCTGACGAATGCCCTGCGCCACGGCGCCGATCCGTCCGGCGTCGCCATCGCCCTGCGCTGCGACGACGGCGGAGCGCGCATCGCCGTGCGCAATCCCGGCCGCCTCGGCGAGGGGGTGGATTACGCCGCCGGCCAGGGCCTGGGCACCGGGCTCACCCTGATCCGCTCCCTGCTGCCGCCGGCGGGCGCCGCCTTCCGCCTTCGGGATTGCGGCGACGGAGGGATCGAGGCCTGCCTCGACCTGAGCGCCCCGGTGGTGCGCCGTCCTGACCACGCTTGTTTGGTCGAACCGCCCGGAAAATGCTAGGATTCGAACAGGTTGATGTTTGTCAATAAAAAATGAAGCATGACGGGGCCGCCGACGGCTCCGTCCGGGAGGAGCCATGCCGATCAATCCACACAAGGGCCGGCCGGGCGGCGGCAAGGAGTTCTCCGTCGATTTGCCGCGCCGCGCCTTTCGCCGCGTCAAGCGGCTCGCGCCGCTGATTTCCGACCAGCCCGGCAGGGAGGAGCTGACGCTGCGCATGCAGCGCTTCGATTTCTTCGCCGGGCTGCCCGCGCGCGCGCTCGCCGAACTCGCCGCGATGGCGAGCGTGCAGGTGTTCCGCGCCGGCGAATCCATCTGGCGCCAGAACGACGAGGACAGCCGCGTCCTGTTCATCGAGGAAGGGCTCGTCAAGGCGGCGCGCCGCAACCGCAGGGGCGTGAGCCGCACCTACGCCCTTTACGGCCCGGGCGACTCGATGGGCATCTTCGCCATCTGGGCCGGCGGCAGGTATCCCACCGACGCCCTGGCGCTGAACGACGGCATGACGGGAATTTTCGTCGATTCCGGGGCGATCCTGAAATTCGCCGAAAAATACCCGCGGCTGGCCGCCACGCTGCGCGTCGAGATCGGCCGCTTCACCGAGGCCCTGATCCAGAAGATCGAGGTCGTCAGCGCCGGCACCGTGCCGCAGCGCCTGGCCGTGCTGATGATCCTGCTGATCGAGCGCTACGGCGTCGACAGGAAGGGCAACCGGGCGCGCCTGCCTTTCAGCCTGACGCTGGAGCAGATCAGCGAGATCGTCGGCGTGCGCCTGGAGACGGTGGCGCGCATCCTCAGCGGCTGGAAGAAGGAAGGCTGGCTGGCCATCGACGCCCAGGGCTGCCATTTCCCGCGCCTGGACAAGCTGCGCGCGCTGCTGCCGGATTGAGGGAGCGGGATTCCGCGCGCCGCCCGGATTCCGGGCCGCGCCTGCCCGGAAAGACGCCGCCCGCGTCGCCGGCAAAGGCAATGCTCAATAGCGGACGTTCGACTGCGGCGGGAAGGCGCCGAGTTCGATCCGCGGCGGCGGCTTCCAGCCTGGCTTGCGGTGCTCCGCCACCACGGTGGTGAAGATTCCCCCGCGCACGTAGAACCTCGCCGTCAGGCGCATGAAGCGCGGCCGGGTGGCCTTGGCCAGGTCGTCGAGGATGCGGTTGGCCACGGCCTCGTGGAAGGCGCCCTCGTTGCGGTAGGACCAGACGTAGAGCTTCAGGCTCTTCAGCTCGATGCAGGCCTTGTCCGGGATGTAGTCGAGCACGAGGGTGGCGAAATCCGGCTGTCCGGTCTTCGGGCAGAGGCAGGTGAATTCCGGGATTTCCATGTGAATCAGGTAATCGCGGGCGGGTTCCGGATTCGGGAAGGTTTCCAGGGTCTTGCTGGGCTTGGAAGGCATGCCGACGGGCTCGGGACGGGTGGCGAAGATGGTATCATAAGCACCCTTGCGGACTCCGCCCTTCATTCCGTTCCCCAACAAAAACAGAGCCTTCCGAGACGTGCGCCTAACCAAGCTGAAACTTGCCGGGTTCAAGACCTTTGTTGACCCGACGTCCATCCTGACCCCGGGCCAACTCGTGGGCGTGGTCGGCCCCAACGGCTGCGGCAAATCCAACGTGATCGACGCCGTGCGCTGGGTGCTCGGCGAGTCCAAGGCCACCGCCCTGCGCGGCGAGTCCATGCAGGATGTCATCTTCAACGGCTCCGACCAGAGGAAGCCCGTCGGCCGCGCCAGCGTCGAACTGCATTTCGACAACAGCGAGGGACGCGCCAGCGGCCAGTGGTCGCAGTACGCCGAGATCGCCGTCAAGCGCGTGCTCGACCGCGACGGCGAGTCCTCCTACTACATCAACCACACGCACGTCCGGCGCCGCGACGTCATCGACCTGTTCATGGGCACGGGCCTCGGCCCGCGCGCCTACGCCATCATCGAGCAGGGCATGATCTCGCGCATCATCGAGGCGAGGCCCGAGGAGCTGCGCTTCTTCCTCGAGGAGGCGGCCGGCGTCACCAAGTACAAGGAACGCCGCCGCGAGACGGAAAACCGCCTCTCCGACGCGCGCGAGAACCTGGCCCGTGTCGAGGACATCCGCACCGAGCTGGGCAGCCAGATCGAGAAGCTGGAAGGCCAGGCCGAGGTGGCCAGGCAGTATCGCGCGCTGCATGCGCAGCACGAGCGGCGGCAGAACCTGCTGTGGCTCTTCAAGCGCAACGAGGCGCGCGAAAACCGCGAAAGGCTGGCGCGCACCGTCGGGCAGGCCGTCACGAAGCTGGAGGCCGAGACGGCCGGCCTGCGCGATCTGGAGGCCCGCGTCGAGACGGCGCGCAGCGCCCACTACGCCGCCAGCGATGCGCTGCATGCCGCGCAGAACGAGATGTTCGCCGCCAACGCCGAGGTGGCACGGCTGGAATCCGAACTCGGCCACCTGCGCGACCTGCGCCAGAAGGTCGATGCGCGCCTCGCCCAGCTCGCCGGCGAGGATGCCCACTGGCGCGGCCAGGCGGAAACGCACGACGGTGACGAGGCGCGCTGGAAGGCGCTGCTGGAGAATGCCGCGCAACGCGCGCAGGGCGCCGCGACCCGCCACGACGAGGCGGGCGCCCGCCTGCCCGGGGCGGAGGCCGCCCACAAGGCCGCCGAGGAAACGGCCCAGGCCCTGCGCCGCGAACTCGCCCAGGCCGAGCAGGGCCTGCGCGTCGAGGAGGCGCACAAGAGCCACGCCGACAAGACGCTGGAAACGCTGGCCCGGCGCGGCGAACGGATCGAGGCCGAGCGCAGCCAGATCGAGGCGCCCGACACGGCCGCGCTGGCGGCCCTGCAGGCCCGCGTGACCGGGCTCCATGCCCGGCTCGCGGCAAAGGGCGACCGCGTCGCCGAACTGCAGCGGCGCCTGCCCGAGCACGAGGCGCAGCGGCGCGAGGCGGCCGAAGCCCAGGCCAGCGCGCAGAAGCGATTGACCGAAGCGCTCGCCCGCCGCGATGCCCTCAAGCAGTTGCAAAGCCGCGTCCAGCGGGAAGGCAGGCTGGGCGACTGGCTGCAGCGCCACGGCCTCGATGCGGTCGAACCGATCTGGTCCAGCCTGAAGGTGGAGCCTGGCTGGGAGACCGCGCTGGAAGCCGTGCTGCGCGAGCGGCTCGGCGCGCTGGCCGGCATCGACCCGCCGACGGCCGTGCGCGTGCTGGCCGATCCGCCGCCGGCGACGCTGGCGCTGGTGTTCGCCGGCGAGCATGCCGCCGCGGGCGAAACGTCCGGCCTCGATGCCGACACGCCGCTGCGCGACAAGGTGCGCTGCGACGATCCGCGCTGGGAAGCCGCCCTCACCGAGTGGCTGTCCGGCGTGTATGTGGCGGACGACCTCGCCGCGCTGACCGCGCGCCGCGCCGGCCTGCCGGGCGGACGCCTGTGGGTGAGCCAGGCCGGCCACATCGTTTCGCGCCACAGCTTCGTGCTCTACGTGCCGGAGGCGCGCACCCATGGCGTCATCGAGCGCCAGCGCGAGATCGGCCAGCTGGAGGACGAATGCGCCGGGCTGGAGGACGAGGCGCGCATCGCCGCGGCGACGCTGGCGGCGGCCGAGTCCGGCCTCGCCGGGCAGCGCGGCTTCCTGGCCGAGGCGCAGCGCGAGATGCAGGAGCTGCAGCAGGCGTCCCATGCCGCCCAGGTCGACGCGGTCCGGCTCGGCGAAGCGGTGCAGCGCCATGAAGCGCGCATCGCCCGGATCAATGCCGATCTCGCCGAAATCGCCGCCGGCGAGGAGGCCGAGCGCGGCCGCCGGCAGCTGGCCGAGGGAGAGGTGACGCGGCTGGCGGCCGCGGCGCATGAGGCGCGCGCCAGGCTGGACGCGGCCATCGAAGCGGCGCGGCAGCGCGACGCCGCCCTGCGCGAGCAGCGCACCGTCGAGCAGGCGCTCGCGCGCGAGCTGCAGGAAGCGCGCTTTGCCGAGCGCGAGTGCGCGGGCAAGCTGGAGGAGATCGGCCGCTCGCGCGAAGTCGCGCGCGAGCAGCTCGCGCGCATTGCCGCCGAGACGGCGGCGCGCCGCGAGGAACGCGAATCCATCCGCGAGGGCGGCACCGAAGGGCAATTGCAGCAGGCGCTCGCCGCGCGCCAGGGCTGCGAGGGCAGGCTGGCGGACCAGCGCGACGCGCTGGAAGGCGCCGCCGCCGGGCTGCGCCAGCTCGAGGAGGCGCGCCTGAAGACCGAACAGGGCCTGGACCCGCTGCGCGACCGGATCGGCGAGCTGCGCCTGAAGGAGCAGGCGGCCCAGTTGAACGAGGAACAGTACGCCGTCCGCCTGGCCGAGGCGAATGCCAACGAGGAAGAGCTCGCGCCGGAGCTGACGCGCGAGGTGCGCGAGCCCCTGCTGGCCGGCGACATCGCGCGCCTGTCGGCCGAGATCGAGGCGCTCGGCCCGGTGAATCTCGCCGCGCTCGATGAACTGAACGCCGCGCGCGAACGCAAGGGCTTCCTCGACAGCCAGACGGAGGACCTGACCCAGGCCATCAACACCCTGGAAGACGCCATTCGCCGCATCGACCGCGAGACGCGCGAGCAGCTGCACGAGACCTACAACAGCGTGAACCGCCAGTTCGGCATCCTCTTCCCGCAGCTCTTCGGCGGCGGCGAGGCGAAGCTGATCCTCACCGGCGAGGAAATCCTCGACGCCGGCATCCAGGTCATGGCGCGCCCGCCCGGCAAGAAGAACAGCACCATCCACCTGCTCTCCGGCGGCGAGAAGGCGCTCACCGCCATCGCCCTGGTGTTCTCGCTGTTCCAGCTCAACCCGGCGCCGTTCTGCATGCTCGACGAGGTGGACGCGCCGCTCGACGACAGCAACACCGAACGCTTCTGCGAGATGGTCAAGCGCATGGCCGAGCAGACGCAGTTCATTTTCATCACGCACAACAAGATCACCATGGAGATGGCGCGCCAGCTGATCGGCGTGACCATGCAGGAGCAGGGCGTCTCGCGCGTCGTCGAGGTGGACATCGAGGAGGCGCTGCGCATGAGCGACGAGGCCGTGGCGGCATGAACGAACTGCAGTCATCGCTGATCGGCCTGGGCGTCGCGCTGGTGGGCGGCGTGTTCGCCTACAACAAGTGGCAGGAGCGCAAGCACCGCAAGCTGGCCGAGCGCGTGTTCCGCGGCAGCCATCCCGATGTGCTGCTCGGCAAGCGCCAGGCGGAACCGGCCCGGGGCGAATCCGCGGCCGCAGAGGCGGAGCGCATCGAGCCGGTGATTCCGTCCGCGCCGCGGGACGAGGCGCCCGGGGCCGATTTGCCGGCGGCCGGCGCCGCCGCGGAGCCGCCCGAGGAACTGGCCGATCCGGCCATCGATTGCCTGGTGCGCTTCGAGTCCGCCGAGGTGATCGGCGGCCCCTATCTGTGGCAGGCCCAGCAGCAGGCCTTCGCCAAGCTCGACAAGCCGGTCGTCTGGGCCGGCGTGAACGAGCGGAGCGGCGCCTGGGAGCGGATCTCCGCCCACGGTGCCGCCGATTACCGCCGCCTGTGCGCGGCACTGCAGCTGGCCGACCGGCGCGGCCCGCTGACGGACTCCGACCTGACCCTGTTCCTCAACGGCGTGCAGCGCCTCGCCGACGAGTTCCTTGCCGTGGCCGATGCGCCGCCGCGCAACGGGGTGCTGGCGCGGGCCGCCGAGATCGACCGCTTCTGCGCCAGCGTGGATATCCAGATCGGCGTGAATGTCGTCGCCGCCGTCCCCTTTGCCGGCACCAAGCTGCGCGGCCTGGCCGAGGCGGCGGGCATGGTCCTGCGGGAGGACGGCCTGTTCCATGCCGCCGACGAGGCGGGCGCCACGCTGTTCACCCTTTCCAACCTCGAGGCGGATTCCTTCGCCGCCGAGGCAATGAAAACCCTCGCCACCCACGGCGTCACCTTCGCGCTCGACGTGCCGCGCGTCGCCGACGGCGCGCACGCCTACGACCGCATGGTCGCCCTGGCCAAGCAGTTCGCCATCGGCCTCGGCGGCAAGCTGGTCGACGACAACCGCCAGCCCCTGCCGGACAGCGCGCTCGACGTGATCCGCGACAAGATCGTCGAAATCGGGCAGCGCATGGCCGCGCAGGGACTGATCGCCGGCGGAGCGCAGGCGTTGCGGCTGTTTTCCTGAAGCCGATGCCCGTCCCGCGCGAAGCCGCCGAGCGCGTTCGGGCGCTGCGCGCCGGGATCGAGCGGCACGATCACGCCTATTACGTCCTCGACGCACCGACCGTTCCCGACGCCGAATACGACCGCCTGTTCCGCGAGTTGCAGGCGCTCGAAGCGCAATATCCGGCGTTGCGGGCCGCGGATTCGCCGACGCAGCGCGTCGGCGGGCGGGCACTGCCGGCGTTCACGCCGGTGCGCCATGCCGTGCCGATGCGCTCGATCCGCACCGAAACCGACACCGGGCCGGAAGGCGCACGCAGCTTCGATGCGCGCGTGCGCCGCGCGCTCGGCCTTTCCGACACCGCACCGCCGGTCGTCTACGCCGCCGAGCTGAAATTCGACGGGCTCGCCATCAGCCTGCGCTACGAGGAAGGCATCCTGGCGCGCGCGGCGACGCGCGGCGACGGCGAGACCGGCGAGGACGTCACGCAAAACGTGCGCACCATCCGCTGCATCCCGCTGCGCCTGAAGGGCCAGCCCCCGGCCGTGCTGGAAGTGCGCGGGGAGGCCTACATCAGCCGGCCCGACTTCGAGCGCTACAACGCGCGCCAGCGCGAGCGGGGGCGGGCGACGCTCGCCAACCCGCGCAACGGCGCCGCCGGCAGCCTGCGCCAGCTCGATCCGGGGATCGCCGCCGAGCGGCCGCTTTCCTTCTTCGCCTACGGCGTGGGCGAGACGCGCGGCTGGGACCTGCCGGCCGGGCACGGCGCCGTGCTCGATGCGCTGGCGGCCTTCGGCATCCCCGTCTGCGAACACCGCGCGACGGCGCGCGGCGCGGAGGAACTGATCGCCTTCCACGACCGCATCCTGGCCAGGCGCGACGCGCTGCCCTTCGACATCGACGGCGTGGTCTACAAGGTCGACGACCTCGCCCTGCAGGAGCGGCTCGGCTTCGTCAGCCGCGAGCCGCGCTGGGCGGTCGCCCACAAGTACCCGGCGCAGGAGGAGCTGACGCAGGTGCTCGGCATCGAGGTGCAGGTCGGCCGCACCGGCGCGATCACGCCGGTGGCGCGGCTCAAGCCGGTGTTCGTCGGCGGCGTCACGGTAGCCAGCGCCACGCTGCACAACGAGGACGAGGTGCGGCGCAAGGACGTGCGCATCGGCGACACGGTGATCGTGCGCCGCGCCGGCGACGTGATACCGGAGGTGGTGGCCGCCGTGCCGGAGCGGCGGAGCGGCGGCGAGCGGGAATTCGTCATGCCGGCGCACTGCCCGGTGTGCGGCTCGGGCATCCTGCGCCTGTCCGGCGAAGCGGTGGCGCGCTGCACCGGCGGCCTCTACTGTCCGGCGCAGCGCAAGCAGGCCATCCTGCACTTCGCCTCGCGCCGGGCGATGGACATCGAAGGCCTCGGCGAGAAGCTGGTCGACCAACTGGTCGATCTCGATCTGGTGCACCATGCCGCCGACCTCTACCGGCTGGAGGCCTCGACGCTGGCCGGGCTCGCGCGCATGGGCGGGAAGTCGGCGCAGAACCTCGTCGAGGCCATCGGGCGCTCGAAGGACACCACGCTGGCGCGGCTGATCTACGCGCTGGGCATCCGCAACGTCGGCGAGGCGACCGCCAAGGACCTGGCGCGGCATTTCGGCACGATCGAGGCGCTGGGGGACGCCGGTGCCGGGGAATTGCAGCGCGTACCCGATGTCGGCCCGGTGGTGGCCGAGAGCATCGCCGGCTTCTTCGCCGAGGCGCACAACCGCGAGGTCATCGCGCGGCTGCGGCAGGCCGGCGTGCGCGGCCGCGCCGAGTCGCGCAGCGCCGTGCTGCAGGGACTGACTTTTGTCCTGACCGGCACGCTGCCCGCGCTGACGCGAGAGGACGCGGCAGCGCTGATCGAGGCGGCCGGCGGCAGGGTCAGCGGCTCGGTGTCGAAGAAGACCAATTATGTCGTTGCCGGCGAAGAAGCCGGCGCGAAGCTGGACAAGGCGCGCGCGCTGGGTGTCCCCGTCCTCGACGAGGACGGCTTGCGCCGGTTGCTGGAATCGTAGATCGGCCTTCGGGCCGACGGCAGTTGTCGGGCGGAAGCCCGAGCTACAGGAGAAGCCACAGCATGAAAAAGATCACCAAGGCCGTTTTTCCGGTCGCCGGCATGGGCAGCCGTTTCCTGC
>JBDHRL010000079.1:0-12477 GCA_039807535.1 Rhodocyclaceae bacterium
CGGCTCCAGGACAGCGGACTCCAGGCCATTCCGGGGCCGAAGCTGTCACGCACGGAGGTCGGTAAATGATTTACGCAGGCAGCCCCATTGGATATACAATCAAAAATGTATATCCACGAAGCGGAGGACATCATGCAGGTCGCAAAATGGGGCAACAGCCTGGCCATCCGCCTGCCCGCGGCGGTGGTCGAAACGCTCAAGCTCAAGGAAGGCGACGAGATCGAGATTCACGTCGCCGGCAAAAATGAATTCGAGGTGGCGAAACGGCCGGGCGCGCGCGAACTCCTGGCGCGGCTGAGGAAATTCCGCGGACGCCTGCCCGCCGATTTCAAGTTCGAACGCCTTGAGGCCAATGAAGGCCGCTGAACGGTTCTTCGACACCAACGTCCTGCTTTATCTGCTCTCGGCAGACCAGGACAAGGCCGATCGCGCCGAGGCGGCGCTGGCCACAGGCGGCATCGTCAGCGTGCAGGTGCTCAACGAATTCGCCTCTGTCGCCTCGCGCAAGCTCGGCATGCCGATCCCGGAGATTCGCGAGGCCCTCGACGCAATCCGTGCCGTATGCCGGGTCGTGCCGGTGAGCGAGGACACGCACGACCTCGGCCTGAAGGTGGCGGAGCGCTACGGGCTGTCCGTCTACGATTCCCTGATCGCCGCCTCAGCGCTGCTGGCGGGCTGCAGGTTGCTGCTGACCGAGGACATGCAGGACGGCCAATCCCTCGAAGGCCGCCTCAAGGTGCGCAACCCGTTTCGTTGACTAGCAAGGCGGGATGGGCCGTTTTTGGGTGGCGATCAAAGACTTTCGGCGCCGAAAGTTTTTAGTCTGGAGGGAAGGGTGAGCTCAAGCGGGAACTGGAGGTGATTCGATGAAAAAGCGGAACCTGTTTGCCGAGACTGCAGAGGGCTTCGTTGCTCTGGCCAAGGCGCGCGCCGGTACCTCCCCCGCCATGACCCGTCGCTACCTGCGCGACAAGGAAATTCCGGTCGTAGAGGGGCCTGGTTTTAGACGTGTCCAAAAAGACGCAGCGTAACTTGTTGAATCAACAGCACACGCCGATGATGCAGCAATATCTGCGCCTGAAAGCGCAGTACCCGGAGCTGCTGCTGTTCTATCGCATGGGGGATTTCTACGAGCTGTTCTACGAGGACGCCGAGAAGGCCGCCCGCCTGCTCGACATCACCCTGACCACGCGCGGACAGTCGGCCGGCCAGCCGATCCGCATGGCCGGCGTGCCCTTCCATGCCGTCGAGCAATACCTGGCGCGGCTGGTGAGGCTGGGCGAATCGGTGGTGATCTGCGAGCAGGTCGGCGACCCGGCCACCGCCAAGGGCCCGGTCGAGCGCGCCGTCACGCGCATCGTCACGCCGGGCACGCTGACCGACTCGGCCCTGCTCGACGACAAGTCCGATGCCCTGCTGCTCGCCCTCGCTCCGCAGAAGAATCTCGTGGGACTGGCCTGGCTGAACCTCGCCAACGGCGACTTCCGCCTGCTCGAGGTCGGCCCCGGCGCACTGGCCGCGCAGCTCGAGCGCCTGCGCCCGGCGGAAATCCTCGTGCCGGACGGCGCGCCGGATGGTTTTCCGGCCGGCATCGCCGCGCCGGTGCGGCGCCTGCCCGACTGGCATTTCGACCGTGACGCCGCCTCGCGGGGACTGACTTTGCATTTCGGCACGCGCGACCTCGCTGCCTTCCTGCCGGAGGCCGGGCCTGAATCACCCAACGGCGCGCCGACCGCCGCGCTGGCCGCCGCCGGCGCCCTCTTCCAGTACGCCAGGACGACGCAGAACCAGGCACTGGCGCACATCACTTCCATCAAGCTCGAGCGCGAAAGCGAATGGCTGCGCCTCGACGCCGCCACGCGGCGCAACCTGGAACTCACCGAGACCCTGCGCGGAGAGCCGGCGCCGACCCTGCTTTCCCTGCTGGACGACTGCCGCACGTCGATGGGCTCGCGCTGGCTGCGCCACGGCCTGCACCATCCGCTGGCCGACCGCAGTGCGGCGGCGGCGCGTCACGCGGCGGTGGCCGAACTGGCCGGCGAGGCCGGCAACGGGCCGTATGCGTCCATCCGGCAGGCGTTGCGCGGCCTTGCCGACATCGAGCGCATCACCGCGCGCATCGCGCTGCGCAGCGCACGTCCGCGCGACTTGTCCGCGCTGCGCGAGAGCCTGGCGAACCTGGATGCCTTGCGCGCGCCGCTGGCCGCGGCACAGGCCGACCTCTTGCGCGCCCTGTACGCCGACCTCGCCACGCCCGCCGACTGCCTCGCTCTGCTCGTCCGCGCCATCGCGCCGGAACCCGCGGCGGTGCTGCGCGACGGCGGCGTCATCGCCGAAGGCTACGACGGCGAGCTGGACGAACTGCGCGCCATCGAGCAGAACTGCGGCGCCTTCCTGCTCGAGCTGGAAGCGCGCGAGCGCGCCCGCACCGGCATCGCCAACCTGCGCGTCGAGTACAACCGCGTGCATGGCTTCTACATCGAGGTCAGCCACGCCAACGCCGGGAAGGTGCCGGACGACTACCGCCGCCGGCAGACGCTGAAGAATGCCGAGCGCTACATCACGCCGGAACTGAAGGCCTTCGAGGACAAGGCGCTCTCGGCGCAGGAGCGGGCGCTCGCGCGCGAGAAGCTGCTCTATGAGGAACTGCTGACGCGGCTCGCCGAGGACATCCCGGCGCTGCAGCGCATCGCCCGCGCCGTGGCGCTGGCGGACGGCCTCGCCGCCTTCGCCGCCATTTCGGTGCGCGCCAACTGGTGCCGGCCGCAGTTCGCGGATGCGTTCTCGCTGGAGATCGAGGCCGGCCGCCACCCGGTGGTGGAAGGCCAGGTCGACAGCTTCATCGCCAACGACTGCCGCTTCGATGCCACGCGGCGCATGCTGCTCGTCACCGGCCCCAACATGGGCGGCAAGTCGACCTACATGCGCCAGGTGGCGCTGATCGTGCTGCTCGCCCACTGCGGCGCCTTCGTGCCGGCCAGCGCGGCGCGCATCGGCCCGGTCGACGCCATCTACACCCGCATCGGCGCCTCCGACGACCTCGCCTCGGGCCGCTCCACCTTCATGGTCGAGATGACCGAGGCGGCATCGATACTTCACGGCGCCACGGAGCACAGCCTGGTGCTGATGGATGAAGTCGGCCGCGGCACCTCGACCTTCGACGGCATGGCGCTCGCCTTCGCCATCGCCCGCCACCTGCTGGAGAAGAACCGCGGCTATGTCCTCTTCTCGACGCACTACTTCGAGCTGACGCGCCTCGCCGAGGGTTACGCCGAGTGCGCCAACGTGCATCTGGACGCCGTCGAGCACGGTAGCCGCATCGTCTTCCTGCATGCGGTGGAGGAAGGCCCGGCCAGCCAGAGCTACGGCATCCAGGTGGCGGCGCTCGCCGGCATTCCCGGCAGCGTCATCCGCGACGCCAGGCGGCGGCTGCGCCAACTGGAGAATCGGGAAATCGACCCGGGGCCGCAGGCCGACCTCTTCGCCGCCGCGCCCGAACCGGCGGAAGCCGAGCCGCACCCGGCGCTCGACGCGCTGCGCGCGCTCGACCCGGACGGCCTCAGCCCGCGCGAGGCGCTGGAGAAGCTCTACGAACTGGTGCGGCTCGCGCGGTAAAAGTCAGTCGCCGCGACACGGCGCTGTGCCAGGGCCGGTTCCCTTTCATCCAGTCGGACGGAATGAAAGAGGGCAGGCCCTAGTGGTGGTGATGCCCCTCGGGCCCGTGCACGTGGCCGTGCGTGAGTTCCTCGGTGGTCGCCGCGCGGACGCCGGCTACGGTGCAGTTGAAGACCAGCGCGGCGCCGGCCAGGGGATGGTTGCCGTCGACCACCACCTTCTCGCCCTCGATGTCGGTGATGGTGTAGACCATGTCGTCGTCGCCGTCCTCGGTGGCGCGCTCGAACTGCATGCCGACCTGGATGCCCTCGGGGAACAGCGACAGGTCCTCGACGCGCACCAGGTCGGCGTCGTATTCGCCGAAGGCGTCTTCCGGCTGCAGCTTGACCTCCAGTTGCTCGCCGACCGACATGCCGTGCAGGGCCTCCTCGATGCGCGTGAAGATGCCGTCGTAGCCCCCGTGGAGATAGACCAGCGGCTGCTGGCCGTCGTCGACAAGGTTGCCGTCGGGATCGGTGACACGGTAGCGAAGGGTGACGACGGTGTCCTTGGCGATCTGCATGGCGTTAGTCCAGTTGCCTGACCAGCGCCAGGACTTCCAGGGCATGGCCTTTCGGGTTGACGCCATACAATGCGTGGCGCAAAACGCCCTTCTTGTCGATGATGAAGGTCGAGCGCACGATGCCCGGCTTCTTCACGCCTTCCTTTTCCTTCATCTGCCAGACGCCGTAGCGCTCGCACACCTCGCCCTCGGTGTCGGCGAGCAGGCGCACCGACAGGCCGTGCTTGTCGCGGAACTCGGCGTGGCTGATGCAATCGTCGCGCGAGACGCCGAGGATGACGCAGCCGTGGCGGGCGAACTCGTCTTCGTGGTCGGAGAAATCGATCGCCTCCAGCGTGCAGCCGGGCGTGTCATCCTTCGGATAGAAGTACAGGACGGCGTGCTTCCTGCCGCGCAGTTCCGACAGATCGAAGGACTCCATGTCGGCGTCGGGCAGCGCGAAAGCGGGCGCGGCTTGTCCGGCTTGCAGCATGCGATCTCCAGCTGGCGATTGAACGCGACAAGTGTAACACCGGAATCCGGCGCGAGCGCAAGACACGAAACCGTGGAGCGGATAGCATCGCGCCAGGACGCCGCTGGCCTGCGCCGAGGGCTGATTGCGCCCTATAATGCGCCATTCGCATTGCCGGGATTGCCGTCGATGAAAACCCGTATCGTTGCCGCCCTCCTCGCGGTCGCCCTGCCCGCCCTGGCCCAGACGCCGGAGCGCTGGGACATCCCCTTCGACGCCCGCGACTGGAAGCTGGCCGCGGAGAACCGTGATGGCCGCCTCGTCGAGCGCGTGTACGTCGCCCCCGGCGAGAGCGAATACTTCTGGAACGAGAAGATCGTCATCGGCCACCAGCGCCTCGCCTTTTCCACCGAAGACTACATGACCGGCTTCCTCGAACGCCTCGAGGGAGACTGCCGGCCGTTCAAGATGAAGCCGATCGAGCAGACCGAGACGAATGTCTTCGTGCAATGGGAGGGCGACTGCCGCATCACCGGTCCGCAATTCGAATACCGCCGCATCGTCGTCGCCGGGGACGGCGTGCATATCCTTGCCTTCGCCACCCGGTCGAACCGCCTCTCGGAAGCCAAGCGCCAGGCCTGGCTGGCCATCCTGCGTGACGCGAGATTGAAGTGACCATGACGGGAAGGCTCGAAGTCGCCACCGGCGACATCACGCGACTTGCCGTCGACGCCATCGTGAACGCCGCCAACGAGTCGCTGCTCGGTGGCGGCGGCGTGGATGGCGCCATCCATCGCGCGGCGGGGCCGGAACTGCTCGCATTCTGCCGCGCCCTGGGCGGCTGCCCGACCGGGGAGGCAAGGCTCACGCCCGGCTTCCGCCTGCCGGCCAAACACGTCATCCACACCGTCGGGCCGGTCTGGCACGGCGGCGGTCGCGGCGAGCCGCCATTGCTGGCATCCTGCTACCGCAACTGCTTTCGCCTGGCGCGCGCGCACGGGCTGCGCAGTATCGCCTTCCCGGCCATCAGCTGCGGCGTCTTTGGCTATCCGCCCGAGGCGGCGGCGCGCATTGCGGTGGCGGAATGCCGCAAGGCGCTGGCCGACGATCCTGCGCTCGGGCAGGTGCTGCTGGTGGCCTTCGACGACACCATGGCCTCCATGCTGCGGCAAGCCGTCGCCGTCTCCTGAAGACTGACTTTTTATTGGCAACCGAAGAAAGCGCGAATCATGAAACTCGAAACCCTCGCCGTCCATGCCGGCTTCAGCCCCGATCCGACCACCAAGTCCGTGGCGGTGCCGATCTACCAGACCACCTCCTACGCCTTCGACAACACGCAGCACGGCGCGGACCTCTTCGACCTCAAGGTGGCGGGCAACATCTACACCCGCATCATGAACCCGACCACCGACGTGCTGGAAAAGCGCGTCGCGGCAATGGAAGGCGGCATCGCCGGCCTGGCGCTCGCCTCCGGCATGGCGGCGATCACCTGCGCCATCCAGACCATCGCCGAGGCCGGCGACAACATCGTCTCGGCGAGCACGCTCTACGGCGGCACCTACAATCTGTTCGCCCACACCCTGCCGCAGTACGGCACCGAGGTGCGCTTCGCCGACCACCGCGACCCGGACGCCTTCGAAAAGCTGATCGACGAGAGGACCAAGCTGCTGTTCTGCGAATCGGTCGGCAACCCGCTCGGCAACATCACCGATTTCGACAAGCTGGCCGAGATCGCCCACCGCCACGGCATCCCGCTGATCGTGGACAATACCGTTCCCTCGCCGTATCTGTGCCGGCCCATCGAGCATGGCGCCGACATCGTCGTGCATGCGCTGACCAAATACCTCGGCGGCCACGGCAACTCCATCGGCGGCATGATCGTCGACTCGGGCAAGTTCCCCTGGGCCCAGCACAAGCAGAAGTTCAAGCGCCTGAACGAGCCCGACGTCTCCTACCACGGCGTCGTCTACACCGAGGCGCTCGGGCCGGCCGCCTACATCGGCCGCGCCCGCGTCGTGCCGCTGCGCAACATGGGCGCGGCGATCTCGCCCTTCAACGCCTTCCTGATCCTGCAGGGCGTGGAAACCCTGGCGCTGCGCATGGAGCGCATCTGCGAGAACGCCGTGAAGATCGCCGGGTTCCTCCAGTCGCACCCGAAGGTGGGCTGGGTGAACTATGCCGGCCTGAAGGACCACAAGGACTTCCCGCTGGTGCAGAAGTACATGGCTGGCCGTGCCTCGGGCATCCTCAATTTCGGCGTGAAGGGGGGGCGTGAGGCCGGAGGCAGGTTCCAGGACGCGCTCGGCCTCGTCACGCGCCTGGTGAACATCGGCGACTGCAAGACGCTCGCCTGCCATCCGGCGTCGACCACCCACCGCCAGCTCGGCCTGGACGAGATGGCCAAGGCCGGCGTGTCGGAAGACATGATCCGCCTGTCCGTCGGCATCGAGCACATCGACGACCTGGTCGCCGACCTCGACCAGGCGCTGAAGGCGGCCTGAGCACCGGCCTGCATTGGCCGCCATGAGCGACATCCGGATCCGCCGCCGCCACACCCTGACGGCCAGGGCCGCGCGCCAGGCCGCCGAGAAGATCGCCCGCCAGCTCGACGAGGAGTTCGAACTGGCCTATGAATGGGACGACAACGTGCTCGTCTTCAAGCGCAGCGGCGTCAGCGGCGAGCTGGTCGTGGAAAAGAAGGTGGTGCACATCCGCGTCCGGCTCGGCTTTCTCCTCTTCGCGATCAAGCCGCGCGTCGAGGCGGAGATCCACCGGTTCTTCGACGAGAACTTCGGGCCGGACGCCGGCCCGGGCGCGTGATTACCCCTTGAGGGATTCGATCAGGGCGATGTAGCGCTGCATCGCATCTTCCTGGCCGGTGCCCTTGAGCGCCGCCCAGGCGTCGTATTTGGCGCGGCCGATCATGTCGCCGAAGCCGGGCCGCTTGCCCTCGACGTCGCCGGCCGTCGCCTGCTTGTAGAGCGCATACAGCTGCAGCAGCGTCTGGTTGTCCGGGCGCTCGCTCAACGTCTTGGACGCCGCCACCGCCGCCTCGAAATCGGCCTTCCGGTCCGTCATGGTGATCTCCCTTTTTGTCCCTTGTTCCGCGGCGGCCACGTCACCGCCGCCGCCAGGCTCCGGTATTATAAGCGAACCGTTCAGACTTCCCGGGCCCATCCTGGCCTCCCCAGACCCATGAGCAAGCGAGAGCGCATCTCCCCGGTCGACACCGCCTGGCTGCGCATGGACCGGCCGACCAACCTGATGATGATCGTCGGCGTCATGATCTTCGACGGCCCGATGGATTACGCCCGCCTGCGGCGCACCCTTGCGGCACGCCTGCTGCCCTATCGCCGCTTCCGGCAGAAGGTGACGCACGAGGCGTCCGGCGCATTCTGGGAGGACGATTCCGACTTCGATCTCGACCGCCACCTGCACCATGCCGCCCTGCCGGCGGGCGACCACAAGGTCGAGCTGCAGAAAATGGCGGCCGACCTCATCTCGTCCCCGCTCGACCCGAACCGGCCGCTATGGAGCTTCCATCTGGTCGACAACTACGGCGGCGGCTCGGCCCTGGTGGTGCGCATCCACCACTGCATCGCCGACGGCATCGCCCTCATCGGCGTCATGCTCTCGCTCACCGACACCGCCGCCGACGCCCCCGAGCGGGCCGGTCCGCCCCTGGAGATGGCCCGCGAGGACGGCCCCGACAGCTTCTTCTGGCAGCGCGTCTACGAGCCGATCAGCCAGGGCATGCTCACCGCCATCAACCTGGGCACCCGGGCCTGGCTGAAATACTTCGAGCTGCTGGTGAATCCCGGCCAGCTGTTCGACTACAGCCGCCAGGGCGCCGGCATGGCGGCGGAACTCGCCAACCTGCTCATCATGCCGGCCGACTCGCCCACGCGCTTCAAGGGCAGGCCGGGCGGCACCAAGGCGGTGGCCTGGTCGGAACCGATGCCGCTGGCGGAGATCAAGGCGGTCGGCCACGCCATCGGCTGCTCGGTGAACGATTTGCTGCTCTCCTCGGTGGCCGGGGCGATGCGCGCCTACCTGGCCGAGCGCGGCGACCCGCTCGACGGCGTCGAGGTGCGCGCCCTGGTGCCGGTGAACATGCGCTCGCAGGCCGACGAGGGCAAGCTCGGCAACCGCTTCGGGCTGGTCACCCTGCTGCTGCCGGTGTATATGGCGAATCCCTTCGAGCGGGTGTTCGAGGTGCGGCGACGCATGGAAGAGCTGAAAGGCTCCTACCAGCCGCTGGTGGCCCTCGGCGTGCTCGCCGCCACCGGCATGGCGCCCAAGTTCGTGCAGGACATCGCCCTCGACATTCTCGCCAACAAGGCCTCGACGGTGATGACCAACGTGCCGGGACCGCAGCAGCCCCTCTACCTGGCCGGCGCGCACCTTGCGCAGCAGATGTTCTGGGTGCCGCAGAGCGGCGACATCGGCATCGGCGTGTCGATCCTCAGCTACAACGGCCGCGTGCAGTTCGGCCTCGTGGCCGACCGCCATTTCGTGGCGGACCCCGAGAACATCGTCTCGCGCTTCCGGCCGGAGTTCGAGAAGCTGCTGTATGCCCTGCTGCTGGAGCCGTGGGAGGAGGCGGCGCGCACGCCCGAGGAGATCGAGCGGTGCCTGGCCGAGGCGCCGGCCCCGATCGCCGCGCCCGTTCCGAAGACGCCGCGGCGGCCGCGCCGGAAAGCCCCGCCGCCGGCGGCGGTCGAAGCGGCGGCTACGCAAGCGCCGTCCCGCGCGGACTGACTTTTACTCCAGCTCGCTCCTGGCCAGTTCGACGTCGAGACGTTCCATGGCGTCAGCCGGCTTGCAGGCGGCCGCCTCGTGGTAGAGCTTCTCCGCCTGCTTCATTTTCGCTTCGCCGAACAGCATGACCAGGCCGTTGGCGTACTCGATGCGCGCGATGGCGGAGTCCGGGTTGAGCCTGAGCGCCTTCTCGTAGTGCCCGACGGCCGCGTCCTTCTTCGCGCCGTAGGTCAGCCCGCCGACCATGGCGCCGACCTTGTTGATCACCTCGGCGTGGAAGGCGCCGAGCGCGATGTGCGCGTCGGCATGGTCGGGTTCGAGCTTCAGCGCCTGCGCCAGCGCGTCGCGCACCTTGGTGCCGAGCCCCTGCGCCAGCGCCTTCGCCACCGAGATGCCCTGGCTGTAGCGGCCCAGCGCCAGCGCATGGAAATAGAAGGCGTTCGGATACTTCGGCATCTTCTTCATCTGCTCCTCGCCGCGCGCGGCAGCCTCCTCGAACAGCGCGAGCTTCTTCTTTTCGTTGTCCTCGAGGTAGGTGGCATAGATGGTCGCCGCCTTGTTGGCCACGGCGTAGCCGGACAGGCCGAGCGACAGGCCCAGCTCGCAGGCCCGCTGGAAGTCGCCCTGGTGGTAGAGCCGCCAGGCCTCCTGCACCTGCTCGTCGGCGGGGAACGGCTCGCGGTCGCCGCGATGCAGGCGCTCCCAGTTCTTCTTCAGCGTCGCCCCGGCGTATGCATAGGCTTTATCCGCGTGGGGAAACGGGGTCCATCCGCCCTTGGCCATATCGGTCTCCTTACTGTGTCACGTATTCCTTCGACAGCTGCTGCAGCAGCCGGCGCGAACCACCCTGCAGGAAGGGCGCCAGCATCGACATCACCTGGTACACCCCGCGGCCGAGGCCGCTGCCGTCTTCGCGCCGGCGCGGGTCGCGCGCGTACTCGAACGGCAGCCAGTAGGTGGCGAGGCAGGCCAGGTTGGTGGCGATCGCCTGGATCTCGGCCGGACTCGCCTTCATTTCGCCGGAGGCGACCAGCCCCTCGCATAGCAACGTTCCCGTCCGCACCTTGTGCGCCAGGATCTGCTTGAAGTGCGTTTCCAGCAGCCGGTTGCGCGAGAGCAGGTCGTCAAGGTCGCGATAGAGGAAGCGGTATTTCCAGACCGCCTCGAAGAGCAGGTGCAGGAACAGCCACATGTCCTCGACGTTGGGCGCGCGCCGGCTCGGGGCCGCCAGCGTCTCGCCGATCTCGCGCTCGAACCCGGCGAACAGCGCATTGACGATCTCGTCCTTGCTGTGGAAATGGTAGTAGAGGTTGCCCGGGCTGATGTCGAGGTCGTCGGCGATCACCGTGGTGGTGACGTTCGGCTCGCCGAAGTCGTTGAACAGCCGCAGGCTCGCTTCCAGGATGCGCTCGCGGGTGCGCCGTTTCGGTTTCTTTTCCATCGTCCCCGCAGCATAGCATTCCGCTGCGACGGAAAAAACGGGGGGCTCAGGCAGTCCGGCGCTCCGTTCCCCGCCGGCGTTGCAGCCAGTGCTCCAGTTCATCGAGGACGTCTCCCAGGCGATGGCCCGCCGCCGCGAAGGTATCCTCCTTCTCGGCATGGCCGTCGACGTCGTGGTGGATCAGCGAGCGCTTTTCCTTCAGCGCCTCGAGCCGGATGCGGATGCCGTGCCTGGCCAGAATCGGCCCCAGTTCGTGGCGGCGCCGGTAGAGCTCGATGCGGGTCTTCTGATAGGCGTGCTCGCACAGGCGGCGGCGGCTGGCGTAGCTGAACATGTTGGTGAAGAACATCTCGGCATCGTCGCTGTTCGGCTCGAACAGCACCACGTCGGCGTTCTTGTAGTCGGTCTTGTACTTCGACAGCCCGACCTGCATGCGCGAATGGATGATGGAGCGGAAGGTCTGCGCCAGCACCACCGGCAGGCCGCCGCTCACCAGCTTCCGGCGCTCGCCGACGCCGCGCTTTCCCGCCAGCTCCGAATCGAAGGGCACCAGCGGGTTCACGCACAGCACCAGGTCGGCGCCCTCCTTGAGCGCCACCGAGGCATGCAGCGTTTTCTTCAGCGCGCCGTCGACGTAGTGTCGCCCCCCGATCTCCACCGGCGGGAACAGCCCCGGCAGCGCCGCGCTGGCCTGCACCGCCGTCGAGATCGGCACGTGCTCCCGGCCGGGCGCGCCGAACACCACCGATTCGCCCGAATCCAGGTCGGTCGCGACGAGGAAGAGGCGGCGCTCGAGCTTGCGGAAATCATTGCTGCGGCCCGGCGCCGTGAACACCCGGCTGAGGAACTGGTGGATGCCGGCGCTGTTGAAGATGCCGGTCGGAATCGCCTGCGACAGGCGCTGGAAGGATTCGAAAAAGCTCTGGCTCCAGGGATTGGCCAGGTAATTCCAGATCGAGGCGAGCAGGAGCGGCGGCACCGACAAGGCGCGCAGGGCGTACTCGCGGAAGGCCGGCTTGAGGAGCAGTTCGGGCTCGAAGGCTTCCTCGCTCGTGTCGCTCTCGATGAAGATATGGCGCATGCGCGCCGGCGTCAGGCCGTTCGCCAGGCCGGCGGCGAGAAAACCGCCGGAGCTCACCCCGACATAGACGTCGAGCGCATTGAAGTCGACGCCCTCGAGCGACTCGGACAGCGCCAGCAGCGCGCCGAGTTCATAGATCCCGCCCAAGGGCCCCCCCCCGGCAAGGGCGAGGCCGATCCGGGGCTTCCGATTCCCGCCACCCCCGCGAAAGCGGGAATCCTGCGGTTTGCGCGCAGCGCCGGCTCCCCGCTTTCGCGGGGATGACTTTCCCTGCACCATGGTCCGTCCCTCGAGCCGGAGGGACGATTACTTCTTCGCGGCGCGGCGGCGCGGCGCGGCTTTCCCGCCGTTGAGTTCCTGCACGACGTCGGTCAGCTCGGCAACGCGCTTCGAAAGGGTCTCGATGTCCTTCTTGGTCGGCACGCCGAGGCTCGACAGCGAGCGGGCGACGCGGTCCTCGAAGACCTGTTCCAGCTTGTCCCAGGTACCGGAGGCGCCGGCCTCCGCCTCGGCGACCTTGGCGCTGGCCACCTTGCTGGTGCGCGACTGCAGGGTCTCGCCTTCCC
>JBDHRL010000003.1:0-56283 GCA_039807535.1 Rhodocyclaceae bacterium
AAAAGGAAGAGCGATGATAATGCTTTATGCTATCTGTTCGGATATTAAGTACGTATAATCTGTATTATGTCAAATTAGAAGGAATTTTATTCATAACTTAAAAGTTACTGTTGCAGCCATGGTGCCCGGAGCCGGAATCGAACCGGCATGACCGTTGCCGGTCGAGGGATTTTAAGTCCCTTGCGTCTACCAATTTCGCCATCCGGGCGATCAAAAGGCACGAAAGGATGGAGGCGGGGGTCGGAATCGAACCGGCGTAGACGGCTTTGCAGGCCGCTGCATAACCACTTTGCTACCCCGCCGCGGAATGTCCGGGCTCTGAACGAAAAGGGGAAAACGCAGGCGCTCTACGCTTTCCCCGGTATTCTGGAGCGGGAAAGGAGTCTCGAACTCCCGACCTCAACCTTGGCAAGGTTGCGCTCTACCAACTGAGCTATTCCCGCGGAACAGGCAGGCATTATATCGGCGCAGCCCTGCGTGTCAAGTTTCGCGGCCTTCTGCTCCACTGATCTGCATTCCTGCATTCAGGATTTTTCCGAAATATACGGCCACGCCATTTGCAAATAATAAGCCATCGACCAGAGTGTGAGCAGCGCAGCGAGGTAGATTAGCCAGGTTCCGATGCGTTGCGGTTCGAACAACGGCAGTGGATCGTGGTAGAGCAGCATGGGAATGGCGACCATCTGGCTGGTCGTCTTTACCTTGCCGAGGAATGAAACGGCAACACTGCGGGCGGCACCGATCTTGGCCATCCATTCGCGCAGCGCCGAAATGGTGATTTCTCGTCCGATGATGATGAAAGCGACAACGGTATCGGCGCGATCGAGTTGCACCAGCATGATGAGGGCGGCCGCCACCATCAGCTTGTCCGCGACGGGGTCGAGAAAGGCGCCGAAGGCCGAGGTCTGCCGTAGCGTTCGTGCAAGGTAGCCGTCGAGCCAGTCGGTCAGTGCCGCCACGATGAAGATTATCGTTGCCGCCAGATTCTGCCCGTGCGGGGCCAGCCAATCATGATGCAGGTAGAAAACGCCGACAAAGAGCGGAATCAGGAGGATGCGCCCCCAAGTCAGCAGGTTGGGTATGTTGAGTGGCATTGCCTTGTTCTTCGTGCGCTCAGTGTAGCCGATTGTAAATCGCTTCGGCCAGTTTGCGGCTGATTCCTTCCACGCGGCAGAGATCCTCGATAGTGGCTGCCTGCACGCCTTGCAGTCCGCCAAACTGCGCCAGCAGCTTTTTGCGCTTGGCTGATCCGATACCGGGAATGTCTTCCAGGCTCGACCGGCTGCGCGTCTTGGCACGGCGGGCGCGGTGTCCGGCAATGGCGAAACGGTGCGCTTCGTCGCGAATCTGCTGAATGAGATGCAGGGCCGGATCGGTAGCCGACAGGTTCAGCGGCGCATCGGCATTCGGCAGGAGCAGGGTTTCCAGCCCCGCTTTGCGCTCTTCGCCTTTCGCCACGCCGACCGCGGTCAAGTCGGCCAGGCCCAGCTCGGCGAGGATTTCGCGCGCGGCGCCGACCTGCCCCTTGCCGCCGTCGATCAGTATCAGGTCCGGTCGTGCGCCCTCGCCCGCCGCCACTTTCTCGTAGCGGCGCATGAGCGCCTGGCGCATTGCGGCGTAATCGTCGCCAGCCGTAATGCCAACGATGTTATAGCGCCGGTACTCGCCCTTTTTCATGGTGCCATCGGCGCAAACCACGCATGAGGCGACGGTCGCCTCGCCCATCGTGTGACTGATGTCGAAGCACTCGATGCGCCGTAGCGCTTCGCTCGAGCCGAGTGCTTCGCGCAGGCGTTCGAGACGGCTCTCGGCATTGGCCTTCTGCATCGACTGTGCATCGATGGCATGACGGGCATTGCGCTCCGCCATGGCCAGCCAGGCACGTTCCATCTCGTTGCGTGGCCGTTGCAGCAGGACAGTGTGACCCGCCGGTTCGGCGAGGATGGCTGCGCTGCTTTCTGGCACTTCGAGATTGACGAGAATGCGAGGCGGTGCAGGATGGTCGGCGAAATGCTGCTCTAGGAAGGCCGTCAGGGTTTCCTCGGGCGCGCAGCCCTGGGCATTCTGTGGGAAATGCGCCTTGTCGCCCAGGTGCCGCCCGCCTCTCACCATGGCGTGGTTGATCACCAGCATGTCGCGCTCCGCCACGGCGACGACGATGTCGACGTCCTCCTCTCTCGCGCTTTCGACGTACTGCCGGTGCAGCACCTTCTGCAGGGAGCGGATCTGGTCGCGCAGCACTGCCGCCTTCTCGAAATGCAGCCTATCGGCCTCCGCCTGCATGGTCTCGGTAAGCCGCTCGGTGACCTCGCCGTGCCGGCCCTTCAGGAACAGTTCGGCCAGACGCACGTCGGCGGCATAGTCTGACTCGGAGATCAGGCCGACGCAGGGCGCGCTGCAGCGGGCGATCTGGTGCAGCAGGCAGGGCCGCGAGCGATTCTGGAACACCGGATTTTCGCAAGTGCGCAGCAAAAAGATTCGCTGCAGGAGCTGGATGCTCTCGCGCACCGCCTGTGCGTTGGGAAACGGGCCGAAGTAGCGCGCGGCCTTGTCGAAGGCGCCGCGGTGAAAGGCGATGCGCGGGCAGGCGTCGGCCGACAGCACGATGTAGGGATAGGATTTGTCGTCGCGGAAGAGGATGTTGTACTTTGGCGCCAGGCTCTTGATGAGGTTGTTCTCGAGGATCAGTGCCTCGGCCTCGGAACGCGTCACTGTGACCTCGACGCCCGCGACCTGGCCGACCATGAGGCGGATGCGCGGGCTGAGGTCGGATTTCTGGAAGTAGGAGGCGACACGCTTTTTCAGGGCCTTCGCCTTGCCGACGTAGAGCACCCTGCCCTCCCCGTCCAGCATGCGATAGACGCCGGGTTCCTCGGGCAGGGAACGGATCAGGGCCTTGCTGTCGAACATGGTCAGAGGTCGGCGCGGATGGCCTCGAAGACGGCACGAAAGGCCGCCTCGGTCAGCCGTCCGGTCTGCGTGTTGTAGCGGCTGCAATGATAGCTGTCGTGCAGGATGCGTCCGTCGGGCAGGACATGGCGGGCACCGTGTGTGAACTTGAAAGTGCCGCGCCTCAAAGTCAGTGCCTGCAGCACGGCGTTGTGCGCCACCAGGCCCAGGGCAAGGATGACGCGCGCCTCGGGCGATCCGGCCAGTTCGGTGGCCAGGTAGCGGTTGCAGGTCCTGATCTCGTCCGTTTGCGGTTTGTTCCCCGGCGGCACGCACTTCACGGCATTGGTGATGCGGCAGTTGCGGAGTTCGAGACCATCGTCCGTCGCGAGGGATTCGGGGAAGCTGGCGAAACCGTAACGGTGCAGGGTGGAATACAGCAACACGCCGGCGTAGTCGCCGGTGAACGGCCGGCCGGTGCGGTTGGCGCCGTGATAGCCCGGTGCCAGGCCAACGATGAGCAGGCTCGCTTTGGGATCACCGAACGGCGGCACCGGCCTGGCGAAATAGTCAGGCTGCGCGGCACGGCAATCCGCCAGGAAGTTCGCCAAGCGCGGGCAGGCACGGCATTCAACGAGACGCGCTGCACCGGCCGGCATGCCCTACTCCCTCAGCGCCGCGAGCCGTTCCAGCGCCTGCCGGTAGCCCGGCTCGTTCTGCAAGGCTTCCTGTGCTGGCGCCGGCACGACAGGCAACAGCTTTTCCAGGCGTCGCGCGGAGGCCGGATCGTGCTGCGGCTGCCATTCGCGCAGCAGCCGTCGTGCCGCGTCCGGGTTGTTGCACACCAGCACCATGTCACAACCGGCGGCGAGGGCAGCATCGGCCCGTTCGACAAAACCGCCGGCGACGCTGGCGCCTTCCATCGACAGGTCGTCACTGAAGATCACCCCGTCGAAGCCGAGTTCGCCGCGCAGCACGTAGCGCAGCCAGTAGGAGGAGAAGCCGGCCGGGTTGGGGTCGAGGCTCTCGTATATTACATGCGCCGGCATGACGGCGGCCAACCTCATGTTGCGATGGCTGCGATAGGGCGCAAGGTCCGCATACAGTGCCGCCACCGGGCGGGAATCGACAGGAATCGCCACGTGCGAATCGGCGACGACGAAGCCGTGGCCGGGAAAATGCTTGCCGACGTTGGCCATGCCGGCGCGACCGAGACCGGCGATGAGGGCGCCGGCGAGCGCCGCCACCGCGACGGGATCATGATGAAAGGCGCGGTTGCCGATGATCTCGCTGCTGCCGTAATCGAGGTCGAGCACCGGCGTGAAGCTGAGGTCGATGCCGCAGGCGCGCAGCTCGGCAGCCAGCACGTAGCCGGCCGCCTCGGCCATATCCAGCGCATGGGCCGGGTCGGCATTCCACAAAAGGCCCAGCGCGCCCATCGGGGGCAGCACGGTAAAGCCATGCCGGAAACGCTGGACGCGGCCGCCCTCGTGGTCGATGGCGATCAGCAGCGGCGGCCGCCGCAGCGAGTGAATCTGAACAGTCAGTTCCCGCAAGACGGCGATCGATTCGAAATTGCGCTTGAACAGGATGACGCCGCCGACCAGTGGATGTTGCAGAAGCTCGCGTTCTTCATCCGTGAGGCGCGGTCCCGCCACGTCGAGCATCAGCGGGCCGAGCGGCAGGGAAACGGTCATGGCGTGTCTTCCTTTTCCACGACGACGAAGGCCAGGGCGGTATCGGCCTCGTCGCTGAGGCTGAGATGGGCCCGCAGATGGCGCGCCCGCATCCAGTCGGCCAATGGCGACGCGTATTCGAAACCGGGCCGGCCGATACCGTCGCTGGCCACGGCAATGTTGTGCAGCGTGACCGGATCGCGCAGGCCGAGGCCGAGGGCCTTGCCCAGCGCCTCCTTGGCGGCAAAGCGCTTGGCGAGGAATGCGGCCGGTTTGGATGCCTGACGGTAGCGTTCCATTTCCGAGGCCGCCAGCAGCTTGGCGGCGGTACGTTCGCCGTGCTCGTCGAGCATCCGCTCGATACGCGCGATGGCGACGATGTCGGCACCGACGCCGTGGATCACTGCCGCGCCTCCAGCATCAGCCGTTTCATGCGCCGGATCGTCTCCTGCCAGCCGCCGAAGATGGCCTCGGCGACGATGGCGTGGCCGATGTTGAGTTCGACGATTTCGGGGATGGCGGCGATCGGCCGGACATTTTCGAAGTGCAGGCCGTGGCCGGCATTTACCTTGAAGCCGAGCTTGTGCGCGTAGCGGGCCGCGCTGGCAACGCGCTCGAGTTCGGTGCGGATATCTGCTGGCTCGATGGCTTCGGCGTAACGGCCGGTATGGATCTCGATGGCCTGCACGCCGCATTCGCGGGCGGCATCGATCTGTCGCACATCGGCATCGATGAAGAGCGAGACGCGGATGCCGGCATCAGCCGCAGCCCGGCTGGCGGCGCGCACGCGTTCGCAGCCGCCGATCACGTCGAGGCCGCCTTCGGTGGTGAGTTCCTGGCGCCGCTCCGGCACGTAGCAGACGTCGTGCGGCCGGATGCGCAGGGCGAAGGCCACCATCTCGTCGGTGACGGCGGCCTCCAGGTTCATGCGCGTCTTCAGTCTGCCGCGCAGAACCTCGACGTCGCGGTCCTGGATGTGGCGGCGATCCTCCCGCAGGTGCAGGGTGATGAGGTCCGCCCCGCATTCCTCGGCCAGCAGCGCCGCACGGATGGGGTCGGGATAGGCGGTGCCGCGCGCCTGGCGCAGCGTAGCGACGTGGTCGATGTTGACGCCGAGTTCGATCACAATTCCTGCAGCTCCATGAAAACGCGGCGGGAACTGAGACGCTGGCCGCCGAGATAATGCTGGATCAACTTGCGCATCAGCTGCTTGCACTGCGCGAGCGTTTCCGCCTCGCTGAAATCGTCCCGTGCGATGGCCAGCAAGACCCGCCCGGAGAACGAGTCGGCTTCACTAGCCTCGCCGCCCAATTGCACCGGCCCGCGCTCAAGGATGTAAGCGTAGCGCATTTGCGGCTGTACCGGCCGGCCGCTGTCCGCCTCTCGATCGAGGGTCGGACCGTAGCCCAGTTCCTTCAGCAGCGTCTTCTCGAAACGCCGCAGCGAGGCCTGGCTCGGCTCACCGATCGCCAGGGCATGCACCGCCTCGGCATAAGCCTGGAACAGCGCCGGATGCGCATCCTCGCGCGGCAGCAGTTTGAGCAGCAGCTCGTTCATGTAGTAGCCGGGCAACAGTGCCTGTGCCTGCAGCAGCGGCTGTCCGCCGCTCCATTCGGCTTTGGCAAGCGTACGCATCTCCGCCTGGCCGAACCAGCCAAGTTCCAGCGGCTGGAAGGCCATCAGCAGGCCGCGCATGGCCGAGCGCGGCCGGCGTGCGCCGCGCGCCACGAGAGCGATGCGACCGTGGTCCCGGCTGAAGGCTTCGACGATCAGGCTGGTTTCCTTGAAGGGATGGGTGTGCAGGACGTATGCCGGCTGCCCATCCACCTTGCCCTTGCCCGTCCCACTCATTCGTAGCCCAGGCTCTTCAGGGCGCGTTCGTCGTCAGCCCAGCCGCCTTTGACCTTCACCCAGACCTCGAGGAACACCTTGCCGTCGAACAATTTTTCCATGTCGCGCCGGGCATCGCTGGCGATGGCCTTCAGCTGATCGCCGCCCCGCCCAATGACGATGGCCTTGTGTGCCTGCTTGTCCACGATGATGGCTGCGTGGATGTGCCGCAGTGCGCCTTCCGTCTCGAATTTTTCGATTTCGACGGTCATGCCATAGGGCAGTTCTTCGCCGAGCCGGCGGAACAGCTTTTCGCGCAGGAACTCGGCTGCCAGAAAGCGTTCGCTGCGATCGGTCAGATCATCCTCGTCGAAGCGCGGCACCGACTCGGGCAGGTAGCGGGCCGCCGCATCGAGCAATTCCATGGCGCCGCTGCCGTTGGCGGCGCAGACCGGGACGATCTCGGCGAAAGGATGGATCCTGGCCATTTCCGCCATGAAGGGCAGCAGACGCTGCTTGTCGGCAAGGCGGTCGATTTTGTTGATCACCAGAATCACCGTCTTACCCTCTGGGATCATCTCCAGTATGCGCTTGTCGCCCTCCGTAAAGCGTCCCGCCTCGGTCACGAGCAGGATCACATCGACATCGTGCAGCGCCTGCGACACGCCGCGGTTCATCAGGCGGTTGAGGGCGTTCTTGTGTTTGATCTGGAAGCCGGGCGTGTCGACGAAGATGAACTGTTCACCGGGCCGGGTAAGCACGCCGGTGATGCGATGGCGTGTCGTCTGCGCCTTGCGCGAGACGATGCTGATTTTTTGCCCGATCAGGCGGTTGAGGAGGGTTGATTTGCCGACATTCGGCCGGCCGGCAATGGCCAGATGGCCGCAGCGGAATCCTGCCGGTGCGTTCATTTCGCGCCAGTCTGCTCGAAGGCGCGTCTGGCGGCTTCCTGTTCGGCGGCGCGACGGCTCGGTCCGCGGCCGAACGTCGAAATGCCCAGGGCCGGGATCTGGCATTCGACTTCGAACTCCTGGGCGTGGGCTTCTCCGCGCGTGGCGCGCAGAAGGTACTGCGGCAATGCCAGGCGGCGGCCCTGCAGAAATTCCTGCAGGGTGGTTTTGGCATCCTTGCCGGACTGGTGCGGATCGAGGGAAGCGAGAAACGGTTCGTAGAGCTGCCGAATGGCATGTTGGGCACGCTCGAAACCGCCATCGACGAAAATGGCGCCGAAGAGCGCTTCGAGGGCATCGGCCAGGATGGAGGGACGGCGAAAGCCGCCGTTCTTCAACTCCCCTTCCCCCAAGCGCAATTGCTCGCCAAGTCCCAGCTTCTGCGCGATTTCAGCCAGGGTTTCCTGGCGTACCAGATTGGCGCGCAACCGGGACAAGTCCCCTTCACGAACGCCCGCAAAGCGTTCATACAGCGCCTTCGCAATCACGCAATTGAGCACGCTGTCGCCGAGAAACTCCAGGCGCTCGTTGTGGGAGGGACCGAAGCTGCGATGAGTCAGCGCCTGGAGCAGAATGTCCCGGCTTTGGAAAACGTAGCCAATCGCCTGCTCAATTTTCGATGTGTTCATTCACCCGCGACTTAATCAACCGGGCGTTTGCTGCCGGAGCTGCTCCCGGCATAGTCGATGCAGATGCTGACGTTGCCGGCAATGGGGATCTTCTTCGCGTACTCGAAGGAAATGACGATCTGGTTACCCTCCTTGGTGATCTCCAGGTCGGCGCCGGCCACGCTGGGCGTCTCGTCCACGGTCGCCTGGCGGTCATAGGCATTTCGCACCTCCATCACCGTGGTAACGCCGCTGTTGGCGATCGTCTTGATGTGCTTCAGGATCGTGTAGTACTCGATCACGGAAGGCACCACCTTCATGCCGACGACGGCCACGCCGATGACGACGGCGCTGACCAGGATCATGCTGATCAGGCTCAAGCCACGCTGTTCTTTTCCCATCCCAGGCTCCTTCTTCAATGGAAGCTGCCAATGCGTTTCAGATCGCCGAAATTGAACCAGATCAGAAAGGCTTTGCCGACAATGTTCTGATCCGGCACGAAGCCCCATACCCGGCTGTCGCTGCTGGCGTCGCGGTTGTCGCCCATGACGAAGTAATGGCCCGCGGGCACCTCGCAAATGACGCCTGAGCTATTGTAGAGGCATTTGTCACGGCCAGGGAACTGCATGACCTGGGTCACGAAAGCCGGCGCATCCTTTTCGAGAATGATTCTATGCTCGACGTTGCCGAGCTTCTCCAGGTACTGGGCTGAATAATACAGCCGGTCCGGGTGGAGATAATCGGACAGCTTCGTGACCGCCACCTCGTTTCCGTTGATGAACAGCCGCTTGTTCTGCCAGGCCACCTTGTCGCCCGGCAGGCCGACCACGCGCTTGATGTAGTCCAGGGACGGGTCCTCCGGCCAGCGGAAGACCATGACGTCGCCGCGCCGGGGCGTGTTCAGTTCCAGAACCTTCTTGTTGATGACCGGCAGGCGGATGCCGTAGGTGTATTTGTTTACCAGGATGAAATCGCCCACCAGCAAGGTCGGAATCATCGAGCCGGAAGGTATCTTGAACGGCTCGACCAGGAAGGAGCGCAGCAGGAAGACGATAAGAATGACGGGGAAGAAACTGGCTCCGTATTCTACCCACCACGGTTCCTTCGCCGCCGGGCTGCGGCGTTTCTTCATCACCATCACGTCGAACAGCCAGATGGCGCCGGTGGCGACGGTGAGCAGGAAGAGAATGAGGGCGAAGTTCAAGATGGAATATTCCTATTTCCCGTCGACGCGCAGTACGGCGAGGAAGGCCTCCTGCGGTATTTCGACGCTGCCGACCTGCTTCATGCGCTTCTTGCCCGCCTTCTGCTTTTCCAGCAGCTTGCGCTTGCGGGTGATGTCGCCGCCATAGCATTTCGCCAGGACGTTCTTGCGCAGCGCCTTGATATTCTCGCGGGCAATGATGGCGGAGCCGATGGCCGCCTGGATCGCCACGTCGTACATCTGGCGCGGAATCAGCTCGCGCATCTTGGCGGCGAGTTCGCGCCCGCGATACTGCGCATTGGCGCGGTGCGCGATAACCGAAAGCGCATCGACACGATCGCCGTTGATCAGGATGTCCAGCTTGACGACGTCGGCGGGGCGATATTCCTTGAATTCGTAATCGAGGGAGGCATAGCCGCGCGAGGCGGACTTCAGCTTGTCGAAGAAGTCCATCACCACTTCCGCCATGGGCATGTCGTAGGTCAGCATCACCTGGCGGCCGTGGTACTGCATGTTCACCTGTGTGCCGCGCTTCTGTTCGCACAGCGTAATGACCGCGCCGACGTAATCCTGGGGCACGAATACGGTTGTGGCAATGATCGGCTCGCGGATTTCCTCGATTTTCGACGGATCGGGCAGCTTGGAAGGATTTTCGACCAACAGCACCTTGCCGTCGCGCATCAGCACTTCGTAGACCACCGTCGGTGCGGTGGTGATGAGGTCCATGTCGTACTCACGCTCAAGGCGCTCCTGCACGATTTCCATGTGCAGCAGGCCGAGGAAGCCGCAGCGGAAGCCGAAGCCGAGCGCCTGCGACACCTCCGGCTCGTAATGGAGCGAGGCGTCGTTGAGCTTGAGCTTCTCGAGGGCTTCGCGCAGGGCGTCGTACTGGTTTGCCTCGACCGGATACAGGCCAGCGAAAACCTGCGGCTTGATCTCCTTGAAACCAGGCAACGGATCCTGGGCGCGACGTTCCACGAGGGTCACGGTGTCACCCACCTTGGCAGCCTTCAGTTCCTTGATGCCGGCGATGATGAAACCGACCTCCCCTGCCGACAATGCACTGCGCGGCTGCGACCGCGGCGTGAACACGCCGACCTGCTCGCACAGGTATTGCGCATCGGAGGACATCAGCAGGATCCTGTCCTTCGGCCGCAAGGTGCCGTCCACCACCCGCACCAGCATTACGACGCCGACGTAGTTGTCGAACCAGGAATCGATGATGAGCGCCTTGAGTGGGGCGGCCGGATCGCCCGTGGGCGGCGGGACGCGGGCGATGATGGCCTCGATGATGGCTTCGACCCCCAGTCCGGTCTTGGCGCTGGCCAGAACGGCATCGGTGGCATCGATGCCGATCACGTCCTCGATTTCTTCGCGTGCCCGGTCAGGATCCGCCGCCGGCAGGTCGATCTTGTTGAGCACCGGAACGACCTCGACGCCCTGCTCGATGGCCGTATAGCAGTTGGCCACCGTCTGCGCCTCTACGCCCTGCGAGGCGTCCACGACCAGCAGCGCGCCTTCGCAGGCGGACAGCGAGCGCGACACTTCATAGGAGAAATCGACATGCCCCGGTGTGTCGATCAGGTTGAGGTTATATATCTTTCCGTCGCACGACTTGTACTGCAACGCAGCGGTCTGCGCCTTGATGGTAATGCCCCGCTCCCGTTCGATGTCCATCGAATCGAGCACCTGCGCTTCCATTTCTCGTTCGGACAGACCGCCGCACAACTGGATGATGCGGTCGGCCAGCGTCGACTTGCCATGGTCGATATGGGCGATGATTGAAAAATTGCGGATGTGGTCCATCATGGACGGAAGGGCGCACCGAGGCACCCTTCCGGAGGCATGCGAAAGCGCAAAATTCTACCGGAAATTCAGTAAATAGGCACGAACAGCCGGGGTATCCAGGAAGTGATGGCAGAGTTCGTTTGCCCCGCCAAACACCACCGGCAACCGCTCGCCGTGCACTTCCTCCAGCTCGGGGCGGGCGTCGATTTCGATCACTTCGAGGTCGGCATCGAATTCCTCGCAAATCGGTGCAAGGGCAGCCAGGAGAGCGTCGCAAAGATGACACCAGGCACGGCTGTAGACCGTAAGCCGCGCCCGCCTGCTATTTATCACCGACGCCCTTGATGGCGATATAGGTATGTTGCTCGCCGCGTTTCACGAGAAGGGTAATCATTGCCGACTTGTCGAACTGCGACAGCAGCTTGTTGAACTGGTCGACGCTCTTCGCTTCGGTGCTCGAGCCCTTGTGCACGACGGCCAGGATGACGTCCCCGGAACGCAATTCGCTCCGGCTGGCGTTGGCACGGACATCCTCGACCAGCAAGCCGCTGGCGACCTTGAATTCACGCTTCTGTTCCGGCGTCAGTTCGCTCAACACCAATCCCAGCCGATTGGCTGGCGCCTCCGCCGGCTTGATCCGCTTCTGGCCGCGTTGCGCGAGCTTGTCCTCCGGAATTTCGCCGACCGTCACCGTCAGGTCCCGGCTGCCCCCTTTGCGCCAGACCTGCATGGAGGCCTTGCTGCCGGGTTTCGTCGCGCCGACGATTCGCGGCAGGTCGCCAGACGAATTCACCGCCTTTCCGTCGAATTTGAGGATGATGTCGCCCGCCTCGACACCCGCCTTATCGGCCGGGCTGCCTTTTTCGACGGAATTGACGAGCGCGCCGGCGGGCTTGGCCAGGCCGAAGGAATCGGCCAATTCCTTGGTCAGTTCCTGGATGACCACGCCGATGCGTCCGCGACTGACGCGGCCGCTGGCGCGCAACTGGCCTTGCACCTCCATCGCCACATCGATTGGAATGGCGAAAGCCACGCCCATATAGCCGCCGGTGCGACTGTAAATCTGGGAGTTGATGCCGACCACCTCACCCTTCATGTTGAACAACGGGCCGCCCGAGTTGCCGGGGTTGATCGCCACGTCGGTCTGGATGAAGGGCACGAAGTTTTCCTGAGGCAGTGCGCGTCCCTTGGCGCTGACGATGCCTGCCGTAACGGAACTCTCGAAGCCGAACGGCGAACCGATGGCCACGACCCATTCACCGACGCGGAGTTTGCCGGGATCGCCCATCTTGACCACGGGCAGACCATTGGCCTCGATCTTGATCAGCGCCACGTCGGTTCGCTTGTCGGTGCCGATCACCTTGGCTTTGAATTCCCGCTTGTCGGTAAGCTTCACCGCGATTTCATCGGCGGAATCAACGACGTGGGCATTCGTCAGAATGTAGCCGTCCGGGCTGATGATGAACCCCGAGCCAAGGGATTTGTTCTGGAAGTCATGCGGAATGCCGGGTTGACGGGGTATGAAGCGCTTGAAAAACTCGAACATCGGATCGTCTTCGTCGAGATCCGGAAATTGCGGGAAGGCACGATGACCGCGGATGGTCTGAGTCGTGCTGACGTTCACGACGGCCGGGCCATGCTTGTCGACCAGATCCGTGAAGTCGGGCAGTTCCCTGCCTTGCGCCGCAGCGTTCAGCGTGAAGATCGACAGAAGGAGTGCGAACAGCAGTCTGATACTCATCGACAGGATTCCTTGGAAAGACATAGGGACGAACTGTGGCGGACGAGAACGGGTTCCGCAACCTTGCCGACTCCGACTTGGCGCAAAGTCAGTCCCGCCAGGACGCCGAGTGCGAATCCGGCCAGCGCACCCAGCGCGGCCGAAGCATCGCGATGTTCCCCCAGAACGGTTCCCATTGCCGCTCCCACAAGCAGAAACAGCACCGGCAGGATATACGTCAGCAGCGCGGCGCGCAGCATAGCTCCTTCCGCAATGCGCACGACAACGTGATCGCCCTGAGTGGCACCGATAAGGTTGGGCATGCGAAATTGCCTGGGCTTGTTGCCGAACAACTGCCCGAGAATACCGCTTTGGCAACCGCCGGCATCTCGGCAACGGCCGCAGCCTCCACCGCCCACTTCGACATAAACGTGATTTCCCTCGACGCGGGCAACAATGGCTTCCTGGTCCATCATTTCTTTCTGAGCTCCATGCCATCACCCAATCGCGTCAGCGTCGACATGGGCACTTCACCGAGGATCGTCAAAAGGTGCTTGCCGGTCGTGCGCTTGTAGACATTGATGGCTCCCACGGAATAGGTCTCTTTTACACCCTCCTGGTTGTTCAGGGGTTCGATGAAGACGGAGATGGAGGCCAGGCCATCGGTGAACATGAAGTGGATCGTTTCCGTGCCGTTGTCCGCCATTGCCCGTCGCTTCATGCCGGCGCTTTTCCTGAATCCTGGCAGTTGGGTTCTGAACAGCCAATTCCCCCCCGTCGAGAGACTTTGCGAGGCTCTGGCGTTGTGGATCCGCCAGTCCTTCCCTTCCGTTCCGAATTTTGGGTTCAGGGTTTCCCGGTCGATCACCCCGTTGATCTGTAACTGGGTAAATGCGAATTGTTCGATGGTCTCGTTGCGCTCATCGAGCATGCGCGCCTTGAGGATCAGGGCGGAATTGACATCCGCCCAGATGTGATGGCCATAGCGCAGCGTATCCTTCGGCTCGAGGATGATGAGCCGGCTGTCCAGCCCGGCTACCCGGGACACATCCCCCATGCGGACCTGGTAATGCTCAGTCAGGTTACCCACCGATGTCGGCAGAAGCGCCGGGAATGCCTTGTATTGTCCCCGTTTCTCGACGATGACGACTTTCTCGTCGGGCAGGAAACACTTGACTTCATCGTTGCTGCGGACCACTTCACGAGGACTGCCATCAAGTACCTCGAGCTTTTCCCGCTCGCCTGAAGGATCAACAAGATGGGTGATGCGGGAAGTTTCAGACGTGCCGCCGCTTTGATAGGTAAAGGTTCCGGTGTAATTGAGTTTTTGCGCAGCCAACGCCATTTTTTGCAGCCAGGCCAGCGCTTCATCCTTCTGATCGCCGTACGCGGGTGCCGCCAGCGCACCGCCAACGGCAAGCAGCACCAGTACTCCCTTCACGGCTTGCCGCCCTGGCGGATTTCCGACACCGAACGTACATAGGGGGCGCCCCCCTGGATGCGGCCGCTCGGAGAATGGGCCTGGTGTGCAACGATGTATTCCTTTAAGGCGCCGGAGGGGAGACGCACGGCGACTTGGGCCACAGGGTCATGGGCCGGGCCTGGCCTGGCGGCCAGTTCGAGCGGCGGCTGGGTATTCAGCGACAATGTCACCCAGCCTACGGCGGCCACCCCCGTGATCGCTGCGGCAAGGGGCAGTGCAAAACGCAAGGGGGCGCGTTTCGGCTGGGCGGAAGGAGCAAACAGCACGGGTTCATCCGTCAATCGAGCCATCACCTTTGCGGATATCCCAGGATAACCAACAGGCGCCTGACGCAGCGCGTCTCCGATCAGATGATAGACGTGCCAGGTCTCCCGCAGTTCTTCGTCACGCCGCAAGGCGTCTATGGCACGGCTGGCTTCACTCTGGTCAAGTTCATCGTCCAATAGAGCGGAAATATCAGGTTTCATTTTCACCACCTCTTGTCTGGAGCCGTTTCCAGCAATGGCCTGAGTTTTTCGGCTACCGCCTCGCGTGCCCGAAATATCCTCGACCGCACCGTTCCGATCGGGCAACCCATCATTTTCGCGATGTCCTCGTAGCTCATTCCTTCGATCTCGCGCAGCGTGATGGCCGTGCGCAGATCCTCCGGCAAAGCTTCCATCGCCGCACTCACCGTTTCGCCGATCTCTTTCGAAAAGAGCATGCGTTCCGGCGTATTGATGTCGCGCAGCAGTTCGCCTTCCTCGTAGCCTTCCGCTTCCCCGGCGTCGACCTCCGTCCGGGTGGGCGCCCTCCGGCCTTGCGACACCAGGTGGTTCTTCGCGGCATTGATGCCGATACGGTACAACCATGTGTAAAAGGCGCTGTCGCCCCGGAAACTGCCCAAGGCACGGTAGGCCTTGATGAAGGTTTCCTGCGCCACGTCCTCCACCTCGGCCGGATCCCGGATCAGCCGCGACAGCAGCCGCGCCAGCTTGCGCTGGTATTTCGACACAAGCAGCCCAAAGGCCTGCTGGTCGCCATGCTGCGCGCGGACGACCAACTGCTGGTCTACTTCACGTTCCCCCATTCGAGCGGCTTTTTTCTTGGAAGTTCATCCGGCCCGAAGAGCCGGGCCGGAAGCCGCAAGTATAGCCGACGCACTCCGTAGAGCGCTGTACGCTCCCGGGCGACAGCGCTCTGCTGAAATAGTTCAGCCACTCAGGGCGGCTTTCCCGGAGCCTTTGGCGCGATGGTATAGTTCAAGGCCCCCAACTGACTCTTTTTCTCCCGTGCAGGTATTCGATGTCCTGATCATCGGCAGCGGCTTGGCCGGCCAGTCCTTGGCACTCCAGTTGGCCCCGCACAAGAAAGTTGCCCTGGTTACCAAGCGAATGCTTGAGGACAGCGCCAGCAGTCGCGCCCAAGGGGGTATCGCCGCTGCGCTGGACGATGCGGACTCGATCGAAGCGCACATCAAGGATACCTTGATAGCCGGGGCCGGCCTGTGCAACACCCGCACGACCCGCTTCGTCGTGGAGCGGGGCAAGGCCGCCATCGACTGGCTTATCCGCCAGGGTGTGCCGTTCACCCGCGACGCTTCCGGCGCCGGCTACCACCTGACCCGCGAGGGCGGACACAGCCATCGCCGCGTGATTCATGTGGCCGACGCGACCGGGTCGGCGGTGCAGGACACGCTGACACAGAGGCTGCGCGCCCATCCGAACATCACGGTGTTCGAGCACCACATCGCCGTCGATCTCATCTCCGGGACCAAGTTCGGCCTGCACGACGGCTGCTGCCACGGCGCCTATGTTCTCGACAAGCGGGCGGATTACGTAGAAACCTTTTCGGCCCCGCACACAGCGCTGGCCACCGGCGGCACGGGCAAGGTCTACCTTTACACGACCAATCCCGATACGGCCACAGGGGACGGCATTGCCATGGCCTGGCGCGCCGGCTGCGCCGTGGCCAACATGGAATTCATCCAGTTCCATCCGACCTGCCTGTATCACCCGCACGCGAAGTCGTTTCTGATCACGGAAGCCATGCGCGGGGAAGGCGGGATCCTGCGCTTACCCAGTGGCGAGCGTTTCATGCCGGAACATGACCCGCGCGCCGAACTGGCACCCCGCGACATCGTCGCCCGGGCCATCGACCTCGAAATGAAGAAGCGCGGACTCGACTGCGTCTATCTGGATATGACACACAAGCCGGCGGACTTCCTGATCGAGCATTTTCCGAACATCCACGCCCAATGCCTCGAACTGGGCATTGACATTACCCGCCAGCCCATACCGGTCGTCCCCGCAGCGCATTATTCCTGCGGTGGCGTCGTTACCGACTTCTCGGGTCGCACCACCCTGCCCGGCTTGTATTCGGTAGGCGAGACAGCCTTTACCGGGCTCCATGGTGCCAATCGACTCGCCAGCAATTCCTTGCTGGAATGCCTCGTGTTCTCCACCGCAGCGGCCGAGGACATTCTCCGCTCGGACCGGCGTGCCCTGACCAGCCTGCCCCCCTGGGACGAGAGCCGCGTCACGGATGCCGACGAGGAGATCGTCATATCCCACAACTGGGACGAGCTGCGGCGTTTCATGTGGGATTATGTCGGCATCGTGCGCACCAACAAGCGGTTGGAACGGGCCCGCCATCGCATTCGTTTGCTGGAACGGGAAATCGACGAGTATTACGCCAATTTTCGCGTCACGAACGACCTCATCGAATTGCGGAACCTCGTGCTGACCGCCGATCTGATCGTCCGTTGTGCCCAGCGGCGAAGGGAAAGCCGCGGACTGCATGCCAGCCGAGATTATCCGGAAACTCTGCCCACCGCCAGAAATTCGATATTGCGAAATCGGCTCAGGTAAGCTTCCAGCGCAGCCAGGCACGCAAGATCCGCCCGTCCTCCGCGGGCAGCGAGTCCCTCAGGATTACCATCGGATAAGGGCGCTTCGAACCAGGGGTCTGGAGCAGCAGCACAATCAGCCAGGGCAGGAGGGTCGTCTGCCCGGATACTGTGGCTTCAAAGTGCTTCCCGTCTTTACGTTGTCCCTCGATCATGCCACCGGTTTTCAGGTTCAGTTCCCGAATCGAGCCGGCGGCGAGGAGCAGAGCGTGGCGACGGATCGAGATAGCGAATGAAACGGCGACTGCGGCAGCCAGCGCGAGCCTGATCCAGACGGGAATGTGAAGCGGCAGCAGAGCGGCCAGGGCAGCAAGGTGCAGCGCGGTCAGCACCATTGCCAGTTTGATGGAGGCGCGGAATTCAAGGTGATGCGGAAGGAACATCCGGCAGGCAAAACGCCATCTCAGATTCGCCGGAAAGCCAGTGTGCCGTTGGTGCCGCCGAAGCCGAAATTGTTTTTCAGGGCGACATCGATCCTGACCTGGCGTGCGGTATTGGCGCAGTAGTCAAGATCACATTCCGGATCCTGCTCGAACATATTGATTGTTGGCGGCGAAACCTGGTGGTGCACCGCCAGCGCCGTCAGCGCCGACTCGAGGCCGCCGGCGCCACCCAGCAGATGGCCCGTCATCGACTTGGTTGAATTCACCAGCAGTTTTCGGGCCGTATCCCCGAAAGCCAGCTTGATGGCGTCGGTCTCGTTCTTGTCGCCCAACGGGGTCGAGGTGCCATGTGCGTTGAGATATTGGACCTGATCCGGGTTGATTCCGGCATCCTTCAGGGCATTGACCATGCTGCGGCGCGGACCATCCGTGTCGGGAGCGGTCATGTGGAAAGCATCTCCGCTCATGCCGAACCCCGCCAGCTCGGCATAAATCTTCGCGCCGCGTTTTTTCGCGTGCTCATATTCCTCGAGGACCAGTACGCCGGCGCCCTCACCTAGCACAAATCCGTCCCGTCCCTTGTCCCAAGGGCGGCTGGCAGTAGCCGGGTCGTCGTTGCGGGTAGATAGGGCCTGGGCCGAAGCGAACCCGCCAATGGCCAGCGGCGTCACCGTTGACTCTGCACCGCCACAGACCATTGCGTCTGCATCACCGTACTGGATCATGCGGAAGCCGGTTCCAATAGCGTGCAGCCCTGTGGTACATGCGGTCACCACCGCAAGGTTTGGCCCCTTAAGCCCGAACATGATCGAGAGGTTCCCGGAAATCATGTTGATAATGGTGCCCGGAATGAAAAAGGGCGATATCTTGCGCGGGCCGCCGCCGAGAAAATCGTTGTGGGTATCCTCGATCATCGGCAAGCCGCCGATGCCTGATCCGATATTCACTCCGATCCGGTCGGCGTTCTCCTGTGTCACTTCCAGTCCGGAATCCTTGATCGCCTGGATTCCCGCTGCCATGCCGTAATGGATGAAGACATCCATCCGGCGGGCTTCCTTGGGCGGAAGATAGGCAGCAGCGTCGAATCCCTTCACTTCCCCGGCGATGCGCGACTTGAAGGCGGTAGCATCAAAGCGGGTAATCGGACCGATCCCGCTTTTCCCGGCGATAATGTTGCCCCAGGTTTCCTGAACCGTGTTGCCGACAGGCGAAATAATGCCC
The DNA here is from genome assembly GCA_039807535.1 of Rhodocyclaceae bacterium. Classification (GTDB taxonomy): domain Bacteria; phylum Pseudomonadota; class Gammaproteobacteria; order Burkholderiales; family Rhodocyclaceae; genus Desulfobacillus. The sequence goes on from JBDHRL010000003.1 coordinate 18,640, forward strand.
AACCCGGTGACGACTACCCTGCGGCGTGCCACTTCGCGGTGTTCCTGCTATGGGAAAAAATGAAGGGCTTACTTCTTGAGGTGGGCGTTTATGTAATCGATTGCTTGCTGCACGGTGGTGATTTTTTCGGCCTCCTCGTCCGGAATTTCGCATTCGAACTCCTCTTCCAGGGCCATGACCAGTTCGACCGTATCGAGGGAGTCGGCGCCAAGGTCGTCCACGAAAGAGGATTCGATTTTGATCTCCGACTCATTGACGCCAAGTTGCTCGGCAACAATCTTCTTGACGCGTTGCTCGATGTTTTCCATTTGTTTTGCTCCTTCCCTTTTCAGCGGGTATGACGAGAAAAAACCGGGCCATTTTAACAGAAAGGAACTGGCCCGACCAAACCAGAAATCAATCCAAATCAATCCATGTACATGCCACCATTGACATGCAGCGTCGTGCCCGTGATGTAACCGGCGCGCGGCGAGGCCAGAAATGCCACAGCCGCAGCGATTTCTTCCGCATGGCCAAGCCGGCCCAGTGGAATCTGCCCGAGCAGCGCATCGCGCTGCCCCTCCGGTAGGGCGCGAGTCATGTCCGTGTCAATGAAGCCCGGCGCTACGCAATTGACCGTGATGTTGCGGCTGCCCAGTTCCCGCGCCAAGGCCCGGCTCAGACCAGCAACGCCCGCCTTGGCAGCAGCATAGTTTACCTGCCCCGGATTGCCTGAACTGCCTACCACCGAAGTTATGTTGATGATCCTGCCGTAGCGCGCCTTCATCATGCCGCGCATGACTGCCTTGGAGAGACGAAAGACCGCCTTGAGATTCGTCTCGATCACCGCGTCCCACTCGTCGTCCTTCATGCGCATGGCAAGATTGTCGCGCGTGATGCCGGCATTGTTTACCAGTACCGAGACGGAGCCATATTTTTTCTCGACTTCAACCATGGCCGTCTCACAGGAAGCGGCGTTGGCAACATTGAGCACACACCCCCATCCTTGGATCGGAACGGCATCGAAGGCCTTTTGAATTTCTGCTGCACCCGCTTCGGATGTGGCGGTTCCGACAACCGTCGCGCCCTCTTTGCCCAGTTCAAGCGCTATGGCACGTCCGATTCCGCGTGACGCTCCAGTTACGAGCGCTATTTGACCTTTCAGCATGATTCCCTCTACACGTCGGTAATGGCGATGGCTGCCTCGAGGCCTGCCAGATCGGCCATGGCACCACCGATGAGGCCATCCGCGCAGCGCTTGACCAGCCCTGTCAGCACCTTGCCCGGGCCACATTCATAGACATGACTGACGCCATGGGCCGCCATGGCCTGCATGGTTTCGACCCAGCGGACCGGCGATGCTGCCTGGCGCACCAAGGCATCCTTGATCAAAAACGGATCCGCCAGGCAGGCGACATCGGCGTTATTCACGACTGGTATCCGGGGCGTCGACAGGGAAAGATCCGCAAGCCGAAGGCGCAAGGTCTCGGCCGCCGGCTTCATCAGGGAGCAATGGAACGGGGCGGACACCGGCAGCATGACGGCACGCTTGGCCCCCTTCGCCTTGGCCGCATCCGCGGCGCGCTGCACGGCCGCCGCATGGCCGGCGATTACGATCTGTTCAGGCGTATTGAAATTGACAGCCTCGACCACCTGCCCCTGTCTGCTTTCTTCGCAAACATCTTTGACGCTGGCGGCATCGAGGCCGAGAATGGCAGCCATGGCGCCGTCTCCGGCCGGAACCGCATCCTGCATTGCCCTGGCGCGGAGTTCGACCAGCGGCACCGCGTCTTCAAAGCTCAGAACGCCCGCAGCCACCAGCGCTGAGTACTCGCCAAGGCTATGGCCGGCAACCATGTTAGGCAATTTGCCACCCTTCTCCAGCCACATGCGGAATACGGCAATGCCCGCCGTCAGCATAAGCGGCTGGGTATTCACAGTCTGGTTGAGGGCCTCGGCCGGGCCTTCGTTTGCCAGCTTCCAGAGATCCCGCCCGAGTGCGACGGATGCCTCCTCGAAAGTGTCGCGGACGACGGAGTTATCGCCATACGCCCCCATCATGCCGAGAGACTGGGAGCCTTGGCCAGGGAAGATCAGCGCGAATTTCATTGCCATTTGGAACCGATCAGAACTTGAGAAGAACCGCACCCCATGTGAAGCCACCGCCGACGCCTTCCAGCATTAAGGTTTCGCCTCGCTTGATGCGTCCGTCCCTGACTGCGGTATCCAGGGCCAGGGGGATCGAGGCTGCGGAGGTGTTGCCGTGGCAATCCACCGTGGTGACGACCTTGTCCATCGGCAGGCCGAGTTTTTTGGCCGTTGACTGAATGATGCGGATGTTCGCCTGGTGCGGAATCAGCCAGTCGATGGCGGTGTCCTGGATACCGGCCATGTTGAGCACCTCCCGGGCGACTTCGGCGAGCACCTTGACGGCAAACTTGAATACGGCCGGCCCATCCATTTTTACGAAGGGCTGCCCGACCACCTTGCCGCCGCAGATGCTCCCCGGTACTTCGAGAATACCGTGGTGTGCCCCGTCGGCATGCAAGGCACTGGCGAGAATGCCGGGTTCGTCGCTCGCCTCGAGCATCACCGCACCTGCGCCGTCGCCGAACAATACGCATGTCCCGCGATCATTCCAGTCGAGGATGCGCGAAAAGACCTCTGTACCCACCACCAAAGCACAACGATGGCTGCCAGACCGGATGAACTTCTCGGCTACAGCCAGCGCATAGACAAAACCGCTGCAGACGGCCTGCACATCGAACGCCATTGCGCCGCTGATCCCGAGTTTGGACTGTAGCAGGCAGGCGGTGCTGGGAAAAATGAAATCGGGGGTGGACGTGGCCAGAATGACAAGGTCGATCTTCTCGGGGGTTATGCCGGCTGCTGCGATCGCCTTCAGGCTGGCTTCCAAAGCCAGGTCACTGGCCATTTGGCCCTCATCGGCAATGTGCCGGCGACGGATGCCGGTACGCTCGACGATCCATTCGTCAGAAGTGTCGACGCCGCGCGCAACCAAGTCATCGTTGCTGAGCGACATGGCAGGCAGATAGCTGCCCGTGCCGGTTATGCGTGCGTGCATTTACTGAACCATTTGCGGCGCACTCAGCGCCATGCGCTCGCTGATTTTTTCGACCAGGCGGTTACGGGCCGCCTCGGCAGCCCGGCCGATGGCGTGGGCGAAAGCGAACTGGTCGGCCGAGCCGTGGCTCTTTACCACGATACCGCGCAGGCCGAGCAGGCTTGCGCCATTGTAACGTCGTGGGTCCGCACGTTTCTTGAAGGCCTTCAGCGCAGGCAATGCGACAAGCCCGGCGATTTTCCGGAGCGGGCCGCGGTTGAATTCTTCGCGCAGGAAAGTGGCCAGCATTTGCGCCAGGCCTTCCGAGGTTTTCAGCAGGACATTGCCGACAAAACCGTCGCAGACGACGATATCCGTGATCCCTTTGTAGATGTCGTCGCCTTCGACGTTGCCGTAGAAATTGAGGCCGCTCCCCCTGAGAAGTTCTCCGGCCTGCTTTACCACTTCATTGCCCTTGATGTCCTCTTCTCCGATATTCAGCAGTCCGACCGACGGGCGGTCCTTGTGCTCCACCGCCGAAACGAGCATCGCGGCCATTATGCCGAACTGGAGCAGGTGCAGCGGTTCGCAATCGACGTTGGCGCCCAGGTCGAGAACGTAAGTGTGCCCCTGCGAGGAGGGAAGTGCGAAGGCGATGGCTGGACGGTCGATTCCCGGCAGCGTCTTCAGCACAAAACGGGAAATGGCCATCAGCGCACCGGTGTTCCCGGCCGATACGGCAGCCTGCACCCTCCCTTCCTTGACCAGGTCGACTGCAACTCGCATCGAGGAGTCTTTCTTGACTCTCAAGGCAGTGGCCAATGGATCATCCATGCCGACCACTTCGCTGGCTGCCTGGAAAGCCAGGCGATCGCCGAAGCGCTGCTGCTCCCGGGCAACGGCGGCCTCCAGATCTGCCGGCAGGCCGACGAGAACCACTTTCGCCAGCGGGTCGTGCTGCAGGAAATGAATGGCTGCGGGAAGCGTGACGGATGGGCCAAAGTCGCCACCCATGCAGTCAACCGCGATGGCAATGTCCATCGACGTGCTATCGGTTAAGGAAAGTCCGGGCGACAGCCACCGCAATTGCGGGTGCTATCAACCGGATTTACTCACTCGCCCTTGGTCTTGACGACCTTTTTGCCGCGGTAATAGCCGTTCGGGCTGATATGATGGCGCAGATGGGTCTCACCGGTGGTCGGCTCAACGGCCAGCGGCGGGCTGGTCAGAAAGTCATGAGCACGATGCATGCCGCGCTTCGAAGGCGACTTCTTGTTCTGTTGAACTGCCATATTATGCTCCTCATAACGTATTCGTAGTTACTGGTTGCGTTTGAGCTTCGCCAGTTGCGCAAAAGGCGACAACTCTCTCGCGATCGCCGTTGCCCGCGGTGGGTCACAATGTTCATGCCGAGGCGCGATCGGCAGGGCCAGCAGGATTTCTTCCTCCAGCAATGGAACAAGGTCAAGGTCTCTCGACCCCTCGATCGCATCGCAGGCCTCGTCCTCCAGCCCGCCTACCTGGTCGTCCTCCGGCCAGGGCGAACCGGACCCCACCAGCATTACCCGATTGCGTACGGACAACGCATAGTCCAGAGCTCCCAGGCAGCGCTGACATGTCAGTGGCAGCGTCCCATTCAGCTTGAGGGCCAGAAACGCTGCCTCTCCGGCCGTTTCGCCAGCCACCTCATAGTCAAGGTGGCCGGATGCCTCAAACAGCATTCCGGTCAGCCGCGGCAGGGTATCGAGTCGAAGACGGCCGGCCAATTTTCCCTGCCGGCTAGCGAACTCAAGGCCGTTGATGACCACGCCCTGTGGCAACATAAGCTGATAATATTAACATTTTCGGACTTTTCCTGTCAAAAGAATAACATCCGAAATACGGGAGAAACTGATGCCCCGGATTGTCCTTGCCTCGACCTCTGCGTACCGTCGCGAACTGCTGTCCCGCTTGCAAATACCGTTTGAAACAGCCGATCCGGAAACCGATGAGGCCGCCATGCCAGGAGAAAGCCCGGCCGAAACGGCGGAAAGACTGTCCTTTTTGAAGGCCAGGGCCGTGGCCGGCCGCTACCCGGACGCCCTGATCATAGGCAGTGACCAGGTTGCGTTCATGGACGACCGGCGCTTCGGCAAGCCTCTGACTCGGGAGAGGGCCATTGAGCAGTTGCGGACCATGCGCGGGCGCACCGTGATTTTCCATACTGGTATCTGCCTCCATAACAACGCCACGGGCCGGAGTCAGGTCCGTGGCGTGCCCACCGAGGTGGCCTTCAGGCCATTCAGCGATGCTGAAATCGAGCGTTATCTGGACAAGGAGCAGCCATACCATTGTGCCGGCAGCGCAAAGTCAGAAGGTTTGGGAATCTCGCTCCTGTCCAGTCTGCGGGGTGAAGATCCCAACGCCCTTGTCGGCCTGCCGCTGATCGTCCTGTGCGACATGCTGCGGGAAGAAGGCGTTTCGGTTCCCTGATGCCGGCCGGCACGCTCTACCTCATTCCGGCTTCCCTCGGTGAGGCACCGCAAGAATCGTTCCGCCCAGCCGAAGTGCGGCGCATAGTGCAAGACCTTTCTTATTTCATCGTCGAGAACGCCAAGACCGCGAGGGCGGAACTGAAACACATCGGCCTCTCCCGCCCCATACAGGACATCGATATCAAGGAACTGTCGCGCGAGCCGACACAGAACGATCTTGAAGTCCTTCTCGCCCCGATCTTGGCTGGGGAAATGGCTGGCCTGATGTCCGAGGCCGGGGCGCCGGCCGTCGCTGATCCGGGTGCCCTGCTAGTGCGCACGGCCCACGCCAGGGGCATACGCGTGGCGCCGCTGGTCGGACCTTCCAGCATTCTGCTGGGCCTGATGGCTTCAGGCCTGAATGGCCAGAGCTTCGCCTTCCATGGTTATCTGCCGGTACGCGAATCGGAACGTGGCAAGCGGATTGCCGAATTGGAGCGGGAGTCCCGCAGGGAAAAGAAGACGCAAATTTTTATTGAAACACCCTATCGGAACGCGGCCCTGTTCACCGCACTTCTCGATACTTGCCGCTCGGACACCCTGCTCTGCCTGGCATCCGATCTGACCACGGAAAGAGAAAGCATTCAGACAAGGCCGATCAATGCCTGGCGTGCCGGTAATCCCCCTCCCCTCGAGAAAAGGCCAACGGTCTTCCTGTTGCTGGCAGCCTGACTACTTCAGTCCGGCCTTGCCGACGAGATTCATGATGCCCTCAGCCATATCCGCACCGAACTGCCTGGCAAACCGCTCGGTCAGACTGGCCCGCATCGTGTAATCGCGGATATCCTCGGCCTTGATCACTTCCCGTGCCACGTAGTCGACGTTTCCCAGCGAATCGGCAAGCCCCAATTCGATGCTTTTGGTGCCGGTCCACATCAGGCCGCTGAACAGCTCGGGAGATTCCTTCAGACGCTTGCCGCGCCCTTTGCGCACGATGTCGATAAACTGCTTGTGGATATCGTCTAGCAATAGCTGTGCATGTTGCTTGTGCTTGTCATCCTGCGGCGAGAAAGGGTCCAGGAATCCCTTGTTCTCGCCTGCAGTCAGCAACCGTCGCTCGACGCCCAATTTGTCCATCGTGCCGGTAAAGCCGAAACCATCCATCAGCACGCCGATCGAGCCAACGATGCTGGCCTTGTCCACATAAATCTTGTCTGCGGCCGCAGCAACATAGTATCCGCCCGACGCACAAACATCTTCCACTACGGCATAAAGGGGAATGTCCGGATGCTTGGCACGCAGCCGCCGGATTTCGTCGTTGATGATGCCGGATTGAACCGGGCTGCCGCCGGGGCTGTTGATGCGCAGGATGACGCCCTGCGTGCCCCGGTCCTTGAATGCCGCCTGCAAGGCGCTGGAAATTTTTTCTGCACTCGCCTCTCCGGTGGGCTTGATCACCCCGTTGAGCTGGACCAGCGCTGTAAATTTCCTGCCGTCGCCCAATTTGTCTGTGGTGTCACCCCAGTCGCCCAACAAGGCGAGCAGCAAAGTCAAATAGACAAATCCGAGGGTCTTGAAAAAAATGCCCCATCGGCGTCGCCGTTTCTGTTCGGCCAGCGTTTCGAGGGCAAGTTTCTCGATGACCTTGCGTTCCCAGGCGGGGTCCTTCTCGGGTGTCTCAGGCATGTCGCTCCAGTCGTTACTTCAGGAAAATACTGCCGTTTTGTTCGAAGACTTCCGGCTGGGCCAGCCGGGCTCCGCGGCAGGGGTCGGCGATGCGGTGCCCGTTATCGGGCAGGCAGGTTGCACCATGCTGCACCATGCGTCGCGCAAATCAAGTATAGCCCGGATTCATCGAAGAACTTCCCGGACTGCCAGTCCGGTTCGATGCCGATGTGCGCACGGCGATTGAGGAAGGCGAACACTTGTCCGCCATGCCGGACAGAGACGGCCGATTGCAGACCGGTTTCCGTTTTGATCTCGAAGCGGACCCCTTTGCCGCCTTCGGCCAGATCCGCGCTGGCGCAAATCAGCCATGGTGTCTCAGCCATTCTGCCAGCTCTTGGAATTCCCTGAAAAGCCCGAGTGGCTGCTCCGCCTCCAGGGCTTCGTGCGGATGCGCGCCGTAACCGGCGGCCAGTGCGCCGACACCCGCATTTCTTGCCATTTGCAGATCGTGCGTCGTGTCGCCAATCATCAAGGTCTGCTCCGGCTCGGCACCCAGCTCGTTCATGATTTCCAGCAGCATGTCCGGCGCGGGCTTGGAATTGCACTCGTCGGCGCAGCGGGTCGCATGGAAAAAACGACCCAAGCCGGAATGCTCAAGTGCCCGGTTCAGGCCAAGGCGGCTCTTGCCCGTGGCAATCCCCAGCAGACAACCGGTCTCGGCAAGTTCCTCCACCAGTTCGTACGCCCCGGCGAACAGGGAAAGTTCGTGATCCCGGGCCAGATAATGACGCCGATACCGATCCGCAATTCTCGGATATTCCTTGGCGGGCACACCCGGCAGAGCTTGCGACAATGCTTCATGCAAACCCAGGCCGATGACCTGGCGTGCGGTTTTTTCGTCCGGCGGGGCCAATCCCAGATCACGTGCGGCCGCCTGCATGCTGGAGACGATCGCGACCGCCGAGTCCAGCAGCGTGCCGTCCCAGTCAAACACCACCAAACGATAATTCCGACCCATAGTCCCGTTTTTCATTTTGTTCCAGGCGGCGCAAAAAAACCTTGAGATCCTCATGCAGGCGCGCAGCCAGCTCGAGGCGCTCACCCGTCACGGGATGGCTGAAAGCAAGTCTTTCCGCATGCAGGAACATGCGGTCGAGCCCTTGTTTTTGCAAGGCTTTATTCAATTGGAAATCGCCATATTTGTCGTCACCGCAGAGCGGGTAGCCCAGATGGGAAAGATGCACACGGATCTGATGGGTTCTTCCGGTTTCAAGCCCGACCTCGAGCAGACTGAAATTTTCCCAGCGGGCAACCAGGCGTACCACGCTGTGAGCCTCCTTCCCCTCCCGTGACACGCTTACCCGTCGCTCTCCACCTGCGGTGAGATATTTATGCAGCGCGAGCCTCACGTGTCGCAGTGAATCGCGCCAGCGGCCTTTGACGAGGGCCAGGTAGCGCTTTTGCACCAAGCCATCCCGGAACTGATCATGCAACGCCGTGAGTACAGAGCGTTTTTTGGCAATCAGCAGAAGGCCGGAAGTCTCCCGATCGAGACGGTGGGCCAATTCCAGAAATCGTGTCTGCGGCCTTTGCCGGCGCAATTGTTCGATGACGCCGAAGCTTATCCCGCTGCCGCCATGCACAGCCATGCCTGCCGGCTTGTTGATCACGAGCAGCGCATCGTCCTCGTACACGATGCAGTATTCCCGCCCATGCGGGATCGCAGGCTTGGTCTCGGCCCCCACCCGTAACGGCGGTATGCGTACCTCGTCGCCTGGCCGCAGCCGGTACTCCGGGCCGACACGCCTGCTATTGACCCTCACCTCTCCGCTCCTGAGGATGCGATAGACGCGGCTTTTCGGCACGCCCTTGCAGACGCGCAACAGATAATTGTCAATACGCTGGCCGTCCGCCTCCTCGCCGATTACCTGGCGGCTGACGGAAGTTTTGCTTAACCCCTTCATTTTGAATATACTGTCGTCTGGTTTGCCCATTCCGGAAACCAGCCATGAAGAATAATTCAGGCTGATTACGGGTGCGCGCCCCATGACCCGAAGCGGCATTGGACGGTGCGCCGGAATGCAGTCGATGAACCGACTCCAGCGAACCGCACGAAAAGGTTAATTCGCTCACCGCAAGCAGCGATACTACTTGAAATGCGCGCAATTTGGCATACGCGGAACACCCTGTCCTGAAGTCATTTCAGGGCAAAAAAAGACAAACCTGACGTTAGTTTGCCCTTGACACCTTAGATGATTTCAAACCAGCAAAACTAATTCGTCCGCCAGAACCGGATGCGGTTTGTCTTCCCGTGTTTGCGCGCGGGAGAACAAAACAATGAAACGCATGCTGTTCAATGCGACGCAGGCCGAAGAACTCCGCGTCGCGATTGTCGATGGCCAGAAACTGATTGACCTCGACATCGAATCGGCCGCCAAGGAACAACGCAAGAGCAACATCTACAAGGCCGTCATCACCCGCATCGAGCCCAGCCTCGAAGCGGCCTTTGTCGATTACGGTGCCGAGCGCCACGGATTCCTTCCCTTCAAGGAGGTCTCCCGCGCTTACTTCAAGGAGGGCGTCGAGCCCAGCCGCGCCACCATCAAGGAAGCCCTCAAGGAAGGCCAGGAACTCATCGTCCAGGTGGACAAGGACGAGCGCGGCAACAAGGGTGCGGCCCTTACCACCTTCATCTCGCTGGCCGGCCGCTACCTCGTCCTGATGCCGAACAACCCGCGCGGCGGCGGCGTCTCGCGCCGCATCGAGGGCGAGGATCGCAACGAGTTGCGCGAGGCCATGGATCAGCTCGAGGTGCCGCAGGGCATGAGTCTGATCGCGCGTACGGCCGGCATCGGCCGTACCGCGGAGGAACTGCAGTGGGACCTCAACTACCTGATGCAGCTGTGGCGCGCCATCGAGGGTGCTGCCAGCGGCCAGAAAGGCCCCTTCCTCATCTACCAGGAAGGCAGCCTGGTCATCCGCGCGATTCGGGACTATTTCCAGCCCGACATCGGCGAGATCCTCATCGATACCGACGACATTTTCGAGCAGGCTCAGCAGTTCATGAGCCACGTCATGCCGGGCAACGTGGCGCGCGTGAAGCGCTACCGCGACGATGTGCCGCTCTTCTCGCGCTTCCAGATCGAGCACCAGATCGAGACCGCCTTCGGCCGCCAGGTGACCCTGCCCTCCGGCGGTGCCATCGTCGTCGATCACACCGAGGCGCTGGTCGCCATCGACGTCAACTCCGGCCGCGCCACGCGCGGCGCCGACATCGAGGAAACCGCCCTGCGCACCAACCTCGAAGCGGCCGACGAGATCGCCCGCCAGCTGCGCCTGCGCGACCTGGGCGGGCTCATCGTCATCGACTTCATCGATATGGAAAGCCCGCGCGCCCAGCGCGAGGTGGAGAACCGCCTGCGCGACGCCCTGCACTACGACCGCGCCCGCGTGCAAACCGGCAAGATCTCCCGCTTCGGCCTGCTCGAACTGTCCCGCCAGCGCCTGCGTCCCGCGCTGGCAGAAATGACCTACATTCCCTGCCCGCGCTGCACCGGCACCGGCCATATCCGCAGCACAGAATCGGCCGCCCTGCACATTCTGCGCATCCTCGAGGAGGAAGCGATGAAGGAGAACACCGGCGCCGTGCATGTGCAGATCCCGGTCGATGTCGCCACCTTTCTGCTCAACGAAAAGCGCGACGACATCCGCACCATCGAACTGCGCCACAAAGTGAATCTCGTCCTGATTCCGAACATCCATCTCGAGACGCCCGCCCACGAGATTGCCCGCCTGCGACACGATCAACTGAACCAGGAAGAGCAAATCCTGCCAAGCTACAAGATGGTTGAGGCGCCGCCGGCGGAAGCCTACCAGCCGCCCTCGGCGCAGACGGAGGTACGACCCAGTCGTCCCGAGGCGGCCGTCAAGGGCATCACACCGGCCCAGCCCGCCCCCATAGTCGAACCCAAGCAAGCCGCAGCGCAAGCTCAGACCCCTGCACAGACCGGCATTATCGAAAAAATCTTCGGCTGGTTCCGCGGCAACCGCAAGACCGAGCCGCAACCTGTCGCCAAGGCCGAACTTCCGGCCCGCCGCGAACCGGCCCGCGAGGGACGCAGCGGGCGGGGTCGCGATCGCGGAGAGCGCAGCCGCCAGGAGCCGCGCGATCGGCACGAGCAGCGCCAGCGCCCCGCCCGCCCCGGGCAGGAGGGTCGCGACGAGCGTCGCACGCGCCAGGAGCAGGGCGAACGCACGGAACGTCAAGGGAAGGAGCAGCGCCAGAAAAAGCAGCCCCGCCAGCAGGAGCCGCATCCGCCGCAAGCCCAGCCTGCCGAGACTTCCGCCATTCCCGTGACGGGGGTGCTTGAATCGCCTGCCCCCGGCGTTCAAGCGGAGCAGCAGGAAGAACGTCGCAGCCGTCGCGGGCGCCGCGGCCGCGGCCGCGATCGCAGCGAGCGTCGTCCCGAGGCGCAAGCCGCCGAGGCCGGACAGGCTCCCGCCGCGCTGCTCCCCGAACCCCAAGTGGGCGAAGCGGAGCCCATGTCTTTGGAGCAGGCCGTAGCTGTCGCAGAATCAGCGCCGGCCCCGGCCCCGGCTCCGGTTCCGCTGCCGGCCGAGAGCGGAATTGTCGAGACGGAATTTGCCAGCCCAGCGGCTGAACCGGCTCTGGCCCCCGTCCTGGTCACGGAAGTAGTGGCCCCCCCTCCTGCGGAAGAAATTGCCGTTCCCATGCCGTTCCCGGTGGATGAATCTGTTTCCGCCCCGGCGGCAATGCCGACTCCCGTCATGCCGCAGGCCGATCTTTCCATCGCCCTGCAGGAAAGCGGTCTGGTAATGGTGGAAACAAGTCGGGATAAAGTGACCACGGCTACGCCGGCCGAACCGGAAGTCCGGCTGGGCCGCAGGCCCAAGGCCGTCGCGTCCGTCAGCAACGAGCCCATGATGCAGGTGGAAACCCGCAAATAATTTCTGTACAAAAATCCGTACAGGGAAAGGCCGGCTTGCTGGCCTTTTTCTATTTCCGGCGCTGCAAGGTTTTGATCAGGCCCCCAGCAGCATCCTCGGCCATGTCGAGCACCAGTTCGAATCCCTGTTCCCCGCCGTAGTAAGGGTCGGGCACTTCGTCCGTGTCGAAGCGGGAAGCGTAGCGCATGAACAAGCCAAGCTTGGCATGATGTTCGGGTCGTGCGCCGCGCTTCAGGAGGGCCAGATTATCGCGATCCATGGCGAGCAGCAGATCGAAGCGTTCGAAATCTTCGGGCACCACCTTCCGCGCCCGCATGTCCGACAGGTCGATGCCGCGCCGGAGCGCCGCCTCGCACGTCCGCGGGTCGGGCGGCTCGCCGACATGGTAGCCGTGCGTACCAGCAGAATCTACTTTAATATAAGTATCTAGTCCTTTGTTTATTATTATATTGTTTGCGACACCTTCAGCTGTAGGGGAACGACAGATATTGCCCATGCAGATGAACAGAATGCGCATCATGCGGCATTCTCCTTGTAGACGGCATCGTGCTCATCCGCCCCGAAAGCGCGTTTCCTGAGCCGGAACAATTCGTCCCGGGCAGCCGCCGCCTCCTCGAATTCCAGGTTTTTCGCATGCTCTTGCATGCGCTTTTCCAGACGGCGGATTTCACGTGCCAAGGTCTTTTCGTCCATCGTCTCGTAACGCGCCCGTTCTTCTGCCACCTCCAGGGCCTCGGCAGCGATCTCGTGGTCATAGACCCCATCGATGATGTCCTTGATGCGCTTGGAGATGCTTTTGGGAGTAATGCCATGCGCCTCGTTGAACAGGAGCTGCTTGTCGCGACGGCGTCCGGTTTCGGCGATGGCGCGCCGCATGGAACCGGTCGTCGCGTCGGCGTAGAGGATGGCCGTGCCGTGCAAATGACGCGCCGCCCGGCCGATGGTCTGGATCAGCGAGCGTTCCGAGCGCAGGAAACCCTCCTTGTCGGCATCGAGGATGGCGACAAGCGACACTTCGGGGATGTCCAGGCCCTCGCGCAGCAGGTTGATGCCGACCAGCACGTCGAACTCGCCCAGGCGCAGATCGCGGATGATCTCCACCCGCTCCACCGTCTCGATGTCGGAGTGCAGGTAACGCACCTTGATGCCGTTCTCGTTGAGATAGTCGGTGAGATCCTCGGCCAGGCGCTTGGTCAGGGTGGTGACGAGCACGCGCTCGTTCTGCGCCGTGCGCAGCTTGATTTCGCCCAGCAGGTCGTCCACCTGGGTGGCGGCCGGGCGCACGATCACCTGCGGATCGACCAGGCCGGTCGGCCGCACCACCTGCTCGACCACCTGCGACTGGTGGGTCCGTTCGTAGTCGGCCGGCGTGGCCGAGACGAAGACGGTCTGCGGCATCAGCTTCTCGAACTCGTCGAAGCGCAGCGGCCGGTTGTCCAGGGCCGAGGGCAGGCGGAAGCCGTACTCGACCAGGTTTTCCTTCCGGGAGCGGTCGCCCTTGTACATGCCGCCGAGCTGCGGCACGGTAACGTGCGACTCGTCGATGAACATGATGGCGTCCGGTGGCAGGTAGTCGATCAGCGTCGGCGGCGGCTCGCCCGGTTTCCTGCCCGACAGGTGGCGCGAATAATTCTCGATGCCCTTGCAGAAGCCGAGCTCGTTGAGCATCTCGAGGTCGAAACGGGTGCGCTGCTCGATGCGCTGGGCCTCGACCAGCTTCTGGCCGGTCTGGAAGGCCTCGATCCGTTCGCGCAATTCGAGCTTGATCGCCTCGATGGCACGCAGCACGGTCTCGCGCGGCGTCACGTAATGGCTGGAAGGATACACCGTGAAGCGGACGAGCTTTTGTCGCAGGTGGCCGGTGAGCGGGTCGAACAGCTGCAGCGACTCGATGACGTCATCGAAGAGCGACAGGCGCAGGGCGTATTCGGCGTTCTCGGCCGGGAAGATGTCGATGACGTCGCCGCGCACGCGGAAGGTGCCGCGGCGGAAGTCCACCTCGTTCCTTTCGTACTGCATCTCGGCCAGGCGCTTGATGACGTCGCGCTGGCCGATGCGCTCGCCCTCGCGCAGGTGCAGGATCATGCCGTGGTAGTCGACCGGATCGCCGATGCCGTAGATGGCGGAAACCGTGCCGACGATGACCACGTCGCGCCGTTCCAGCAGCGATTTGGTTGCCGACAGGCGCATCTGCTCGATATGTTCATTGATCGACGAATCCTTCTCGATGTAGAGGTCGCGCGACGGGACGTAGGCCTCCGGCTGGTAGTAGTCGTAGTAGGAAACGAAATACTCGACGGCGTTGTCCGGAAAGAACTCGCGGAATTCCGCGTAGAGTTGTGCCGCCAGGGTCTTGTTCGGCGCCAGCACCATTGCCGGCCGCCCCAGCCGGGCGATGACATTGGCCATGGTGTAGGTCTTGCCCGAGCCGGTGACCCCGAGCAGGGTCTGGTACAGCAGGCCGTCCTGGATGCCTTCGACCAGTTGCTCGATGGCTTCGGGCTGGTCGCCGGCCGGCGGAAACGGCTGGTGCAGGGAAAACGGGCTGTTGGGGAAAGTGACGGCCACTTCTCGGTCGCTTCGCGTTGGGGAAGGCAATTTTATCCCGGCTCCGGCGTGCGCGCCGCCAGTTTTCCGGAGAACAGGCTGGCGGCGACGATCATCGCGCCGCCGAGCCATTCCTGCGGGGTCATCGCCTCGCCGGCCAGCAGCCAGGAAGAAAACGCGGCGACCACCAGCTCGAAGAGAAAAATGACGATGGCGCGATTGGCGCTCGTATGGGTCAGGCCGTACTGCACGAACAAATTCGTCGCCAGCAGAACCAGGCCGACCAGGCCGACGAGCAGCCAGCCGGCCGCCGATGGAAAAACGATCGGGCCCGGCTCGAACGGCAGCACCGCCAGACCGGTCACCACCACGCCGGCAAAGACTGCCATCGATTTCAGCTCGATGGGCAACTCATGCGCCTTGCGTATCAGCACGTTGGCGAAGGCGAACAGGAAGCCGGCGACGAGACCCATCCATTCGGCGCCGTTGTCCGGCAGCGGCAGGCCCAGGCGCGGCTGCCAAAGCATGACGACGGCGCCCGCCAGGGAAAGCCCGATCACCGCCGTGCCGGGGGGACTGACTTTTTCCCGCAGGAGCAGACGGGCCAGCAGGACGGTCCACAGCGGGGCCAGATAGAACAGCAGCAGCACGCGCATCACCTCGCCGTGAACCGTCGCCAGCACATAGCCCAGATTGCAGCCGCCTGAGACCAGCGCGATTGAAGCCAGCATCCAGCCCGGCCTGGCACCGGCCAATTTGTGCCGAAGCAAGGGGTATCCGAGCAGAAGTGCCACGAAATAGGTCAGCGTGGCGCCCAGCGCAGCGGAAACCGCCATGCCCTCCAGAACCCGAAAGGGATGCCAGATCAGACCCCAGACCGTGGCGCCGGCGAGGAGCGAGACCAGTGCGACGGTATTTCTGGCGTAATTCGGCTCACTCATTTTTGGCCGGCCTGTCAGCGGCTTGCTTATAATCCAGGTTTTCCGGGAAGAAGCGGCAGATCCGTCCATGCCGCACATTCGACGTGAACCCCGATCTGGACAAGCTCCACCCCTACCCGTTCGAGAAGCTGCGCCTGCTGTTCCAGGGCATCCGGCCGCCGCGCGAATTGCGCGAAATCCGGCTCTCGATCGGTGAGCCGCAGCATGAAACGCCGGCGCTCATCAAGGAAGCGCTCGCCGCCAGCCTCGCGGGACTGGCGAATTATCCCACGACCTCCGGAACCGATGCCCTGCGCGAGGCCATCGCCGGCTGGCTGGCGCGGCGTTACGGCATTCCCGCACCCGACCCATTGCATCAGGTGCTGCCGGTCAACGGCTCGCGCGAGGCGTTGTTCGCGATTGCCCAATGCGTGGTCGATGCCTCGCGCGGCGACGCCCTGGTGCTCAGCCCCAACCCTTTCTACCAGATCTACGAGGGGGCAGCGCTGCTCGCCGGCGCGCAAGCAGTGTTTTTCAACCATCTGCCGGCCAACGGCTTCCATTCCGACTTCGGCGCAATTGCCGAATCCGACTGGAAGCGCATCCGGCTCGCCTATGTCTGCTCACCGGACAACCCGACCGGCAAGGTGCTCGGACTCGATGAGTGGCGGCGCCTGTTCGAACAGGCCGACCGCCACGGCTTCGTCATCGCCAGCGACGAATGCTATTCGGAAATCTATTCCGACGAAGCCGCACCCCCGCTCGGCGTGCTGCAGGCGGCGCGCACGCTTGGCCGCGACGATTACCGCGGCATCGTGATGTTCTCCAGCCTCTCCAAGCGCAGCAACGTGCCGGGGCTGCGTTCCGGCTTCGTCGCCGGCGACGCCGCACTGCTGAAGAAATTCTGGCTCTACCGCACCTACCAGGGCTGCGCGATGAGCCCGCCCGTGCAGCACGCCAGCGCGGCGGCCTGGGGCGACGAGGCGCACGTTCGCGAGAACCGCCGCCTCTACCGGGAAAAGTTCGACGCCGTCATGCCTGTCATTTCGCGCCATCTCGTCACCGCGCGGCCGGACGCCGGCTTCTACCTGTGGGCGCGCACGCCGGTGGCCGATACCGAATTCGCCCTCGGACTGCGGCGTGAATATAATGTGACAGTACTGCCGGGCAGCTATCTCGCCCGCGCAGCGGGCGGTGTCAATCCGGGCGAGAATTTCGTGCGCATTGCGCTCGTGGCGCCGCTTGACGAATGCCTGGAAGCGGCGCACAGAATCGAAGCATTTTGCAGAAAACATTGAAAAGGACCGCAATGCAGGACTTTCAGCAGATCGTCGAGCAGGCCTGGGAAGATCGCGACGGCATCCAGCCCGGCAAGGCGCCGGCCAAACTCGGCGAAGCGGTGGAAGCCGTCCTCGGCCTGCTCGACCAGGGCAAGCTGCGCGTCGCCGAAAAGATCGACGGCGCGTGGACGACCCACCAGTGGATCAAGAAGGCGCTGCTGCTCTCCTTCCTCCTGGAAGGCAACCGCATCATGGACGGCGGCGTCCTGCGCTACTGGGACAAGGTGCCGACCAAGTTCCAGAAGTACGACCAGGTGCAGTTCGAACGCGGCGGCTTCCGCGTCGTCCCCGGCGCGGTGGTGCGCCGGGGCGCCTACATCGGCCGCAACGCGGTGCTGATGCCCTCCTTCGTGAACATCGGCGCCTATGTCGACGAGGGCACCATGGTGGACACCTGGGCGACGGTCGGTTCCTGCGCGCAGATCGGCAGGAACGTGCATCTGTCGGGCGGCGTCGGCATCGGCGGCGTGCTGGAGCCGCTGCAGGCCAACCCGACCATCATCGGCGACAACTGCTTCGTCGGCGCCCGTTCCGAGGTGGTCGAAGGCGTCATCCTCGAGGACGATTGCGTCATCTCGATGGGCGTCTTCATCGGCCAGAGCACGCGCATCTACAACCGGGAAACGGGCGAGATCACCTACGGCCGCGTGCCGGCCGGCTCGGTGGTGGTCTCCGGCAGCCTGCCCTCGGCCGACGGCAAGTACAGCCTGTACTGTGCCGTCATCGTCAAGCAGGTGGACGCCGGGACGCGCGCCAAGGTCGGCATCAACGAACTGCTGCGCGCCGTCTGAGCGTGACTGACTTTTCCGGGAGACTGACATGATCTTCGACAAGCTGTTCCAGCTGATGGCCGAGAAAAAGGCCTCCGACATCTTCGTCTCCGCCGGGGTGCCCATCCACATCAAGATTCAGGGAAGCACCATCCCGGTCAACCAGCAGAAGATGGAACCGGAAACCATCCAGCGCATGGCCTACGAAATGCTGAAACCGGAGCAGATCAGGCATTTCGAGGAGGAAAAGGAAATCAACGTCTCCTTCGGCATCCGCGATGTCGGCAACTTCCGCGTGAACATGTTCTGGCAGCGCGGCACCATCGCCATCGTCGTCCGCTTCATCCAGGGTGAGATCCCGAAGCTCGACGAGCTCGGCCTGCCGAACGTGCTGGCGGACGTCATCATGGAGAAACGCGGCCTGGTGCTGGTGGTCGGCTCGACGGGTTCGGGCAAATCCACCACGCTGGCGGCGATGATCGACCATCGCAACGCGAACCTCTCGGGCCACATCCTCACGGTGGAAGATCCGATCGAGTACCTGTTCAAGCACAAGAAGTCGATCGTCAACCAGCGCGAGATCGGCCTCGACACCAAGATCTGGGAGAACGCGCTGAAGAACGCCATGCGCCAGGCGCCCGACTGCATCCTCATCGGCGAAATCCGCGATCGCGAAACCATGGCGGCGGCGCTGGCCTATGCGCAAACGGGCCATCTCTGCCTCGCCACGCTGCACGCCAACAACAGCTATCACGCGCTCAACCGCATCATCAACTTCTATGCGCTGGAGAACCGGCCCGCGCTGTATCTCGACCTGTCGGTCAGCCTGAAAGGCATCATTTCCCAGCGCCTGGTCAAGAAGCCCGACGGCAAGCGCATCCCGGCCATCGAAATCCTGCTCAACACCCGGCACATCCAGGAACTGATCGAGCGGGGCGAAATCAACGGCATCAAGGAAGCCATGGAACAGAGCCTGGCCCCCGGCTCGCAGACTTTCGAGCAGGACCTGTTCCGGCTCTACAAGGAAAACATCATCACCCTGGACGAGGCATTGGCGAACGCCGACTCGCCGACCAACCTGTCCTGGCTGATCAACAATTCGCAGCTCGGCGCACCTACGCCGGGCGAAAAAAAATCCAGCGTATCGGCACCCGCGCTGGACTTCAGCCAGACAGACCCCAGCGGCGCTTCCTTCTCCGAATTCACCCTCAACGTCGACGACGCCGGATAATGCCGGGAACCACCCTCGACCTTGCCCGCGAGCTGATCGCCTGCCGTTCCGTCACGCCGGCTGACGGCGGCTGCCTCGACATCATCGCAAAACGGCTCGCGCCCCTCGGTTTCAATCTCGAACGCATGGACCGGGCAGGCGTCTCGAACCTGTGGGCCCGGCGCGGCGCGGCGGGCCCGATCGTGTGCCTTGCCGGCCATACCGACGTCGTTCCCCCGGGCCCGCCCGACCAATGGCGCAGCGAACCTTTCGCCCCCGAGGTTCGCGACGGTTTTCTCTATGGCCGCGGCGCTGCCGACATGAAAACCAGCATCGCCGCCTTCGTCACGGCGGTCGAGCGCTTTCTCGCCGCCAGCCCCGACCATGCCGGCGCCATCGCCCTGCTGCTCACCTCCGACGAGGAAGGCCGCGCCGTGGAGGGCACGGTGCGCGTCGTCGAGGCGCTCAGGGCCCGCGGCGATACCATCGACTACTGCATCGTCGGCGAGCCGACTTCCGCGCAGCGCCTGGCCGACACCATCAAGAACGGCCGGCGGGGCTCGCTTTCCGGCAAGCTCGTCGTCAAGGGCGTGCAAGGCCACATCGCCTATCCCCACCTCGTGAAAAATCCGGTACACGCGGTGGCCCCGGCCCTGGCCGAGCTGGCGTCGACCGCATGGGACGCCGGCAACGAGCATTTCCCGCCCACTTCCTGGCAGGTGTCCAATTTTCATGCCGGCACGGGTGCCGACAACGTCGTTCCCGGCACGGCGGAAATCCTCTTCAACTTCCGCTTTTCCACGGCCAGCACGCCGGAAAGCCTCCGGTCGCGGGTGCATGAAATCCTCGACCGCCACGGCGTCGAATACGTGCTGGACTGGACGCTGTCCGGCAAGCCCTACCTGACGCCGCGCGGCAGGCTGGTGGAAGCGATCTCGCGGGCGATCCGCGAAACGACGGGCATCGAGACCGCGCTATCCACCAGCGGCGGCACCTCCGATGGCCGCTTCATCGCCGACATCTGTCCGGAGGTGATTGAGCTCGGCCCGCTCAACGCCACCATCCACAAGATCGACGAGTGCATCGCAGTCGCCGACATCGAACCGCTCTCGCGGATTTACGAACGCACGCTCGACCTGCTGCTGAGATGAATCCGCCCGAACTGGTCACGCTGCGCGATTTCCTGCGCTGGGCGGTCAGCCGTTTCAACGAGGCGGGGTTGCACTTCGGTCACGGTACGCGGAATGCCTATGACGAAGCCGCCTATCTTCTCCTGCATGCCCTGCACCTGCCGCAGGATCGCCTCGATCCCTTTCTTGATGCCGCCCTCACCGAAAGCGAGCGCGAAACCGTGTTCGCGCTGCTGGAGCGGCGCATCCGCGAGCGGATTCCCTCCGCCTATCTGACCCACGAAGCCTGGCTGGGGGATTTCCCCTTCTACGTGGACGAGCGGGTGATCGTGCCCCGGTCCCATCTGGCGGAGTTGCTGACGGAAGCGCCGCTGGCGCCCTGGATCGGCGACCCCGAAGCCATCGGCGCCGCCCTTGATCTTTGCACCGGCTCCGGCTGTCTGGCCATTCTGCTGGCGCACGCCTTCCCGAACGCCCGCATCGATGCCGTGGACCTCTCGCCGGACGCCCTCGAAGTGGCCGCCCGCAACGTGGCCGACTATGCGCTGGGCGATCGCATCGAATTGATCCGCGCGGACCTCTTCGCGGGACTGTCCGGCAGGCGCTACGACCTCATCATCGCCAACCCGCCCTATGTCACCGGAGAATCCATGCGCAGCCTGCCGCCGGAATACGGGCACGAGCCGTCCCTGGCGCTGGCCTCCGGCGAGGATGGCCTCGATGCCGTGCGCGCCATCCTGGCGCGCGCGCGCACCCACCTCAAGCCGGGCGGCATTCTGGCCGTAGAAGTGGGGGGCAATCGTGCTATCGTTGAAAAGGCCTTTCCGCGCCTGGGGTTTACCTGGCTCGAATCGGACAGCGGCGAGGGCATGGTGTTCCTGCTGCAACGGGAAGAGCTGCCTGACTGACACCGCATCGGCGGCCTTGGGTCACCTGCGCTCGGGTGAAACCGGGCGGTTTGGTTGGCAAGCAAGGCGTTTCGTACTAACCCGCAGCCCGCGGCTGCGTGCCATGGGAATAGCCATCGATGCGTCTCCTGCGCATTCTGCCGGTCCTCCTCTTCTTCGTCGGCCTGGCCCGGGCCGCCGAGACCCAGCCATTCGAGCTGGGGGTCGTGCCCTATCTGCCGACGGCGAGCCTGATCACGCACTACCAGCCCCTGCGCACCCATCTGGAAAAGCGTCTGGGGCGCCCGGTCACGCTGACGACGGCTCCCGATTTCCCCACTTTCATCGGGCGCTGCCTGCGCCAGGAATACGACGTCATCGTGCTCGGGTCCGGGCTGGGGCGCTTTCTCCAGACAGAGGCAGGCTACCGGCCGCTGGTGGTGGCAAAACGCAATACCAAGGCGATCGTCATGGTCGATCGCCAGGCGCCCTATGCCAGCCTGAAGGATCTCGCCGGCCGACGGGTGGCCATGGTGGACGCGGCGCCCGGCCTGACGCAGTTCGGCAAGGAGGCATTCCGCAAGGCGGGCATGCTGCCCGGGCGCGACTATCACATCCAGTTCGTCACGTCGCCGAGCAACGCCTTGCATGCCGTGCTGCAGGGCGAGACCGACGCGGGCGTGACGACCGCGAATCTCGTGCCGCAACTGTCCGTCGAGGACAGTCAGAGGCTGCGCATCCTGGCCGAATCGCAGGAATTCCCCGGCATGATGTTCCTGCTGCGGCCGGGCGCCGGCATCGGTCCCGCGCAAATGCAGGACATCCTGCTCCGCTTCGATGAGACCGACTCCGGCCGCCGGTTCATCCAGGCCCTGGCCCTGGACGGCCTTCGCATTCCCGCGGAACGCGAGCTGAAGGCCCTCGACGACTTCCTGCCCGAAATCAGGAAGCGCTTCCGGGACTGAAGCACGTCATGCGCTCCCTTCCCGACTGGCTCGCGCAGCATTCCTTCCGTCTCAAGCTGGTAGGCGTGGCGGTGCTGGCCGAGATCGCCTTGGTCGCCGCCCTTTCCTACCTGGACATGCGGCAGCTGGACAAGGCCCTGACCGAGCAGGTCCGGGCGCGCATCGACCAGGGCACCATCCTCTTCAATGCCGCCCTGGGTCCGAAACTGGCCGAGCGCGACTACACGTCTCTGGAACAGGCCCTCGGCCAGGCCCGCCGCGACAACGGCATCGAATACGCCGTGCTCCGCGACGGACGCGGCAAGCCGGTCGTCGCCATGGGCTGGGACCTGCGGTTGCCCCTGCCCGAAGCGGACCGGGACGTGCGCAAGGCGGCAGACGGCGGCCTCGTGCATCTGCGCCAATCCATCACACTGGGCGGCCAGGCCGTCGGGGAACTTCACTACGGGCTGACGACGACCTTCCTGCAGAACGCCCGCCGGGACCTGATCAGGCAGACCCTGCTGACGGCCGCGGCGGGCATCCTGATTTCCGTTCTTGCCCTGATCCTCCTCGGCTTCGCCCTGACGCGCAGGCTGGGACGGCTGGCCGAGGCGGCACGGCGGCTGGCCGACGGCGATCTCACGGTGCGGATCGACAACGGCAGCCGGGACGAAATCGGCCGGCTCGGCGCCGCCTTCAACAACATGGCCGCGGCGCTCGAAAACCGGATGCGCGAACTGCATGCCAGCGAAGCCCGCCTGGCGCTCGTGATGCGCGGCACCACGGATGGCGTCTGGGACTGGGACGTGCGCCGCAACATCAGTTATTTCACGACGCGATTCCGCGAATTGCTCGGCTACGACGATGAAGAGGAATTCCGCCTGATGTTCCACCTCAAGACGTCCCTGCATCCCGATGACCGCGACCGCGTGCTCGCCGCGCAGGATGCCGCGCTGTTGCACCAGAGCCGCTTCGACGTGACTTACCGCCTGCGCTGCAAGGACGGCAGCTATCGCTGGTTCCACGGGCGCGGCCAGGTGGCGCGCGACGAAAACGGAGCCGCCACGCGGTTCGCCGGCTCGTTGTCGGACATTTCCGAGCAGAAGGCCGCCGAAGAAGCGCTGCGCGGGAGCGAGGAAAGGCTGTTCCATGCCCTGCGCGGCTCGTCGGACGGCCTCTGGGACTGGGATGTGACGCAGGACCGCTATTTCTTTTCGCCGCGTTACCGGGAACTGCTCGGCTACACGGAGGAAGAGCTGCCGAACCGGCGCTCCAGCATCCTCGATCCCATTCACCCGGAAGACCGTCCCCGCGTCGAGGAAGCGGTACGCCGGCATTTCCGCGAGCGTACGCCCTACGACGTCGAACACCGCATGCGCCACAAGGACGGCAGCTACCGCTGGTTCCGCGCCCGCGGCCAGGCGGTATGGAACGCGGACGGCCGCGCCGTCCGCTTCACCGGCGTCAGCACGGACATCGAGGCGCAGAAGCAGGCGCAGGAAAGGCTCAATGCCCTGCTGATCGAATTGCAGGAGGAGAAAGCCCTGTCCGACACGCTGCTGGCAGGCCTGCCGGGCATTGTCGGCCTGTTCGACGCCCAGATGCGCCTGCTGCGCTGGAACCGCAACATGGAGATCGAGACCGCCCATCCCCCCGAGCGGCTGCGCGACCTGCGGGCCAACGAGCTGTTCGCGGAGGCGGAACGGGTGCGCCAGGCCAGCCTGATCGCGCTCGAGCGGGGCATCGTCACGCACGGCGAAGCGACGCTGCGCGCCGCCGGCGGCCGACTCGTCCCGTATTACCTGTACGCCGCGCCCATCCTGCGCGGCGAACGCAAGCTGATCGTGGGACTCGGCTTCGACATCTCCGAGCGCAAGCAGTCCGAGGCGGATATTCGCCAGCTCAACGAGGAACTCGAGGAGCGGGTCAGGGAGCGCACGGCCGAGCTGACGGCCGCCAACAAGGAGCTTGAATCCTTCAGCTACTCCGTTTCGCACGACCTGGTGGCGCCGTTGCGCGCCATCGACGGCTTCTCCCGCATGATCGAGATGGATTACGGAGACAAGGTGGATGAACGCGGCAAGGACTACATCCATCGCATCCGCCACGGCACGCAGCGCATGCAGCAGCTGATCGACGACATGCTGGCGCTCTCGCGCGTCACGCGCAATGAAATGAAGCACGAGCGGATCGACCTGTCGGCGCTTGCCGGGCTGATCATTGCCGATCTGCGTCAGGCGCAACCGCAGCGCGAGGTGGATTCCCGCATCGAGGGCGGCCTGTTCGTCCAGGGGGATCCGAACCTGATGCGCATCGCCCTGGAAAACCTGCTGCGCAATGCCTGGAAATTCACCGCCCGGCACGCATCCTCCCGCATCGAGTTCGGCACCTTGCACACGGGAGACAAACCGGTGTATTTTGTCAGGGACGACGGTGCCGGCTTCGACATGCAGTATGCGGGCAAGCTGTTCGGCGCCTTCCAGCGCATGCATCGCGCGCAGGACTTCGAAGGAACCGGCATCGGTTTGGCCATTGTGCATCGCATCATCCAGCGCCATGGCGGCCGCATCTGGGCCGAAGCCGCACCGGAACGGGGCGCAACCTTCTTTTTCACGCTGTCGTAACAGGAAATCAATA
The DNA here is from genome assembly GCA_039807535.1 of Rhodocyclaceae bacterium. Classification (GTDB taxonomy): domain Bacteria; phylum Pseudomonadota; class Gammaproteobacteria; order Burkholderiales; family Rhodocyclaceae; genus Desulfobacillus. Next base: position 43,160 of record JBDHRL010000003.1, read on the forward strand.
ATGGCAACCAACCGACCGATTCTGCTGGTAGAGGACAACCCCGACGACGAGGCGCTGACGCTGCGCGCCTTCAACATGAACCAGATCGGCAACCAGGTCGTCGTCGCACGCGATGGCGTCGAGGCACTCGACTACCTGTTCGGGGCCGGTCACCATGCCGATCGTGATCTTTCCGTCCTGCCCGCCGTCGTCCTGCTCGACCTGAAGCTGCCGCGCATCGATGGTCTTGAAGTTCTTCGCCGCATCCGCGCCGACGAGCGCACCAACCTGCTGCCGGTAACGGTCCTCACCACCTCGAAGGAACAGCAGGACATCTTCGAAGGCTACAGCCTCGGCGCCAACAGTTACATTCGCAAGCCGGTCGACTTCGAGAAGTTCATCCAGGCCGTTGGCCAGATCGGCCTGTATTGGCTCAAGCTCAACGAGCCGGTCGATCTCGCGCCTGCCTGACCATCCATAAAGTCGCCGTGCCGCGGCGACTGACTTTACCGTTTCCAGCCACTGAAATAATCTCCCCGGCAGGCGCCGGCGCGCACGGCCGCGATGAAACTCGCCATGTCCGTGACCGGCTGGCGGAATTCCGTCGCGCAGCGGCCGACCGCCCCCACCTTGTGGCAGTCGCTGCCGCCCAGGGCCGGCAACGCCATGTGGCGCGAAGCGGTGAGGGCCAGATCGTTGTCCGCGTCGATGTTGCCGCCGTTATGGGATTCGACGGCGGCGATGCCTTGCAGGTCGAGCAGGCCGTCGAGCAGGCTGCAGACGCCGAATTCCCGATAGGGATGCGCCGGCACGCAGATGCCGCCGAGGTCGAGGATGCGGTCAATGACCCGGTCGAGCGGCAGCCAGGTGTCACGACCCCACTTGTTCCAGGAATCGTCCTCGATGCCGTAGGCCAGCAGATGGCCCCGGTCGGTGGAGATTTCCACCCCGCGCAGGACCAGGAAACCCTCGTCGCGGGCGATTGCCTCGACCGGCGCCGAAGCCTCGTAGGAATGGTGTTCGGTGATCACCACCCCGTCGAGCCCGATCGCCCTGGCGCGGCGGATCAGGTCGAGCGGTTCCAGCCAGTTGTCGTAGGAGTGCTTGGTGTGGCAGTGACAGTCGATCCACATCGTCGGCGGCCAAGAAAAAAACGGCGCGCATCCGCAAGAACGCGCACCGTTCGCTGTTTCCCGAATCTGTCCGAATCAGGGCAGTTGCAGTTCCAGGCTGATGCGCTTGGAGGGCTGGAACTTGTGGCGCGAGAAGAATCCTTCCAGCGCAAAGTCGCTCCAGTTCACCAGCGTGTAGATCTTCCTGACACTGGCGGCCTTCATGTTCATGAGGAACTGATCCATCAGCTCCGAGGCAACGCCGTGCTTCTGGAAGTCGGGATGCACGCCAATGGTGTCGATGGTGGCGGTCGCGTCCGGGATGCCGTATTCGCCGAAGAACACGTCGCCCATCATGAAGCCGGCCAGCTTGCCGTCGATTTCCGCGACAAGGGAGGCATTGACGTTATGCTTGTTGTCGACGGCCTGCTCCAGCTTGCGCTGGTAGTAATCGCGCCGCTCCTGGCCGGTGATGAGCCTGTCGATTGCCACCACGCTGTCGAGATCGTTCTTGCGGATCATCCGCACATTCACCTGCACCGCCATCGTATTCTCCTCGATTAGAACAATTCTTCTTCCGCGGCCGGTTTGCCGCCTTTGCCCTTGCGAATATACACGTCCCCGTACACCTGCCCCATTTCCTCGCCCGCCGTGAAGCAGGTGTTGCAGCCGCCGCCGGTCGCCTCTTCCCGGTGCTCGACCACATGCACCTCGAATCCGAGCTGGCGGTAGTTCTCGGCGATCTCGGTGAGGCGCGGCTCGCCGATGGTGGTCTGCTTGATCCAGCCTTCCGCGAGCAGATCGGCTTCCCTGCCGCCCTTGACCAGTTTCAGCGGTATCTTCACGGCGGCGCCTTACCAGGAGTGCTTGATCGCCCCCGGCGTGCAGGCCGATATGCAGGGCAGGCTGGCGTAGCCGCCGACCGGCTTGCAGTCGGCGCAATCGAACGCCAGGGAGCGACGGAAGGCCTGCTTCACCGCCGACACCTCGTCGTCGTAGTCGTCAGTGATGATCTCGAACATCCCCTTCGGGCATGCCGTCAGGCAGGCGCGCTCCGCCGTACATGTGATGCACTGGTCCGTGTCGATGCTGATGTAGTACTCGCCCGAGCCGTCCTTGTAGCCGTAGTTCGCGATCATGTCGTATCCCTCGCCCCTTTTGCGGGGTGTCGAATGTTGAATCCCTCTGCTCCGGCCCGCTCAGTGGGAGAGGGGTACTTCGCGGGCCGGAGCTTCGGGACCTTGCCAACCGCCTGTGCTCAGGCGGCCTTGGCCGATGCGCCCTGCTTCTGCACCAGCGTGTAGCCGAAGAGCGCGGCGCCCAGCGCGCCGGCAATCTGGCTGTCGATCTTGGTCTGCACCGCCTCGATGCCGAGCAGTTTCTCGATGCGCTTCACCACGCCCGGGTTCTTGGCGATGCCGCCGGTGATGAAAAAATCCTTCTCGACGCCGATGCGCTCGAGCAGGGATACCACGCGCTCCGCCATGGCCTGGCAGTAGGCGGCGATCACCTTGTTCTTCGAGTAGCCGGCCTTGAGCAGGCCGAGCGCCTCGGACTTGGCGAACACCACGCACACCGAGGACACCGCACCCGGCTCCTCGTCGATGTCGAAGGAGCGTCCGCCCAGTTCGGCGATGGGGATCTGCATCAGGTCGGCGATCACTTCCATGCCGCGCCCGGTGCCGGCTGCGCACTTGTCGTTCATGAGGAAGTTGGTGACCTTGCCCTTCTCGTCACAATGGATGGCCTTGCAGTCCTGGCCGCCCATGTCGAGAATGGTGCGCACGCTGTTGCCGCCCATGTAGTTGGCGCCGCGCGCATGGCAGGCGATCTCGGTGATGGCCTTGTTGGCGAAGGGCACGTTGATGCGGCCGTAGCCGGTGCCCACGGTGTAATGCACGTCCTCCAGCTTCATGCCGGTCTTGTCGAGTATGCCGGCAATGGCGTTGCGCGCCGAATCCGGGCTGTTGTTGCCCGTGCGCATGCTGTTGTAGCCGTACAGTTCGCCATCGACGCACATCACCGCCTGGGAGCTCACCGAGCCGACGTCGATGCCGACGGTAATGACCTTCGCGGCGCGCCAGTCCTTCGATTCGTCGATCCAGCAGTTCTCCTGCCAGCGCCAGTATTCCTTCTTCTCGCCTGCGTTTTCAGCCATTGCGCTCTCCTTGGGTTAGGCGTTGCCTTCGGCGGCGATCAGCGCGGCGCCGAGGGCGGAAATGTATTCGGGCATCTCGGGCAGCAGCACCTTGTCGACGCCGAGGGCCGTCTTCAGGGATTGCACGAAGCCGGCGTTGTGCACCATGCCGCCGATGAGGGCCACTTCCTCCTCGATGCCGACACGGCGCGCCATCGCCGTGACGCGGCTCGCCACCGCGTCCAGAACGGCCTTGGCGATGTCTTCCTTCGGCGTCGAGGAGTGGATCAGCGACACCACTTCCGACTCGGCGAACACCGTGCATTGCGCGTTCATGGGGATGGTCTTGTCGGAGCGCAGGCTGGCTTCGCCGAAGTCCTTCAGCGAAAGCTGCAGTGCGCGGGACATCGACTCGGCGAAGGCGCCGGCGCCGGCCGCGCACTTCTCGTTTCCGGCGAAGTCCACCACCTTGCCGTCGCGGTCGGCCTTGACGCCGCGGCCCTCCTCCGCGCCGACATCGATCACCGTGCGCGCGGCCGGGCACATGAACACCGCGCCCTTGGCCCCGGCGGACACCTCGGTGACGTCACCCGTGGCGAACTTCACCTGCTTGCGGCCGGCGCCGGTGGCGACCACGCGCGTGACCTGGTCGCGGCTGAGGCCGGCGGCCTTGAGGGCATCCTCGAAGGCCTTGTCAGCGGCCTCGTCGGCGTCGAGGTCCTCCGGGAACATGACGTGCTTGCCCTTGACGCCCCACTTCAGTTGCGGTGCGCCGTCCACCTTGAGCTCTTCCAGGAACACCACCTTGACGGTGCGGGAACCCATGTCGATGCCTGCGGTATACATAGTCTCGGTTCTCCTATCAATGCTCAGGCGTGCGCGAATTCGCGCTTCAGGCCCAGGGTTTCCATGAACGAATCGACGCGATTCTGCGTGCGCACCAGGTCGAACTCGCGCTCGTCGCCCATGTTGCCCTCGAAAGTCATCACCGGTATGCCGGCGGCGGCCAGTCCCAGGCGGTTCTCCATGATGCCGATCGACAGACCCTCGCAGCCGCGGTTAAGGTGCAGCATGACGCCATCCACCTTCCATTCCTTGACGATGGTCTTCATCATCTCGGTCTTGATGCGCGGGTCGTAGAAATGCTGCCATTGCGGCTTGGACAGGTTCCAGTCGCAGTAAAGGCGCATGGCTTCCTCGCGCGTGCGCATCTCGATGCCCTTTTCCCAGGGCAGGGTGCGCGGGCCCCAGGTGCCGTCCGGCTTGGTTTCCCAGATGCCCTCCAGGCCGAAGGTGTACAGCGAGCCGATGGAGACGGCGCCGTATTCCTCGAGGTAGCGGAACACCTTGAGGAAGCCCCAGGGCGGCTGCGTGTCGGACATGACGCGGCAGCGCTCGTTGGGCACGGCGGCGATGCCGCGCTTGACGCGGTCCTTCACCTCGTCCAGGCACTCCTGGTAGAAATCGGCGCACCACTTGGACGACTTCGACAGCGTCGCCAGCACATAGAGCGAGTACATGGTCTTCTCGTCGAGCGGTGCCGGCACGGCCTTGTTCTCGACGCAGATGGCGGCCCACAGCGAAGTGGAGCGCATTTCGTTCTTTACCGCCTCGATGAACAGCTCGTCGTCGAACTTGCGGCCGGTGGTCTTTTCCAGCCACTCGCAGGCCTCCAGGCCCTGGTTGGTGACGTAGTCGAGGCGCTCCGGCGTGAGGTCCTTGTAGGCGCCGACCGAGACGTCGATGAAGAAGCTCGGCGTATCGTGCTCCAGCGTGGAGGCCGCCTGGTACCACTTGGCGTGCGAGCAGCAGATCTGCGACTGGAAGTTGAAATCGGGCTTGGGAAACTCGCCGCCGAAGGGGAACTTGTTCAGGATGATCGAGCCCCAGTAGGTGCGCATGTAAGCGCACAGGTCGCGGGCGAAGCCGTAGGACTCGGCCGCGTCCTGGCACTCCTTGTTGAACTTCTTGTCCACCGCGATGGTGGCGCCGTAGGGCTCGCCGGTGAGGGAATAGACGTCGGTGCCGAGGCCGGCGGGAATCGCGTCCAGCGCCCAGGCGGAGCCGGACCAGCGCAGGCCGCCCTTCTCCTTGGCCTTGGCGAAATTGATGTAGTACTGCTCGCGCAGTTCCTTGGCCTTCTTCCAGCACTTCAACGGTTCGCTTGGGTATGCCATGTCATGTGACTCCTAGAACAATTCTTCTTCGCGCAGCGTCTCGAGGAAGGCTTCGACGCGGATGCGGAACGGGCCGAGCGGGTTGGTGATGTCAAACTCGAGGAACAGCGTCGGGATTCCGTTGTCCTCCAGGTGGCGCTTCAGGTCCGGATAGTCGCCTTCGTGCGGATCGCAGAATTTCTGCTGCAGGAAGATCGCCGCGCGGGCGTTGTAATCCTTGGCCAGCTTGAGCACGTGGTCGAAACGGGTGTGCGCCGGATAATCCTTGGTCGGACAGGCCGGGCGCTCGCAATAGCGGTCGGCAATCGTGGCGATCACGTCGTCCTGCATGCGCGCCTCGTTCCAGAAATAGCGCGTGCCCGAGCACTGGTCGTCGATGACGATGGTGGAACCGACCGATTCGACCATGGCCATGAAGGAGACGTCGTCGTTCTCCGAGCCGATGGTCATGAAGCGGATGCCTTCCTCGCGGTCGTTCGGGCGCTTGGCCACTTCGGCAAGCACGCGCTTCAGCTCCTTGTTGTGCTCTTCCTTGTCCACGAACTGGGCGGTGAGCGAAGCGTAGAGCGCCTCGACCCCGGTCACCCTGGGGTTGGCTTCCTTGCGGTAGTCGAAGAGCTCGCGCAGCAGCCGGCGGTTCTCGTTGACGATCTCGACGCCGCGCTTGAGATCGGCATCCGAGAGCTTCTTGCCGATCACCCCCTCGATGAATTCGCGGAACTTCTTGATCTCGGCGTAATGCGCGGCGCGAGCGAAGCGCGACTGCACCTCGTTGGGCATCGGCAAGTAATAGTCCCACTTGACGGTGGGCACGTGCATGCGCCAGGAATTGAAGGCCTGGCGATACTGAATGCACGACTGGGTGAGCGTCACTCCCTCGCAGTACTCGTATCGCCCGAGCAGCCCCTGGGCCAGCGAATCGCGGCAGAACGGGCAGAACATGCCGAAGATGTGCGGCTCGGTGACGTTCTGCGGCTCATGGGCGCCGAGCACGCGCGCCGGCAGCATGCCGGCGGCGATCAGCACTTCCTCGGGCGTGTAGGTGCACATGGTCGCCACCACCTGTCCGCCCGTGCGGGCCTTCCAGGCGCGCGCATAGTCGTGGCGCTTCTCGTACCACTCCTTGAACTGGTCAAACAATCCACTCATCGTTGATCCCCCGATATGGCAGAGAACCAGGCTGATTCTCTTCGCCGTTTATCCAAAATATGCATTATTGTGCTTTATTTATATTTTTGAATGCACGATAAAGCATTTGCGGCGATTCTAGAAACCATTTTTCAGGCAAGGTTTGATCCAGGTCAACCAAAGCCATGTTTGCGATCCGGTATTTGTCCAGGTCAAATTTTTAAAAAAACATTATTATTAATAATTACATGTAGTTATATTGTATTATTAACGTTACCTATTAATCAGCGGAAGGAATGATCCTGTCCCTTGGCGTGTTCGCCCATCCGGAATTGCCTTCCTCCTTGGCTCGGCGCCTGATCCGGATCAGAAATACATAAGCAGAAAAAGGTTTTTATGCTGGCGTTTGATCCAGATCAAATAGACGGAAGGGCTGGCTCCCATAAAATCAGTGTAATGCACTCTAATACCTGTTAATTTTGTGCAATGCGTTATGTTGCATGATTTTGGCAAGCCACTGGCGGGTCACCCGCCGTCGGGTCGTTGCCCGGCGCACGTAGCGAGGACGACATCATGGGATCCAGCCTTCAGTCTGTCGTATGGTGGAAGAAGCCAGCCCAGGGCGCGACGCAATCCGTACCGCTGGTGAAGCTCACCATCGACGGCAAATCCGTCGAGGCGCCCGCCGGCGCCTCCCTGCTTTCCGCAGCCGGCGCCGCCGGTATCTACATTCCGGCCCTGTGCGCCCATCCCGACCTGCCGCCCTCGTGCCAGCGCGGCGCTGGGGACAGCGGCTGCAACCTCTGCGTTGTGGAGGTGGCCGGGGACGACGGCCCGCGCACCTCCTGCTCCATCGCCGTGGAAGCCGGCATGACGGTGACCACCCAATCGCCCGCCGTCGACAAAATCCGCAAGGAGAATGTTGCCCGCATCCTCGGAAATCACCCGCACAACTGCCTCACCTGTCCGCAGCGTGAAGGCTGCAGCCGCACCACCTGTTCCTTCGGCAACCCGGTCGAACAGCGCTGCTGCTCGATCTTCCACACCTGCGAGCTGCGCAAGGTATCGGACTACATCGGCATCCCGGCGACGACGCCGAACTACAAGCACATCCGGCTGCCCGTCATCAGGGACGAGCCCTTCTACGACCGCGACTACAACCTGTGCATCGACTGCCGCCGCTGTCTGGTGGCCTGCAACGAGGTGCGCGGCGTCGGCTGCCTGGAAGTCAAGGAAACCGAGGGGCGCAAGTGGGTCGGCACCATCGCGCCGACGCTGATCGAATCCGGCTGCAAATTCTGCTCGGCCTGCGTCACGGTCTGCCCGACGGGTGCGCTGATGGATCGCACCCTCGATGTCTCGCGCAAGGAAGAAACGCAGGTGCCGTGCACGCACACCTGCCCGGCCGGCATCGACGTGCCGCGCTACGTGCAGTTGGTCGGCCTCGGCAAGTATTCGGAAGCGGTCGCCGTGGTGCGCGAGAAGCTGCCCTTTCCCGGCATCCTCGGCCGCGCCTGCTTCTCGCCCTGCGAATCGGCCTGCCGCCGCAAGTATCTCGACGAGCCGATTTCCATCCGTTCGCTCAAGCGCATCGCCGCCGACCACGACAGCGGCCTGTGGCGCCAATACTCGAAGCAGTTGCCGCCGACGGGCAGGAAGGCCGCCATCATCGGCGCCGGTCCGGCCGGTCTCACCGCCGCCTACTACCTTGCCAAGCAGGGCCATGGCGTCACGGTCTTCGACGCCCTGCCCGCCGCCGGCGGCATGGCGCGCTACGGCATCCCCTCCTATCGCGTGCCGCTCGAGGTCATCGACCGGGAAGTCGCGGAGGTGACCGCGCTCGGCGTCGAGATCCGCTACAACAGCCGCGTCGAGAAGATCGACGATCTCTTCGCCGAGGGCTATGAGGCCGCTTTCATCGGCATCGGCGCCCAGGGCGGCGACAAGCTCGGCCTGCCCGGCGACAGCCTGCCCAACGTGGTGGACAGCCCGACCTTTCTGCGCGCCGTCACGCTCGGCCTGATCGGCACGCCGGGCATCGATGTCGTCATCGGCAAGAAAGTGGCGGTCATCGGCGGCGGCAACGTCGCCACCGACAACGCCCGCTCCTCGCGCCGCTTCGGCGCCGCGGTGGACATGGTCTATCGCCGCACGCGCGAGGAGATGCCGGCGCGCGAGGACGAGGTGCAGGGCTGCATCGACGAGGGCGTCAACCTGCGCTTCCTGCTGGCGCCGAAGAAGATCGAGCTGAACGAGTCCGGCAGCTCGCGCCTGAAAATCACCTACGCGAAGATGGCGCTCGGCGAGCCCGACGCCTCCGGCCGCCGCCGTCCGGTGGAGATCCCCGGCAGCGAATTCAGCGAGGACGTGGACCTCGTCATCGCCGCCATCGGCCAGCATCCGAAGAAATACGAGGGTTTCGGCGTGCAGACCGACGGCAAGGGGCGCATCGTCGTGCGCGCCGACAGCATGCTCACCAGCCGCCCCGGCGTCTATGCCGGCGGCGATTGCGTGCTCGGCCCCTCGACCCTGATCGAATCCGTCGCCCAGGGCCGCGTCGCCGCCTCCGCCATCGACCGCCAGCTCGGCGGCGACGGCGACATCGAGGAAACGCTGCTGCCGGACTGGGATACCGACCCGCACATCGGCCGCGACGAGGGTTTCAACCAGGTCAAGCGCTTCCACCCGATCTTCATCGATCCGGCCAAGCGGAACAACTGGGACGAAGTCGAACTCGGCTTCGACGAGAAGACGGCCCAGGCCGAGGCGCTGCGCTGCCTCAAGTGCAACCTGGCGGCGAAGATCGAGGACATGGTGCTGCCGCCCGAATCCTGGCTCGAACTCAATGAGGCCAACGTCGCCGGCGTCACCGAGGAAGCCGGTGTCTACCAGCTGCTCGATGCCGACAAGAAGGTGCTCGCCATCAAGGGCGTGGAGAGCCTGCGCGAGGGCCTGCAGGGCGTGATCGGCAAGTCCGACGAGGCGAAGTACTTCGTCTTCGAGGAAGCGCCCTTCTTCAGCCAGCGCGAGAACCAGTTGGTGCAGGCCTTCATGGAACAGTACGGCGCGATGCCGAAGGGCGTCGGCACCGACGAGATGGATGACTTGTTTTAGCCGCTTTCAACGCAAAGACGCGAGGCCGCAAGGAAAAACACCGGGGAGATCGTTTGTCTTTGCGTAATTTTTTGCGATTTAAGAGGTTTGTCTTTACAAGGGATTGGCATGACAGAGTTCAAGTTTCTCGATTACGCCGTCGCCGACGCGCTGGCGACCATCACCATCAACCGGCCGCCGCACAACGTCCTCGACATCGCTGTGATGGAGGAACTCAACCGTGCGCTGGACATCGCCGCGCGCGAGGAATCCGCCAAGATGCTGATGATCACGGCTGCCGGCGAGAAAGTGTTCTCCGCCGGCGTGGACGTCATGGACCACACGCCGGACAAGGTCGTGCAAATGATCGACGTCTTTCACGGCATCCTCAAGCGCCTGATGGTGTTTCCGCTGCCGACGGTGGCGGCGCTGAACGGCTCGGCCATGGGCGGCGGCTGCGAGCTGGCCATCGCCTGCGACATGGTGGTCGCCACCGAGGATGCCAGGATCGGCCAGCCGGAGATCAAGCTGGGCGTGTTTCCGCCCATCGCCGCCATCCTCATGCCGCGCATCATGCCGCTGCCAAAGGTGATGGAACTGCTGCTCGGCGGCGGTCTGATCGGCGCCCAGGAAGCCGCCGCGCTCGGGCTTGTGAATCGCGTGTTCCCGCGCACCAGCTTCGCCCAGGACACGCGCGCCTTTCTGGATCAGTTCCTCTGCCTCTCGCGCGTGGCGCTGATGTATACCAAAAAGGCGGTGCGCGAGGCGGCCGGCAAGCCCTTCTTCGAAGCGCTGTTCACCGTCGAGCAGATCTACCTGAAGGACCTGATGAACACCGCCGACGCCGTCGAAGGACTGAACTCTTTCATGGAGAAGCGCAAGCCGGTCTGGAAAAACAAGTGAAACAGCCGTCATTCCCGCGGAAGCGGGGATAACGCGAAAATATGGCACGCAAACTGGAGACTCCATGATTCCGAAAACCATCCACACCTGGCAGATGACCGAGCCGGGCAAGCTCGTGCGCACGGAAATCCCGATGCCGGCGCTCGGCCCCGGCGAAGCACTTGTCGAGATCCGCGGCTGCGGCGTCTGCCACACCGACCTGTCCTACTTCTACATGGGCGTGCCGACGGTGCAGAAGCCGCCGCTCTCTCTCGGCCATGAAATTTCCGGCGTGGTCGTCGCCGGCGACGATGCGCGCCTGATCGGACAGGAGGTCATCGTCCCGGCCGTGCTCCCCTGCAACAACTGCGAAATCTGCAAGTCCGGCCGCGGCAACCGCTGTCTCAGCCAGAAGATGCCGGGCAACTCGATGGGCATCTACGGCGGCTACGCCAGCCACATCCCGGTGCCGGCCAGGGACATTTGCGTCGTGCACGGCCGCGGCAACATCCCGCTCGAACATCTGTCGGTAGTGGCCGACGCCGTCACCACGCCGTATCAGGCGGCCCAGCGCGCCAGGCTCCAGACCGGGGATCTGGTGATCGTCATCGGCGCCGCCGGCGGGGTCGGCAGCTTCATGACGCAGACCGCCAAGGGCTTCGGCGCCAAGGTGGTGATCGGCATCGACATCAACGACGAGAAGCTCGCGTTCATGAAGGGCTACGGCGCCGACGCCACCATCAACCCGAAGGGCAAGAGCGCCAAGGAAGTGAAGGAGCTGTTCAAGGCCATCTGCAAGGAAAAGGGCGTCCCCTCCAACTACGGCTGGAAGATCTTCGAGGTGACCGGCACCAAGCCCGGCCAGGAACTGGCGCTGTCGTTACTCTCCTTCGTCGGCACCCTGGTCATCGTCGGCTACGGCACGGACGAAACCTCCTACATGCTCTCGAAACTCATGGCTTTCGATGCCGAACTGATCGGCACCTGGGGCTGCCTGCCGCAGTACTATCCGAAAGTCCTCGACATGTGCGTCGACGGGCGCATCGCGCTGGGTCCCTTCGTCGAAACGCGGCCCATGAGCCAGATCGAGCGGGTCTTCGACGAAGCCCATCACGGCAAGCTGAAGAAGCGCGTCGTGCTCACCCCGGATTTTTAACGAAAGCCGCCTCCTTCGACACGGAGATCACAGGGACACAGAGGACACAGAGGGAACGACGATGAAAAGCTTTCCTCTGTGCTCTCCGCGCCCCTGTGATCTCCGTGTTGAAAGAGGTTAATTGACTTCACAAGGAGAACGCCATGGCATTGGAATGGTTGCGCCGCGACAATGAACTGAAGGACCACCAGCTCTTCGACAATTCCCACTTCGGCAAGGATGCACCGACGGTGGTCTATGAAGAGCGCCCGATCGTCGACGAAAAGGGCGCCAAGGTCGACGGCCTCTACGCGGCCTGGATCTGGCTCAACAATCCGTCGCAGTACAACTCCTACACCACCGAGATGGTGAAGGGCGTCATCGCCGCCTTCCAGCGTGCCTCGAGCGACCGCAAGATCGTCGCCGCGGTGTTCACCGCCGTCGGCGACAAGGCCTTCTGCACCGGCGGCAACACCGCCGAGTACGCCGCCTACTACTCGCGCCGCCCGAACGAGTACGGCGAATACATGGATCTCTTCAATGGCATGGTCGACGGCATCCTCAACTGCAAGAAACCGGTGATCTGCCGCGTGAACGGCATGCGCGTCGCCGGCGGCCAGGAGATCGGCATGGCGACGGACATCACGATCACCTCCGATCTGGCGGTGTTCGGCCAGGCCGGCCCCAAGCACGGCTCGGCGCCGGTGGGCGGCTCGACCGACTTCCTGCCCTGGTTCCTGTCTATGGAAGACGCCATGTACAACTGCATCTCCTGCGAGACCTGGAGCGCCTACAAGATGAAGGCCAAGGGTCTCGTCACCAAGGCCGTGCCGGTGCTGAAGAAGGACGGCAAGTGGGTGCGCAACCCGCTGGTGCGCACCGATACCTACGTGGACGACGGCGAGATCGTATATGGCGAGTCCGTCGCCGCCGACCGGCTCGCCGCCGCCAAGGCACTGATGGGAGAATGCAAGACGGACTTCGAACTTCTCGATGGCGAAGTCAACCGCCTGGTGTGGAAGTTCGCCAACCTCTTCCCGAACTGCCTGATCAACTCCATCGACCAGATCCGCGCCAAGAAGAAATTCTTCTGGGACCAGATGAAGGTCGCCAACCGCCACTGGCTGGCCGCCAACATGAATCACGAGGCCTGGCTCGGCTTCAACGCCTTCGACGCCAAGAAGGTCAGCGGCAAGGACGTCATCGACTTCATCAAGTTCCGCCAGTTGCTCGCCAATGGCGCCCTCTTCGACGAGAAGTGGGCCGAGCAGGTGCTGGCCAGGCCGAAGGGCTGATTGCAGTGCCGGGCCCGCTCCTGCGGGCCCTTTTCCCGCTCTGCAGCGTCCGTGCATTGACGTGCCCGGATGCAATGTATACAGTATTCATTAAGGAGGAACCGGCATGACCCGCCCCGGCGAACTCAAGCTCAAGCATCTCTTCCGGCCCGGCCAGATCGGCAAGTTCAAGACCAGGAACCTGAT
>JBDHRL010000080.1:0-12341 GCA_039807535.1 Rhodocyclaceae bacterium
GGCGAGGTCGGTGGTGACGTGGCCGATGCCGTACTTGTCGGCGACTTCCTTCGTCTTCGCCAGCTCGCGTCCGATCACCGAAACCACCTCGACGCCTTCGATCAGCCCGATGGCGTCGAGGTGCTTGCTGCCGAAGGCGCCGGCCCCGGCGAGCGCGACTTTTATGCTCATGGCTGGTTCTCCAATATCAGGTGGCCCACGGCGGTGTTGCTCGCCGGGACATGGTAGAAACGGTGCGCCACTTTGGGTGGGGTGTTGGCAAACTCGTCGGACATCGCGCCGCGGGCGATCAGCCACATCACCAGCTCGATGCCCTCCGAGCCGGCCTCGCGCACGTAGTCGATGTGGGGCATCTGCGACAGCCCCTCGGGGTCGGCGATCAGGCGGTCGAGGAAGGCGTTGTCCCACTCGCGGTTGATGAGGCCGGCGCGCGGCCCCTGCAGCTGGTGGCTCATGCCGCCGGTGCCCCAGACCTGCACCTTGAGCGGCGCATCGAAGGACTCGACGGCCTTGCGAATCGCGCGGCCGAGGTTGAAGCAGCGCCGGCCGGAGGGCACCGGGTACTGCACGACGTTCACCGCGAAGGGGATCACCGGGCACGGCCACGCCGACGGCTGGCCGCACATCAGCGACAGCGGCACGGTGAGGCCGTGGTCGACGTCCATCCTGTTCACGATGGTGAGATCGAAGTCGTCCATGATCACCGACTGGGCGATGTGGGCGGCGAGCTCGGGATGGCCCCTGACGACGGGCACCGGGCGCGGCCCCCAGCCTTCGTCGGCCGGCTTGAACTCCGCCGCGCAGCCGATGGCGAAGGTCGGGATCATCTCCAGGCTGAAGGCCGTGGCGTGGTCGTTGTAGACCAGGAAGATGACGTCGGGGGTGTTCTCCTTCAGCCAGGCCTTGGAGAACTCATAACCGGAGAAGACCTTCTGCCAGTAGGGCTCGCCGGTCTTGCCGAGGTCGAGCGCGGCGCCGATGGCCGGCACGTGGGAGGAGTAGACGGATGCGGTGATGCGTGCCATGTCAGCGGCCCCCCTGCTTCGCGGCCCTGCCCTGCGGCTGGGCGTCGCCGTCCTCGCCGAGGCGGCGGTTGCCCTCGACGGAGCGGCCGCCGCCAATCATCATGTCGCGGTATTCCTCTTCGCTCATGCCGGTCATGCTGCCGGCCATCTGCTGGAAGCTCTTGCCGTCGGTGGCGCCGATCTTGGCGAGGAAGTAGATGTTGCCGCCGAGGCGGAGGCACCAGTTGAGGTCGCGCGCCAGCACGGCCTGCTTCTGCTCCTCGGTCATCGGCCACTCGTCGAGGTAGGCGCGCTCGTCGGCCTTGAAGCGGGCGCGGTTCTCGGCCTTCATCAGCGACATGCAGAACTGGTTGAGGTGGTAGCCCTTGCGCGACTGGTCGGCGTCGAAGATCGTCGTGCCGGGGATGTCCTTGTAGGGTTTTTCCAGGGCCATGTCAGTCATGCCTCCTGCAGAGCCGCCTCAAAGGAGGCATGCGCCCCCTCGGGGGGCAGCGAACGAATGTGGGCGTGGGGGCTCATTGTGCTTCCTCCGGCCAGTAGAGCCGCATGGGGTTGTCGACCAGCAGCTTGCGCCGCAGTTCTTGCGTGACCGCAATCTTCGGCAGGAAATCCACCAGCTTGCCGTCGTCGGGCATGTGGCCCTTCAGGTTCGGGTGCGGCCAGTCGGTGCCCCACAGCACACGGTCGGGAAAGGCCTCGACGATGCGCTTCGCGAAGGGCACCACGTCCGGGTAATCGGGCGGGCCGGACTTCGACAAGCGCTCCGGGCAGCTCACCTTCGACCAGACGTTCGGATGCCCGCGCAGCAGCTTCACGAACAGCTCGAACCCGGGGCCGTCGACGGGCTTCGTCACGTCGGGACGGCCCATGTGGTCGACCACCACGGTGGTCGCGAGGTTGTCGGAAACGGCGGTGAAGAAGTCCCACAGCTCCGGCAGGTCCTGCGCCTCGAAGTACACCACCACATGCCAGCCGAGCGGCGCGATGCGGCCGGCGATCTCCATCAGCACATCCTTCGGCGTGAAGTCCACCAGCCGCCTGAGGAAATTGAAGCGCACGCCGCGCACGCCGGCCTTGTGCATCGCCCGCAGCACGTCGTCGGTCACGTCGCGGCCGACCGAGGCGACGCCGCGCGCCCGACCCTGCGAATGGATCAGCGCATCGACCATGGCACGGTTGTCGTTGCCGTGGCAGGTGGCCTGCACGACGACGTTGCGCGCAAAGCCGAGGTGATCGCGCAGCGCGAAGAGCTGCTCCTTCGATGCGTCGCAGGGCGTGTATTTGCGCTCCGGCGCGAAGGGAAACTGCGCCGCCGGGCCGAAAACGTGGCAGTGCGCATCGACCGCGCCGGCCGGCACCCGGAAGGCAGGCTTCGAGGGGCGGGGGTGGAAGGGCAGCCAGTCGGGATCCATGGTCAGTCCTTGTCATTCCCGCGCAAGCGGGAATCCCGGGGTTCGTCGGAATTTGTGGATTCCCGCTTGCGCGGGAATGACGGGTCACAGGCGGCGAGCATCCTGTCGGCGTCTGCGCGCCAATCCTTGCGGGGTGCGTTGCGGTCACCGAGCAATCCCGCGTCGGCGAGATCCGCCACCCAGGCCTGGCGCCCGGCGGTGCCGGCGGCGGACCAGGGGTCCAGCCCGGCCTCGCGCACCGTCTGCGCCGCCTCGCGCATCTCCTCGGCGCGACGGCGACCGTGCTGAATGGCTCTTTGGAAGAAATAGGCGCCCTGCTTTTCCCAGTCGATGCCGGGGAAGGTTTCGGCGAGCGAAGCGAGCACGGCGTCCTCGACGCCCCAGGCGCGCGCGGCGGTGAAGCTCTCGATGGCCATCGCCTCGAGGCCCTTGATCATCACGCTGCGGCACATCTTGGTGGCGGAAGCGATGCCGGGCTTGTCCGGACCGGCCTGGGCCGCGAACCCCAATTGATCGAGCAGCGGCGCCAGCGCGGCGGCGTGCGGCCCGCCGAGCAGCAGCGGCACGCGGATGCGATACGGCGGGATCGAGGTCATCACGGCACCCTCGACGTAGCGGCCGCCGGCCGCGGCGACAATCCCGCCGGCCTTGATCTTCGCGCCGGGCGAGGCCGAGTTGAAGTCGAGATACCAGGCGCCCGAGCGCAACCGCGGCGCGCAGGCCTCGGCCGCCGCCACGGCCTGGCTGGCGGTGACGGCGGAAAGGATCAGGTCGGACTGCGCCGCCAGCTCTGCATGCGTGGCGGCAGGCCGCACGCCGTGCCGCGCGGCATGCGCGCGCAGCGGCGCCTCGTCCGGGCCGCCCAGCTTGATGTCGCAGGCAATCAGGTTCGCCACGCCGCGCGCGCGCAGGTCCTCGGCGAGGATGCGCCCGACCTCGCCGTAGCCGACGAGGCCGACGGTCCATTGCAGGGGACTGGCGCAACGGGTCATGGTTTCAGCCCGGCGATCGGGAACCGGCCGTGCCAGTCGGGATCGAAATCGCCGAAGCGGGTCTTCACGCGGACGTCGACGAGATGGGGCCGCCCCTCCCCCATCGCCGTCTTGGCGCGGGCGAACGCGGCGGGCAGTTGCCCGGGATCGGTGACCACCTCGGCCTCGACGCCATAGCCGCGGGCCAGGCTGACGAAGTCGATCTCCGGATGGGCCAGCGAAACGCCGGGATAGCGGCCGGTGGCCGCCATGCGGCCCGGATAGCGCACCATGTTCATGCGGTTGGCCTGGTACTGGCCGTTGTTCACGACGACATAGGCGACCGGCGCCGCGTAGCGCGCCGCCGTCCACAGCGCCTGGATGCCGAAGTTGGCGCAGCCGTCCCCGACCATGCACCAGGTTTCGCGGCCCGGGCGGCCGAGGGCGACGCCGATCGCGGCCGCCAGGCCCCATCCCAGCACGCCGCTGGAAGTGCCGAAGGCGCGGCGGCGTCTTTCGTAAGGCACCGTGCCGTCGATCGTCAGGTAGTCCTGGGCGATGTCGAAGCCCGTCACCACTTCCAGCACCAGGTTGGCGTCGCCGGCCATGGCCTTGTCCAGTTCGACGAACAGCCGCCGCAATGCGATGGGCGTGTCCGCGGCTTCCTGCGCCAGCGCCTCGGCCAGGCGCGCCTTTCTCGCCGCGGCGTAATCGTGCATCCGCCTGCGCCGGGCGCGCAGCGCGGGCGTGTCGAGATCCTTCGCGCGCAGGGCGTCCCGCACGGCGGCGGCGGCGCACTTGATGTTGGCGAGTGCGGCGGAATCGACCGGGTAGTTGCGCCCGACTTCCGTCCAGTCCTGCCCGGTGTGGAAGACCTTCGCCGAACGGTCCACGATGACGCCCTCGTTGCGCGGCCGCTTGAACATGTGGCCGCCCAGGCTCCAGAAGGCGTCGGCCTGCCGCGGCAGCTCCGGATCCTGCACCAGCACGGAGCCGACGAAACTGGGATGGTTGTTCGGATAGACCAGGGCCATTTCCCACGAGGTCGCGACCTGGGCGCCGACCGCCTCGGCGATGGCCATCACTTCATTGCTGACCTCCTCGCGCCTGGCTTCGCTGCCGAGCAGGATCATCGGCCGCTCGGCGGCGAGCAGTCCGTCGACGATGGCCCCGACGTGTTCCGCCGGCGGCAGGACCGCGCGCGAAACGCAGGATTTTTCGCGCGGCAGGATTTCCGTGAAGGGAATGCGCCGCTCGAAAAGATCCTTGGAAATGGTGACGAAGGTCGGTCCGCCCGGGGGCGCCTCGGCCAGCAGCGTGGCGCGGCGCAGCGTCGCCGCGAGGGTTGCCGGATCCATGACGTCCCAGGTCCATTGTGTGTAATGTTGCGGAAAGGCGTGCAGGCCGGGTGATTCGAGGAAGCCGTCGTGGCCGCGGAAATCCGTCGACTGATGGCCGGCGGTGACGACCACCGGCACGCGGTCGCGGCAGCTCGCCACCATCTGGCCGAAAGCGTAGGCGGCGCCGGCGATCGAATGCAGCGCCACCAGGGGCGTCTTGCCGCTGGCGCGGGCGTAGCCGTCGGCCATCGCCATGGCCACCTGCTCGTGCAGGCAGGTAACGTACTTGAGGTGCGCCTCGCGGTCGATCAGCGCGTCCCACAAGCCGATCTCTTCCGAGCCGGAGAGGCCGAAGACGTAGGGGACGCCCCAGTGGATGAGGAATTCGGCGACGACCTCGCCGCCGGTGACATTGTGCAGCAGTCGCGCGCCGTAATCGGTCAGTTCCGACGACTGGTCGCCGGCCGGACCGAAGTCGTCCTTCGCGGTATAAGGGACGTGGGCCGGAGGTTTCCGCATGACGTGTCCCCCGCGGCTCAGTCGATGTACCTGAGGCCGGCCTTGGCCAACGCCTCGCGCATGTTGTACATGTCGAGGCCCAGCTCGCCGGCCGCCAGGCGCCGGCGCTTGACGGCCTCGCCGGCCTCGCGCGCCTCGGCCGCGTCGGCCGCCTGCTGCGCGATGGCCGCCGGCACCACCACCACGCCGTCGTCGTCGGCGACCACCACGTCGCCGGGATTCACGATGGCGCCGGCGCACACCACGGGGATGTTCACCGAGCCGAGGGTGGCCTTGATGGTGCCCTTGGCGCTGACGCACTTGCTCCACACCGGGAAGCCCATGGCGGTGAGGTCCTTCACGTCGCGCACGCCGGCATCGATGACGAGGCCCAGCGCACCGCGGGCGCGGAAGCTCGTTGCCAGCAGCTCGCCGAAGAAGCCGTCGGTGCCTTCCGCGCTGAGGGCGGCCACAACCACGTCGCCCGGCTGCAGTTGTTCGGCCGCCACGTGCATCATCCAGTTGTCGCCCGGGTGCAGCAGCACCGTGACGGCGGTGCCGCAGAGATGGGCGCCCGGGTAGATCGGCCGCATGTACGGCTGCAGCAGGCCGACGCGACCCATCGCCTCGTGGATGGTGGCGACGCCGAACTTCGACAGCTTGTCGACGGCGGCCCGGTCGGCGCGCGCGATGTTGCGCCGGACGTTGCCGAGACTGTTCAGACCCATGCTCATTTCCCCCTTGCTTTCAGCGCGGCGTCGAGGCGCGGGTAGACGCGGCGGGCGTTGCCCTCGTAGACCTTGCGGCGGTCCTCCGCCGGGAGGTTCAGCGTCGCCTCGATGTAGCGCCTGGTGTCGTCGTAGTTGTGCCCGGTCTCGGGATCGACGCCCTTCACCGCACCGAACATCTCCGAGGCGAAGAGGATGTTGTCCACCGGGATCACCTTCGTCAGCAGGTCGATGCCCGGCTGGTGGTAGACGCAGGTGTCGAAGAAGACGTTGTCGAGCAGGTGATCCTTCAGGAGCGGCTTCTTCAGCTCCTGCGCCAGTCCGCGGTAGCGGCCCCAGTGGTAGGGCGCGGCGCCGCCGCCGTGCGGGATGACGAACTTCAGGTCGGGGAAGTCCTTGAACAGGTCGCCCTGGATGAGCTGCATCACTGCGGTGGTATCGGCGTTGATGTAGTGCGCGCCGGTGGTGTGGAAGCAGGCATTGCAGCTCGTGCTGACGTGGATCATCGCCGGGATGCGGTGCTCGACCATCTTTTCGTAGATCGGGTACCAGTGGCGGTCGGTGAGCGGCGGCGCAGTCCAGTGGCCGCCGGAGGGATCCGGGTTGAGGTTGATGGCGACGAAGCCGTACTCCCTGACGCACTTCTCCAGCTCTGGGATGCAGGTTTTCGGATCGACACCGGGCGACTGCGGCAGCATGGCGCAGCCGATGAAATTGTCCGGAAAGAGCTGCGAGACACGAAAGCACAGCTCGTTGCAGATCGCCGCCCAGGCGGAACTGACATTGAAATCGCCGATGTGGTGGGCCATGAAGCTGGCGCGCGGCGAGAAGACGGTGAGGTCGGAGCCGCGCTCCTTCATCTGCTTCAACTGGTTTGGCTCGATGGATGCGCGCAGCTCGTCGTCGCTGATCTTGAGTTCAGCAACCTTCGGCATCTGCATCGGATCGTTGATGCCGGCGATCTGGCGGTGGCGCCACTCTTCCAGCGCCTTGGGCGCGGTGGTGTAGTGGCCGTGGATGTCGATGATCATGATGCTCCAGTTCAGGCCGGTTCCATGCCGTGGCGACGCTTGGCTTCGTCGGCGGCCGGCGAATGCATGAAGTCGATGAGGGCGCGCACGGCCTCGGGCTGGGTCGAGGCGGCGCAGAGTCCGGCCGAGAAGATGCTGACGATCTGGCAGCCGGGCGGCATCGGGCCGAGCACGTCGATGCCGGGCACGTTCATCATCTCGCTGGCCTGCTGGAAGCCGAGCCCGACCTGTCCGTCGGCGACCAGCTTGCCGACCGGCACGCCGGGCGGCGCCTGCACGATGCGCGGGCGCAGTTCGTCGAGGAGGCCCCAGTGCTCGAACAGCCTGAGCAGCGCCGTGCCGCTCGGGCCGGTGGAATGGCCGAGGGTGCGCGCGGACAGCACGGCGCGCTGCAGCGCTTCTTCGGAAGAGACATCCGGCCGCGGCGCGCCCGCGCGCACGGCGATCGCCACGCCCGAGCGCACCAGCGCGGCCTGGCTGTCGGCGACGACGCGGCCGGTGGCGGCAAGCCTGTCGAGGGCGTCGGCGTCGAGCACCGCCAGGTCGTAGGATTCGCCGGCCTGCACGCGCCTGGCGGCATCCACGCCGCCGACCGACTCGAAGGCGACGTCGATGCCGCTGCGAGCCCTGAAGGCGCCGGCCAGTTCGGCCAGCACCTGGCGCGTCGCCATCGAGGAAATGCCGCGGATGCGGGTGTTCGCGGACTGCGCCCGCTCCATGCTGTTGATTGCGCCCACTTGGGGCGGCCCGGCGTGATCGCTCATGACGGCGATTCTCGCGCCTCGCCCGCCCCCCGCCTAGGCCCGGAGCACGCTAGCAGTTATAGCAACCTGTTATGGTAGGGCGCCTTGCGCCCGGCCGGCGGCCACCACCAGCTCGCGCAGCATGCGAAAGACATGCCTGGAAAGCGGCGTCGCCGGCTTGTGCGCCGAAACCGCCAGGCACAGCGTACTGGTCAGGCGCGGCGCGGCGAGCGGCCGCAGGCGGAAGGCCGCCGCGTCGCCCGAGGCGGCCAGCGCCGAAGGCGTCAGCACGGCATGGCCGTGGCCGGCGCGCACCAGATCGAGGATGGATTGCACGCTGGAAATCTCGAGGGCGACGCCCAGCTTGTGGCCGGTCAGCGCCGCCTGGGTCTCCAGCAGCTTGCGGATGGCATGGCTGCGCTCGGGCAGGATCAGCGGCAGGCGCGTCAGCTCGGCCAGCGTCGCCGTGCCGCGGGAACTGACTTTTTTCCCGGCGCCCTTTCCCGTCCTGCCGCCCGGCTTCGGCATCGGACTGACCAGGCCGAGCGGCTCTTCCAGCACCGGGGTCAGCTCCAGTGCCGGCTGCGGCTCGGGGTTGTGCAGCAGGCCGATGTCCACCCGCCCGGTGGAGATCCATTCCGCCAGGTGCGCCGAGAGGCCCTCGACGATGGCCAGCCGCGCCTTCGGCAGCGCGCGGCGGAAGCCTTCCACCAGCGGCAGGGTGAGCAGGCGGCCCATGCTCGGCGGCAGGCCGACGACGATGCGTCCGGCCGGCTCGTCGCGCGAGGCCTCGATGTCCTCGCGCGTGCGCGAGACCAGCTGCAGGATGCCGACGCTGTGGTCGAACAGGCGCTGGCCGGCCTCGGTCAGCACCACGCCGCGGCCGTTGCGCATCAGCAGGGTGACGCGCAGGTCGGCCTCCAGCAGGCGCACCTGGCGGGACAGGGCCGGCTGGGCGATGTTCAATATCACCGCCGCCTTGCTGAAGCTGCCCAGTTCGGAGACGGCGACGAAGTATTCGAACTGCTTGAGGTTCACGGCAACGGCCCCGGCGGGTCCCATAACAAATCGCGATAACTTATGGTACCAGCCCGCGCCCGTCCGATGGCCTGGCGCCGCAGGCAGGGGCGGCACGCCCGGTCCCGCTTTGCCGGGCCTGTTGCTATTCATTTTTGATCGCCGGCATTGCCAAGCCGGCGGCCGTCCCTTACATTTCCGGCACTGTCCGCCACGCCACGAGGAGGCACGCCATGGGACTGCTCGAAAAAATTCTCGGCCCGAAGTCGAAATACGACAAAAGCCTGCCCTACACCTACGAGGCCCGCATCCGCATTTTCGAGGATGGCAGCGAGCACAAGTCCTGTCTCTCCGACACCATCTGCGGCCTGGTCGGGCACCTCGAACGGCATGGCGTCGGCCCCGGCGAGGCGGAGATTTTCGAAATCTACCAGGAGCGGGAAACGCCCATCGACGCGCGCCTGCTCTCCAGCGCCGAGGGGCGCTGGCTGACGAAACAGGAACTGTGTCGCGCCTTCGAGCAGCACTACCCGGGACACATCCATGCCTCGGGCTGTTCCTTCGAGGACCGCGAGCGCGGCTGCCTCGGCCCCTGAAGCCTTTCCTGGTCCCGGTGGAACAGCGCGGCGCACGCGCGCCGGAAGTGACCGTCTTGCGCGCCGCGCCCGGTTTTTGCCCAGAATGAAGCGCTCCCTCCTCTCGCCGGATCTCGTCGTCATCCTCAGCGGCGTCGTCGCCGCGCTCTTCGTGGGCAAGCTGCCGCCGGCGATCCCGGTGCTGCGCGACGCCCTCGGCATCACGCTGCTGGAGGCCGGCTTCCTGCTCTCGCTGGTGCAGCTCGCCGGCATGACGCTGGGCCTGGCGGTCGGACTCACCGCGGACGGCCTCGGCCTGCGCCGCACCATGTTGACCGGGCTGGCCATCCTGACGCTGGCCGGCGCGCTGGGCGGCTGGGCGCGCGGCGCCGACGACCTGCTCTGGCTGCGCGCCGCCGAGGGCCTGGGCTTTCTGCTGGTGGCGCTGCCCGCCCCCAGCCTGATCCGCCAGCTGGTGCCTCTCGAACGCCTGAACGTAACGCTCGGCCTATGGGGAAGCTACATGCCGTTCGGCACGGCGCTGGCCCTGCTCTGCGGTCCCTGGGTGCTCGGTGCGCTGGGCTGGCAGGGCTGGTGGTGGGGTCTCGCCGCGCTCTCGGCCTGCATGACGCTGTGGATGGCGCTGGCCGTGCCTTCCGACGCCGAACGCCGGCGTGCGATGGCGGCGTCGAACCTGGCCACGACCGCCGCACGGGAACGCTGGTGGCATCGCATGGGGCAGACGCTCACCGCGCGCGGCCCCTGGCTGGTGGCACTGATCTTCGCCATGTATTCCGGCCAGTGGCTGGCGGTGATCGGCTTTCTGCCGGCCATCTACGCCCAGGCAGGGGTGTCCGGCCACCTCGCCGGCGCGCTCACGGCGTTCGCCGCGACATGCAACGTCTTCGGCAACGTCGGTGCCGGCCGGCTGGTGCATCGCGGCGTGCGCCCCGCGCGCCTGCTCAATGCCGGCTTCGCCGCCATGGCCCTGGGCGCCTTCTTCGCGTTCGGCCTGGCCGATGCCCCGGGCGGGCTCCGCTACGCCGGCGTGCTGCTGTTCTCGGGCATGGGCGGCATGATTCCCTCCACGCTGTTCATGCTGGCTGTACGCCTTGCGCCGAGCGAGCGGACGGTGTCCACCACCGTCGGCTGGATGCAGCAATGCCAGGCCTGCGGCCAGTTCGCCGGCGCGCCGCTGGTGGCCTGGGTGGCCAGCGGCACCGGCGGCTGGCAATGGACCTGGGCCGTCACCGGCACGGCCTGTCTCGTCGGCATGCTGCTCACCACCGGCCTGCCCCGCGGCGCACGCGGCTGACTGCCGCCTTCAGGGACGGCCGGCCGCGGCGTGGGCGCTGCGGATCAGCGCGGCCAGTGCCTGCATGTCCGCCAAGCGCGGCGTGGAACGCCGCGCCACGAGGGCGATGGTGCGGCTCGGGCCGGGTTGCGCCAGGGCGCGCGCCGTCAGGCCGGGACTGTCCGCCAGTCCGCTGCGCACCGCCATCTCCGGGACCAGGCCGAGGCCGAACCCGAACTCGATCATCTGCACCAGCGTCAGGAGGCTGGTGGCCTCCACGCCTTCCTGCGGCGGGCGGGGCGCCGCGCTGCAGGCATGCAGGGCATGGTCGCGCAGGCAATGCCCTTCTTCGAGCAGCAGCAGGCGGCCGACGAGTGCGGCCGTGATGCCGGGGCGCCTTGCCTTAACGGCGGCGTCGCCCTTGCGCCCGACCAGCCACAGCGCATCGTCGAAGAGCGGCTCGACGAGCAGGTGCGCCGTTTCATAGGGCAAGGCGATGAGGGCGAAATCGAGCCGTCCCGCCTCCAGCCGCTGCAACAGTCCGGCGGTCAGGTCCTCGCGCAGGGCCAGGCGCAGGGCGGGATAGCGCTCGCGCAGACGCGCCAGGCATGGCGGCAGCAGGAAGGGCGCGACGGTGGGGATGACGCCGAGCCGAAGCAGCCCCGACATCGGCGCAGTCGCGCCCGAGGCGAACTCCGCCAGGTTCCGCGCCGAAGCCAGGACGTCGCGCGCCCGCCGCGCCACCTCCAGGCCGAGTGGCGTCATCAGGACCGTCTGGCGGTCTCGCTCGACGAGCCGCGCGTCGAGCAGGTCTTCCAGTTCCTTCAGGCCGGCGCTCAGGGTGGACTGCGTGACGAAGCAGGCCTCGGCCGCGCGCGTGAAGCTGAGGTGCTCGGAGAGGGCGACCAGGTACTGCAACTGCTTGAAGGATGGCAGGACGACCATGGCGAGGTATTCTGCGTTATCGTATTTTTCGATTATATCTACAATTATTATTCATTGGATTAATTAAAGGACACGCCCGAGAATGCAAAGCGCCATCACCGACGAACCGAGGAGAACCCCATGAAAGCCAGGACAGTCCCGCGCAGGAGCCCCCTTGGCCAGTTGCGCTTCGTCACGGGCGCCACCATCGCCCTGGGCGGCGCCGGCCTCCTGCTGGCCGACCTGGCCCGCCTCGCTGCCTGACCTCACCCGCCACCGCCACGAAAGGAGCAACGATATGAACAGGAAACTCACCACCGCCGCCGGCTGTCCCGTCGTCGACAACCAGAACACCATGACGGCCGGTCCGCGCGGCCCCGTCCTCCTGCAGGACGTCTGGCTGCTCGAGAAGCTCGCCCACTTCGACCGCGAGGTGATCCCCGAGCGGCGCATGCACGCCAAGGGCTCCGGCGCCTACGGCAGCTTCACGGTGACCAACGACATCTCGAAGTACACCCGCGCGAAAATTTTCTCGCAGGTCGGCAAGAAGACCGATCTGTTCGCCCGCTTCACCACCGTCGCCGGCGAGCGCGGCGCGGCCGATGCCGAGCGCGACATCCGCGGCTTCGCCGTCAAGTTCTACACCGAGGAAGGCAACTGGGACATGGTCGGCAACAACACGCCGGTGTTCTTCCTGCGCGATCCGCTCAAGTTTCCCGACCTCAACCATGCCGTCAAGCGCGATCCGCGCACCAACATGCGCTCGGCGCAGAACAACTGGGA
>JBDHRL010000081.1:0-12235 GCA_039807535.1 Rhodocyclaceae bacterium
CGCATCACGGCGTGATAGTGCGGGTCGTCGAGCAGGAAGGAGTCGTGGCCGGCACTGCATTCGATCTCGGCGTAGCTGACGCCGAGACCGTTGTGCACCAGGCCGTAGACAATCTCGCGCGAGCGCTCCGGCGCGAAGCGCCAGTCGGTGGAAAACGAGACGACGAGGAAATCGGCGCGCGCGCGCGCCAGCGCCGCGGCGAGATTGCCGCCGTAGGCCCGCGCCGGATCGAAGTAGTCGAGCGCCTTGGTGGTGATGAGGTAGGTGTTGGCGTCGAAGTAGCCGGCAAACTTGTCGCCCTGGTAGCGCAGGTAGGACTCGATTTCGAAATCGACGTCGTAGTTGAAATGCAAGGTGTCCTGGCGCAGCTTGCGGCCGAATTTTTCCGCCATCTGGTCGTCGGACAGATAGGTGATGTGGCCGATCATGCGGGCGAGGCGCAGCCCGCGCGCCGGCACGACGCCATGCTCGTAGTAATGCCCGCCGTGGAAGTCCGGGTCGCTGAGGATGGCCTGGCGCGCCACCTCGTTGAAGGCGATGTTCTGCGCCGTCAGTTTCGGCGCCGAGGCGATGACCAGCGCATGGCGGATGCGCCCGGGATACTCCAGCGCCCACTGCATGGCCTGCATGCCGCCCAGGCTGCCGCCGACGACGGCGGCCCAGGATTCGATGCCGAGGCGGTCGGCCAGCCGCGCCTGCGCGGCCACCCAGTCCTCGACCACGACCACCGGAAATCCGGCGCCCCAGGGTTTGCCGGTGGCGGGGTTGACCGTCACCGGCCCGGCCGAGCCGTAGCAGCCGCCGAGATTGTTCACCCCGACCACGAAGAACTTGCGCGTGTCGAGCGGCTTGCCCGGGCCGACCAGGTTGTCCCACCAGCCGATGCGCTTCGGGTTGTCGGCATGCCAGCCGGCGACATGGTGGTTGCCGGACAGGGCATGGCAGACCAGCACGGCGTTCGAGCGCGAGGCATTCAACTCGCCGTAGGTTTCGTAGACCAGCTCGAAGGCGGGCAGCACCCCGCCACCCGCCAGGGCGAGCGGGGTGTCGAATTGGGCGCGCTGCGGCTGCACCGCGCCAACGCTGTCGGAGGACGTGTCCATGCAATAAAAAAACCCGGTCGGCTTCGCACAGCTAAGCAGGACCGGGTCGCCCTCGCTTTAGCCGTATTTTTTAAGCGCCCGCAAGCTGACGGTCAAATCGGCGCTGTGGTGCAAAGTTACCTTGGCGGCAGCGACTTGTCAATTTGCCGCATTCAATCGCTCGAGCTGCTGCCGCAGCCTGGCCGGATCGTCGGTGGCAAGCAACTTCGCAGTCTTGCGGCGCAGCTCGGCCAGGTTGCTGCGCAGCACCTCCTGCTTGACCTCGAGGATCTGCGCCGGGTGCATGGAGAACCGGCGCAGCCCCATGCCGAGCAGCAGGCGCGTCAGCTGCGGGTCGCCCGCCATCTCGCCGCACACCGCCACCGGCAGGCCGGCCCGCTCGCCGGCCTGGATGGTGTGGGCGATCAGGCGCAGCACGGCCGGATGCAGCGAATCGTACAGGTGCGCCACCGCTTCGTCGGTGCGGTCGATGGCCAGCGTGTACTGGATCAGGTCGTTGGTGCCGATGGAAAGGAAATCCAGTTTTTCGAGGAAAACGCCGAGGGCCAGCGCCGCGGCGGGAATCTCGATCATGCCGCCGACCTCCAGCCCTTCGTCGAAATCCTCGCCGCGCCCGCGCAGCTGCTCCTTGGCCTGTTCGATCAGCGCCAGGGTCTGGGCCAGCTCGTGGGCATGGGCCAGCATCGGCACCAGCACCCGGACACGGCCATGGACCGAGGCGCGCAGGATGGCGCGCAGCTGGGTGAGAAACATCTGCGGTTCGGCCAGGCAGTAGCGGATGGCGCGCTGACCCAGCGCCGGGTTGGCCTCGGTACGCTCGACGCCGCGCAGGTTCTTGTCGGCGCCGATGTCGAGCGTGCGGATGACGACCGGCCGGCCGGCCATCGCCTCGGCCACGCTGCGGTAGGCTGCGTACTGCTCGTCCTCGCCGGGCATGCCATTGCGGTTGAGGAAAAGAAACTCGGTACGAAACAGCCCGATGCCGTCGGCGCCGGCCGCCTTGACCTGGGCAATGTCGCCGGGCAGCTCGATGTTGGCCGACAGTTCGATTTCGACGCCGTCGAGCGTGGCGGCACGTGCCTTCTTCAGGCGCTTGAGTTTGGCGCGCTCGATCTCGAGCGCGCTCTTGCGCAGGCGGTATTCCTCCAGCACGCGGGCGTCGGGATCGACGATCAGCACGCCGCGCGTGCCGTCGACGATCAGCACGTCGTCCTCGCGGATCAACTGGCGGGCATGGTGCATTCCGACCACCGCCGGAATGGCGAGGCTGCGCGCCACGATGGCGGTATGCGAGGTGGCGCCGCCGAGATCGGTGACGAAGCCGCCGATCTTCAGCTGCTTGAACTGTATGGTGTCGGCGGGCGACAGGTCGTGGGCGACGATGATCAGCTGCTCGCCGCGGGCATGCCTGGGCGGATGGCCGGGATGGCCCAGCAGCACCTTCAGCACGCGCTCGACCACCTGCACGACGTCGGCCTTGCGCTCGCGCAGGTACGTGTCCTCGATCTGCTCGAACTGCTCGACCACCTGATCGAGCTGCTGCACCAGCGCCCATTCGGCATTGCAGCGCCGTTCGCGGATGAGCTGGCGCGTCGCCTCGGCGAGAGTCGGATCGGCCAGCAGCATGTGATGCACGTCGATGAAGGCAGTCAGCTCGGAAGGCGCGCCGGGGTCGACGCCGGCCATCAGGGCGTCAAGTTCCGCCTGCACCTCGGCCACGGCCTGGTCGAAACGGTCGATCTCCTCGTCCACATAGCGGCCGGGCAGGACATAGTGCTCGACCTCGAGCGTGGCGTGCGAAACGAGATGGGCATGGCCGATGGCGATGCCGTGGGATACCGCCAGGCCGTGAAGGGTGAAGCTCATTGCGCCACTATCTGCCGAGTCCGGACGCCGGGCCGCCCCAAGTCCGGACGTAACGTTCGCGGAGCGAACAATCGCGCGCTCGTCAGCACGAAGCGCCCCGTGACCAACGAGCGCAGCGAGCTTGCGGGCTCCCCCGCCCCTGGGCGGGGGCTGGGGGGTGGGCTCCTCATTCCCCCTCCCCGAACTTTTCCGCGATCAGCTTGAGGATGGCCAGCAGGGCGGCATCGGCGTCGGCCCCTTCCGTTTCGACGACCACCGTCGCGCCCTTGCCGGCGGCCAGCATCATGACCCCCATGATGCTCTTGGCGTTCACGCGGCGGCCGCTGCGTTCCAGCCAGACCTCGCTGGCGAAGGCCGTCGCCGTCTGCGTCAGCTTGGCCGAGGCGCGCGCATGCAGGCCGAGCTTGTTGATGATTTCGGCTTCAGCCCTGGGCATCGCGCGCCCCCTTCATCAGCATCACGCCGTCGCGGCCGCCCGCGACGGCCTTGTCCACCAGCGTCTCCATGTCCTTGTCGCGATACGTCAGCGCACGCAGCAGCATCGGCAGGTTCACCCCGGCGACGCCTTCGACGCGGCCCGGCTGAAGCAGCCTGAGGGCGATGTTGGAAGGCGTGGCGCCGAAGATGTCGGTGAGCAACAGCACGCCCTTGCCCGAATCGACCAGCTGCATCATGTCGCGGGCGAGCGGCAGGGCATCGAGAGGATCGTCCTGGCCGGAGACGCCGAGCTGCACGATCTGCCGGGGCCGCTTGTTCAGCACATGGCAGGCGCACTGGACGAGCGATTCGCCCAGGCTGCCGTGGGTAATGAGAAATAAGCCGATCATGATCGTGACGGAGGTACCGTGACGATTGTAACCGAAGCGCAGGGAGGATCAGCGCAGGACGATGTAGAGAAAAGTCAGTCCCGCCAGGACGGCGAGCGCAATCGTCAGGCGTTGCGCCAGGCGGGCCTTGTCCGCCTCCAGCGCCCGCTCGGCATCGACCAGGCGCCGCAGCCGGCGCAGGGCCTCGAAGCCGACGCGGCGGCGCACCATCCGGTCTACGTGTTCGCCACTCATGGCTCGACGGATGTCTTGATGTCCGATGCCAGCATGGTAAGCCGCTGGCGAAATGCTGCCGTGACATGCATCACGCCTTCGCCGTCGATGCGCAGCGCATGCTCGACGCCGAGGCGCCGCGCCAGTCCGCGCCAGTCGCCGGCGGCGGCGATGAAGAGGGGCTTGCTGGCGGCGTCCGACAGGGCGCCGGCGCCCGGCCGTGGCGGAATCAGCACGGTGACCGCCTCGACGCCCTGCGCCGGCCGGCCGCTGCGCGGATCGAGCAGGTGGCAGTAACGCTTGCCGTCCAGCTCGAAATAGCGCTGGTAGTCGCCGGAAGTGCCGACCGCCTCGCCGTCGCGCAGCGCCAGCGTGGCCAGCGGCGCGGCGGCGCGCGGATGCTGGATGCCGACGCGCCAGGGCTGCTTGCCCTTGGCGCCCAGCGCCATGACGTTGCCGCCGATGTTGATGAGGGCGTTGTTCACGCCCATTTCCCGCAGGATGGCCGCCGCCCGGTCGAGCGCATAGCCTTTGGCGTAGCCGCCCAGATCGAGTTGCACCGACCGGTTCGCGCTCGACACGCGGTTGTCCGCAATCACCAGGTCCGACATGCGCGGCCGCGCCTGCACCATCGCTTCCAGCGCCGCCGTGTCGGGCAGGCGCGGCCTGAACTCGTCGGAATGGAAGCCCCACAGGGCAACCAGTCCGCCGATGGCGGGATTGAACAGCTGGTCGGATTGCGCGGCGATGGCGGCTGCGCCCTGCAGGATGAAAGTCAGTTCCGGCGACACGGCGATGCCGCGCTCGCCGCGGGCGATGGCGTCGTTGAGCGCCGTCAGCTCGGACGGCTGCCAGGCATGCAGCATGCGGTGCAGGCGGTCGAACTCGGCCAGCACGGCGGCCAGCGCCTGGCCTGCCTTGTCCGCGGATTCGCCCCACACCGAGACTTCGACGCGGGTGCCGAAGACGTAGGCTTCGCGCTGGATCAGCGAGGGCGCCTTGGTGCAGGCGGCCGGCAGGAAAAGCAAGGCGAGCGCCAGCGCGGCTGTCAGGCGTCGCATGCCCGTTCCAGCGCGTCCATGAACAGGCCCGCCACGTCGAAACCGGTCTGCCCGGCGATCTCGACGAAGCAGGTCGGGCTGGTGACGTTGATTTCGGTGAGGCAATCGCCGATGACGTCGATGCCGGCGAGCAGGATGCCGCGCGCGGCGAGGACCGGCGCCAGGGCCTCGGCGATCTCGCGGTCGCGCAAAGTCAGCGGCTGCGCCACACCGGTGCCGCCGGTGGCGAGGTTGCCGCGCGTCTCGCCCGGCTTGGGGATGCGCGCCAGGGCGAAGGGCACGGCCGCGCCGCCGATGAGCAGGATGCGCTTGTCGCCCTCGGCGATTTCGGGCAGGAAACGCTGCGCCATGACGGTGCGCGCGCCATGTTCGGTCAGCGTCTCGACGATGACGTTGCGGTTGGGGTCGTCGCGGCGGACGCGGAACACGCCGCTGCCGCCCATGCCGTCGATGGGCTTGAGGATGGCGTCGCCGGCGGCGTCGATGAAGGCCTGCAGCGCCTCCGCCTCGCGCGCCACGACGGTCTCCGGAATGATCTGCGGAAACTCGAGGATGGCGAGCTTCTCGGAATGGTCGCGCACGGCGCGCGGATCGTTGATGACGCGGGCACCCGCCGCCTGAGCGCGTTCCAGCAGCCAGGTGGCGGCGACGTACTCCATGTCGAAGGGCGGGTCCTGGCGCATCAGCACGGCGTCGAAGGCGTCGAGCGGCGCCTCCACCGGCGCCTGCGCCTCGAACCAGTCGTGGTGGTCCTCGCGCACCGTCAGGCGCGAGGCGGCGGCATGCACGGCACCGTCGCGCCAGGTCAAGGCGGGCCGCATGATCGCGGAGACTTCATGGCCGCGCGCCTGCGCCGCGCGCATCATGGCGACGCTGGAGTCCTTCCGGGCCTTCAGATGCTCCAGCGGATCGAGGATGAACGCGAGCTTCATGTTTGTCCGTCATTCCCGCGGAAGCGGGAATCTACGCCCGGCTGGATTCCCGCTTCCGCGGGAATGACGTGTCGCCTGTCGGAATTCACGCGATTTCCGTCGACGGCGCGGAGAGCTCCAGCTCGACGGCGGCGGCGAGCAGCGCCAGGCGCGCCACCACGCCGTAGGCGAAGAAGCGGTTGGGCGCGTCGTCCGGCGCGCAGTTGTGGTCGGGCATCGAGCAGCCGCAGTCGAAGGCGAGCGGCTCGAAGCGCATGCCCGGCGCGTTGAGGTTCTCGTCGCGGCCGCGCTCGGTGTTCACGCGGTAGAAGCCGCCGACGACATAGCGGTCGATCATGTACACCACCGGCTCGGCGACGTTGCCCTCGATGGTCTCGAAGGTGTGCACGCCCTCCTGGATGATCACCTCGGTGACCTGCAGGCCTTCCTTCACCACCGCCATCTTGTTGCGCTGCCTGCGATTGAGATCCTTCACCTCGGCGGCGTCGCGCACCGTCATGATGCCCATGCCGTAGGTGCCGGCATCGGCCTTGACGATGACGAAGGGCTGCTCCCTGACGCCGTACCGGGCGTACTTGGCCTTCATGCGCGTCAGCACCGTGTCGACATTGGAAGCCAGGCATTCCTCGCCCTGGCGCTCCTGGAAGTTGATCTGGCCGCAGACGGCGAAGTCGGGATTGATCAGCCATGGGTCGATGCCGAGCATCTGCGCGAAATCGCCCGCCACGCGGTCGTAGGCGGCGAAGTGGCGGGATTTGCGCCGCACATGCCAGCCGGCATGCAGCGGCGGGATGATCGTCTGCTCGTGCAGGTCCTTCAGGATCGCTGGCACGCCGGCGGAGAGGTCGTTGTTGAGCAGGATCGCACAGGGATCGAACTCCGCCAGGCCGAGGCGGCCGTTGTGCCGCTTGAGCGGCTCGAGCAGCAGCTTCGACCCGTCCGGCAGGTCGAGCGGCGTCGGTGCCTGGATGTCGGGGATCAGCGTGCCGACCCGCACGTCGAGGCCGGTGCGGTTGAGGATCGTCGCCAGGCGCGCGACGTTCATCAGGTAGAACTGGTTGCGCGTGTGGTTCTCGGGAATCAGCAGCAGGTTCTTCGCGTCGGGGCAGATCTTCTCGATCGCCGTCATCGCCGCCTGCACGCACAGCGGCAGGAAGGCCGGGTTGAGGTTGTTGAAGCCGCCGGGGAAGAGATTGGTGTCCACCGGCGCCAGCTTGAAGCCGGCGTTGCGCAGGTCGACCGAGCAGTAGAACGGCGGCGTGTGCTCCTGCCATTGGGTGCGGAACCATTGCTCGATGGCCGTGGCGCGGTCGAGGAAGGTGCGCTCGAGGTCGAGCAGCGGGCCGGTGAGGGCGGTCGTCAGTCTGGGAACCATGGGACGATCTTATACCAGTCCGCGCACCGTGAACGGCGCGAAGGCCTCGGGCAGCAGGGCATGTTCCAGGCTGCGCTGGGCAAAGAGGAAGCGGCCGTCGCAGACGAAGCCCAGCTCGGCCCAGTCCACCTCGTTGAGCAGGTCGCGCAGTCGCGTCAGGTCGGCGTCGCGGCGGTGCGGAAACAGGGCCAGGACCGAGCCGTCGTAGTTGCGGCAGGCATCGAGGAAGAAGGGGCGCGGATTGCGCGTCTTCTGGTTGACGTAGAGGCGCGGGGCGTCTGAGACGAAATGCCGGCGCCCCCATTTCCACCAGTTCGACTCGTCGAATTTCGCCACCCGCCGCGCCAGCAGGCGCTCCCTGAACGGCTCGAGGCAGGCGATCGGCCCCTCGCGGTCAAGCCAGATCATGCGGCGCAGCTCGCCCGTCTGCGCCGTCCTCGAGCAGACGAAATCGGCGTTGCCCGGCCCGGCATTGGCGAAGATCTCGTCGGCACCGGACACCGCGCCGACCTTCACCGAGAAAACGCTGGCAAGCGGCACGCTGTAGATGCCGCGCGTGAGCAGGATCTGTCCGCCGGAGAGCGCCATGCGCCGGCCGTCGGCGAGGCGCCGTTTCAGGTTGCCCTTCTCGAAGCGCCAGATGGCGCAGTTGGGGACGACGCCGTCGAAGATGCGGGCGTCGCCCAGCTCCTGGAAATCGGTGAGCGTGCCCTGGTCATGGAGCCAGGTGTTCAGCCGGGCGCTGCCCGTGGATTTCAGGAAGTCGCGCGGCGTGATGAAGATCAGCTCGCCGCCCGGCTTCAGGTGGCGCACGCACTTCTCGATGAAGAACAGATACAGGTTGGCGTGGCCGTTCAAGAGCTGCGAGCCGAGGTGCCGGCGCGTGCCGGGCAGGATGTCGCGCGCCTTGACGTAGGGCGGATTGCCGATGATGGTGTCGAACTTCTCCGTCTCGGGATAGGCGAAGAAGTCGATGTTCAGCGCCCCCGCCGGACAGTGCGTCGGGTCCAGCTCGATGGCGGTGCAGCCCGGGATGCGGGACGAGAAGGCACCGTCGCCGCAGGCCGGCTCCAGCGCACGGCCCGGGTTGCGGCGCAGCGCCAGCATGGCATCGACGACGGCCGGCGGGGTGAATACCTGGCCACGGCGGGCGATGTCGCGTGGCGCCTCCTTGCTCATGGGCGATTCGGTAGAATTCGGAAAAGGGCGCGGAACGACGTCCGGCTCTGAAAAAAACGACCACGAATCTTAACATGCGGCCCGGCCCGCCTGCGGCGTGGATCCGCGCCGGCTACGCGGACAAGCGCGGAAAACGGCCGGAATGGGAAAGCGATATCCGCTTCCGGCAGCTACTGCTCCTGTTGCCGGGCATTCTCCAGTTGCTTGGCGCGCGCTGCCGCGCGTTTCTTGTCCTTCTTCAGCCATTCCTCGGCCTTGCGCTCGGCCCTTTCCTCTTTCTGCCGGCGCGCATCGAGTTTTTCCTGGCGCTGGCGCTCCTCCATCCGGGCGCGGGCGCTTCCCTTCTCGGCCTTTGCTTCCTGCCCTACCGCCCTTTCCTCGCGCTTCTGCTGCTGCGCGGCCGCCTTTTCGTGTTCCTTGGCGATTTTTTTCTCCTGCTCGGCCTGCTTCTTCGGCGCCTGCTCGGCCTGCTTCGCCTGCCTGGTCGCGCGGTCGCGTTCGCGCACTTCGCGCTCGATCCCTTTCGCCTCGAGATCCAGCTTGCGCGCGGCGGCCATGCTGTCCTGATGCGCCTTGCGGGCTTCGCGCTGGCAATCCGAGACCAGCGTTTTCTTCCAGCAGGCAGTGCTGGCTTCCTTCTGCTTTTTCTCCGCCTCCTGCTTCACTCGGGAAGATTCGGACTTGAGGGATTTCGCCCGGTCGAGCAGCGCCTGACGCTCTTCCGGCGTAATGGGCGCGGGAGCCGGCTCCCCGGCATGGGCGATTCGCAGGAACAGGCAGAACAGGATGAATAACAGGCGCATCACGGCATTCTCGGCTCGGGTGTTGCGTACAATAACGCCTTTTTTTCCCGCCGGTTGTCCGGTGGTGTAACAAATTGTGATCCTGCTGCGCAATCTCACCCTCGCCCGCGCCGGGCGGCCGCTCATCGAAGGCGCCAGCTTCGGCCTGCACGCCGGCTGGAAGGTCGGCCTCACCGGTGCCAACGGCTGCGGCAAGTCGAGCCTGTTCGCCCTGCTCTCGGACGAGCTGCACCAGGAGGCGGGCGACCTCGAGCTGCCGCCGAACTGGGTGGTCGCCCACGTCGGCCAGGAGACGCCGGCGCTCGCCACCGGCGCCCTCGACTTCACGCTCGACGGCGACGCCGGGCTGCGCCGCATCGAGGCCGACCTGCGCGCGGCCGAGGACGCCCATGACGGCGAAGCCATCGCCCACCTGCACATGGACTACGGCCACATCGACGGCTACAGCGCCCGCGCCCGCGCCGCCGCGCTGCTGCACGGCCTTGGCTTCAAGGACGAGGATTTCGACCGGCCGGTGGCGGCGTTCTCCGGCGGCTGGCGCGTGCGCCTCAATCTCGCCCAGGCGCTGATGTGCCGCTCGGACCTCCTGCTGCTGGATGAACCGACCAACCACCTCGACCTCGACGCCGTGATCTGGCTGGAGAAGTGGCTCTGCGCCTACCGCGGCACGCTGCTGATGATCTCGCACGACCGCGATTTCCTCGATGCCGTGGTCGGCCACGTGCTGCACATCGAGGCGCGGCGCATCAAGCTGTACACCGGCAACTACAGTGCCTTCGAGCGCGCCCGCGCCGAAGCACTGGCGCTGCAGCAGGCGATGTACGTCAAGCAGCAGCGCGAGATCGCGCACCTGAAGAGCTACATCGACCGCTTCCGCGCCAAGGCCACCAAGGCGCGCCAGGCGCAGAGCCGCATCAAGGCGCTGGCGCGCATGGAGCAGATCAGCGCCGCCCACGTCGACACGCCCTTCGCGTTCCGCTTCTTCGAGCCCGTCGGCAGCCCCGATCCGCTGCTCATGCTGGAGGACGCCGCGGCCGGCTACAATGATGTCGCCGTGCTGCGGGGACTGACTTTGACGCTGCGCCCGGGCGAGCGCCTGGGGCTGCTCGGCCGCAACGGCGCCGGCAAGTCGACGCTGATCCGCCTGCTCGCCGGCGAAGCCGCGCCGCTCGCCGGCATCCGCCGCGAGGGCAAGGGCCTGAAGATCGGCTATTTCGCCCAGCACCAGCTCGAGCAGTTGCGCCCCGACGAGAGCCCGCTCTGGCACATGGCCAAGCTCGACCCGCGCACGCGCGAACAGGATTTCCGCAACTACCTCGGCGGCTTCAATTTCCACGGCGAGATGGCGACGGCCAAGGTCGGCCCCTTCTCCGGCGGCGAAAAGTCGCGCCTGGCCCTGGCACTCCTCATCTGGCAGAAGCCGAACCTCTTGCTGCTGGATGAACCGACCAACCACCTCGACCTGGAGATGCGCCACGCCCTGACCCTGGCGCTGTCGGAATACGAGGGCGCGGTGGTGCTGGTCTCGCACGACCGGCACCTGCTGCGCACGGTGTGCGACGGCTTCCGGCTCGTCGCCGGCGGGCGCCTCGTGCCCTTCGACGGCGACCTCGACGACTACCGCAAGTGGCTCGACCAGCCGCAGGAAATGAAGGCCGCGGAAAAAGTCAGTCTCCCCGACACGGCGAAGACCGGGCCGGCGAAGCCCGCAGCGCGCAGGCCCTCCCGGCGCCTGGCGCGGGAAATCGAACGGCTGGAAAAACGCATGGCACAATTGGAAGCGGAAAAGCGCCAGCTCGACGCCCGCCTCGCCGACCCGGCGTTCTACCAGTCGCCGGACAAGGCAGCCCTGATCACCGGACAGCAGCGACGGGACGAGATCGCGCGCGAACTGGCCGAGACCGAGGCCACCTGGCTCGCCGCCCAGGAACAGCTGGAATACCCGGAGTGACCGTGCACGCACAACGCCGCTACACCCTGACCGCCGCCTGTCCCGACCGCGTCGGCATCGTCGCCCGCGTCGCCGGCTTCATCGCCGACAATCGCGGCTGGATTCTCGAAACCAGCCACCACGCCGACGACGACACGCAGCGCTACTTCATGCGCATCGAGATCAGGGCCGACTCGTTGCCCTTCGACCTCGCCGAATTCCGCCGCCGCTTCCAGCCCATCGCCGCCGAGTTCGGCATGGACTGGCGCATCGCCGATTCCGCCGAGCGCAAGCGCCTCGTCGTCCTCGTCTCGCAACAGGAGCACTGCCTCTACGATCTCCTGGCACGCTGGCAGTCGAAGGAGCTCGACGTCGAGATTCCCTGCGTGATTTCCAACCACGAAACCTTCCGCGGCTTCGTCGAATGGCACGGCATTCCCTTTCACCACGTGCCGGTGACGCCCGAGAGCCGGCGCGAGGCCAACGCCGAGATCCTGCGCCTGTTCGAGGACGCGCGCGGCGACACCATGGTGCTGGCGCGCTACATGCAGATCCTGCCGCCCGAGCTGTGCGGGAAATACCCGGGGCGGATCATCAACATCCACCACTCCTTCCTGCCTTCCTTCGTCGGCGCCAAGCCCTACCACCAGGCCCATCGTCGCGGCGTCAAGCTGATCGGCGCCACCTGCCATTTCGTCACCGCCGAACTCGACGCCGGCCCGATCATCGAACAGGACACCGTGCGCATCGACCACGGCGACACGGTGGAGGACCTCGTGCGCTACGGCAAGGACATCGAAAAGGCCGTGCTGGCGCGCGGCCTGCGCTACCACGTCGAGGACCGCGTGCTGCTCAACGGCAACCGCACGGTGGTGTTCCGCTAAGGTAAGCACGTGTGGGGCATTCTTGCTTATCGGGCGTCCTCGCGTAATGCCTCTCCGCGACG
>JBDHRL010000082.1:0-12124 GCA_039807535.1 Rhodocyclaceae bacterium
CGAGGCAGCCGAGGATGTTCATGAAGGTCGACTTGCCCGAGCCGGAAGGGCCCATGATGGCGACGAACTCGCCCGGCGCGATGGCCAGATTGACGTCCTTCAGGACGGGAAAGGGGCCGGCCGGCGTGTCGTAGTCCTTGTAGAGCGACTCGACGCGGATGACTGACGGATCGGCCACTAGAACAGTCTCATGCGGAAGGAGCTGGACGATGATGAATTGTCGGCGGCCGGCAGGTTCTCGCCGGTGACCACCTTGTCGCCTTCCTTCAGCTCGCTGCTCACCACTTCGGTGAAGCGGGAATCGGTGATGCCGGTGCCGATCTTGACCGGCCTGAGCTGGCCGCCGTCGAGAACATAGGCGGTGCCGCTGCCGGCGTCGCGCCGCCGCTTCTCGCCGCCGGCGCCGGGCGTGCCCGGCGCGCCGGCGGGGCGGCCGCCGCTAGCGGATTTCGCCGGCTCGGCGCCGGCCTTCTCGCCCTTGTCGGCCTCGGCCGGCTTGAAGCGCAGCGCGGTGTTCGGCACCAGCAGCGCGCCCTTCTTCTCCGCCACGGCGATGCTGACGTAGGCCGTCATGCCGGGCAGCAGGAGCTGTTCGGGATTCTCCACGGCGACGACGACGTTGTAGGTCACGACGTTCTGCTGCGTCGTCGGGTTGAGGCGGATCTGCTTGACCTTGCCGCGGAAGCTGCGGTTGGGGAAGGCGTCGACGTTGAAACGCACCGGCTGGTCGACGCGGATGGTGCCGATGTCGGCCTCGGCGAAGGTGGTGTAGATCTGCATCTGCGTGAGGTCCTGCGCGATCTTGAACAGCGTCGGCGTCTGGAAGCTGGCGGCCACCGTCTGACCGACGTCCACCTGGCGGTCGACCACCACGCCGGCGACCGGCGAGCGGATCACCGAGTAGCCGAGATTGGCGCGGTCGCGGTCGTTCTGCGCGCGCGCCAGGCGCGCCTGCGCTTCGGCCGATTCGCGCGCCTGCACCGCCTGGTCGAGTTCCTGGCGCGAGACGTATTCCTGCCGGAACAACTCCTTCATGCGCGCTTCATTGGCGCGCGCCAGCGCGAGCGAGGCCTGCGCGCTGGCGAAGCTGGCGTCGCTCTGGCGCACCTGCGCCGAGTAGATGGCGTCGTCCAGCTCGGCCAGCACCTGCCCGGCCTTCACCTGGTCGTTGAAGTCCACATGCAGTTTTTTTACCGTGCCGGAGACCTGGGTGCCGACGCTGACCAGGGTCACCGGATTGAGCGTGCCGTTGGCTGACACCGTCTGCGTGACGTCGCCCTTCGCCAGCACTTGCGTCTTGTAGCGCAACTCCGGGCTGGCTGCGGCCTGCTTCCGGTAGAAGGAATAACCGCCGCCGGCGAGGCCAAGGGCAACGGCGACGAGGAGGATCTGCTGGGTGCGGGTCATCGAAGGTCCTTTACTCCCCTTTCCCGCTCGCGGAAGAGGGGTTGGGGGCGAGGGCGGGCAGCCATCCCGCGTCCAGCGCGCCCATCGACTGGGCGAGGGCGGCGCGCGAAACGTACCAGTTGGTATCCGCCTGAATGCGGCTCTGCCGCGCGCCGGCCAGCGCCGCCTGCGCGGTGAGGAGGTCGAGGATGCTGCCGACACCGGCGCGGTAACGTCCGGCGGCGACGCGCTCGGACTGCGTCGCGCTGTCGAGCAGGTCGGCGGCGGTCTTCACCGACTGCGTGGCGGTGGCGAGGCTGGCGTGGGCGTTCCACACGTCGAGCGCCACCTGCAGGCGCACCTGGTCGCGCCGCGCCGCCTGCACGTCGGCTTGCGCCTCGGCGGCATGCACCTTGTAGGTGGTGGAGAAGCCGCTGAAGAGCGGGATCGACAGCGTCAGGCCGACGCTGGAGCTGTCGAAAGCGGGCTGGCCGGCGATCTGGCTGCGGCCGGCGCCGACGCCGAGCGAGAGCGTCGGCAGGTGGGCGGCCCTGGCGGCGTCGATGCTCGCCCGCGCGGCACGGAACTGCGCCTCGGCTGCGGCCAGATCGGGC
This sequence comes from Rhodocyclaceae bacterium, assembly GCA_039807535.1. Lineage (GTDB taxonomy): Bacteria > Pseudomonadota > Gammaproteobacteria > Burkholderiales > Rhodocyclaceae > Desulfobacillus. Next base: position 2,001 of record JBDHRL010000082.1, read on the forward strand.
CGCCGCGTGCGTGCCTCCTCGATCAGGCGCGCGACGCCGTCTTCGAAGCCGGCGTCCGGCGCGGCGGGTGGCAGGGAGATGAGCGCGAACGCCTGCGTCGGGTCGACGCCGACGACGTTGGCGAGCGCGCCCTGCGCCGTCTTCACTCCGCCTTCGGCGCCGATGCGCGCGAGTACCGCCTGGGCATGGGCGGTGCGCGCCTGCAGGCGGTCGGCCGGCGTGGCCGTGCCGACGCGGTAGCGCGCCTCGGCGGCGTTGAGCGATTCGAGCGCGGCCTTTTCCGAGAGGCGGGCGGCTTCCAGCGCGGCGTCGGCGGCCTGGCGCTGGAAGTAGGCCTGTACGGCGGCGAGGAATACCGACTGGACGATGGCATCGCGCGAGAAAGCGGAGGCGGCGAAGAGCTCGCGGGCGTTTTCCAGGCTGGCGGCGCGGGCGCCGAAATCGAACAGCACCCACGACAGGCTGGCGGTTGCGCTGCGCTGCGTGTAGGGGTCGCCGCCGCGCTGGGCGTCGTTGCGGTTGCGCGCAACGGCGGCACTGGCGGCAACCGAGGGCAGGTAGGTCGATTGCGCCACGCCCACCAGGGCGGCCTGGACGCGGGCGGCGCCCCAGCCCTGGCGCGTCTGCGGGTTGTTGCACAGGGCAAGGTCGACCACGGCGGCCAGATCGAGCGGTTTGCCGAGATCGGCCGGCTGGCAGGGCGTCGGCGCGGGATGCAGGCCCGCCATGGGCGGCACCGCTTCGAGCGTGCCGAAGGGGTCGGCGGCATGCGCCGGCGCTGCAGCCAGCACCACGATCAGGGCCGCGCGCCGCAGCGCCGGGGAAAAGTCAGTCTCCATGGTGCGGCGGATTTTACCGTGTCGTGCCGCGATGCAATGTAATGGATTGTAACGAGCCGCTGCGCCGTGCCGCCGGGACTGGCTTTTCAGCGTGAAACGCCTTGCGTGCCGACCAAATGGATCTCGGCAGCCCTAGGCGAGGCCGGGATTGCCATCCATGCCGATCAGCTTCGGCGCGTTGATCTGGCGCGGCGCGACGGTCTTCCTGTCGCGCAGCCACTTCGCCACCACCTCCCAGATCGGCTCGCCCCGGGCGCCCTCGGCGACCGGCGCCCAGCCGGCCACCTTGTAGGTCTTGCCGGCCTCGATCGGCCTGCCGTCCAGGCGCATGTCCCGGATGCGGCTGCCCATGGCGGCGCTGGGGTCGCAGGCGTAGCTCATGCCGCCGACGCGCACCATGTCGCCGCCCTGCTGCTTGTAGGGGTCGGCGTTGAAGAGGTTGTCGCAGACATCCTCGAGGATGTCCTTGATGGTGGCGCCGGTCATGTCGGTCCGCGTCGCGTAGGGGTAGGTGATCGCCGTCTGGTCCATCAGGTGCTCGAAGGTGATGGCCTGGCCGGGCAGGAGGCTGGTGCCCCAGCGGAAGCCGGGCGAGAAGGCGATCTGCGCGTCCTGCACTTCCAGCATGGCGTCGAGAATCAGCTGGTCCCAGCTGCCGTTGAAGTTGCCGCGCCGGTAGAGCAGGCCTTCCGTGACGGCCAGCTTCTCCTCCAGCTTCGCCAGGTGCGGCGCGCGCACCCTGTCGATGTAGGCGGCCATTTCGGCGTCGGCCGGCAGCAGGTTGGCGAACACCGGCAGCAGCCTGTAGCGGAAATCCCGCACCTTGCCGCCGCGCACGTCGAAGTCGAGCACCGAGAGGAACTTGCCGTTGGAGCCGGAGTTCATCACCAGCGTGCGGCCGCCGGCGTTCTTCACGATGGAAGGCGCGGGCACGCCGTCGTGGGTGTGGCCGCCGAGGATGGCGTCGATGCCGGTGACGCGGCTCGCCATCTTCAGGTCGACGTCCATGCCGTTGTGGGAGAGCACCACCACCACCTGGGCGCCCTTGCCGCGCGCCTCGGCGACCACCTTCTGCATCTCCTCGTCCTGGATGCCCATGGTCCAGTCGGGAATCAGGTAGCGCGGGTTGGCGATCGGCGTGTACGGGAAGCCCTGGCCGATCACCGCCACCGGCACGCCGTTCAGCTCGCGCATCGCGTAGGGCTGGAACACCGCGTCGCCGAAGTCCGTCGTCTTGATGTTCTGGGCGAGGAATTCGATCTTTCCCTTCAGGTCCTTCCCGACGATTTCCATGACGCGCTCGGCGCCGTAGGTGAGCTCCCAGTGCGGCGTCATCATGTCCACGCCGAGCAGCTTGCAGGCATCGACCATGTCCTGGCCGCGGCTCCACAGCGCGGTGGCGGAGCCTTGCCAGGTGTCGCCGCCGTCGAGCAGCAGGGCGCCGGGGCGCGCGGCGCGCAGGCGCTTGACCAGCGTGGCGAGGTGGCTGAAACCGCCGACCTTGCCGTAGGCCTGCGCCGCCGCCGTGAAATCGAGGAAGGTGAAGGCATGCGCCTCGGCGCTCTTCGCCCGGATGCCGAAGGCCTTGAGCAGGTGCTCGCCGACAAGGTGCGGCGGCTTGCTCCGCGCCGCGCCGATGCCGAGGTTCACGTTCGGTTCGCGGAAATAGATGGGCAGCAGCTGGGCGTGGCAGTCGGTGAAGTGCAGGAAGTGCACGTTGCCGAAGCGCGGCAGCGCATAGAGCCTGTCCCCGCCCTGGGCGGCGAGCAGTTCGCGCGAGTCGAGGGCGAAGCCGGCGGCGGAGGCGGCGGCGAGTATCTGCAGGAACTCCCTGCGGTTCATGGACATGTCGGGGTCCTCAAAAAAAAGAGGCTTGGCAACGCCAAGCCTCCATGAGCTTGGTCTTTGGTTATTTGCTGTTGACCGGTGACTGCGGATCGAGCAGCAGGGCGACGAGGTCCTTGATCTGGGTTTCGGTGAGTGCGCCGACGTGACCGAAGCGCGGCATGGCCGAGCACAGGCTGAAGGCCTTGGCGTTCCAGATCCTGCCGTATACGTATTTTTGCATGTCCGGCCCGCTGCCGCGCAGCTTGCCGAACTGGTAGAGGCTCGGCCCGACCGTGCCGAAGGAGGTCTCCTGCGGCCCGATCTGGTGGCAGTTGTAGCAGTTGCCGCCGCCGGGCACGCCGGCCTTGTCGCTCCAGGTCATGCCGCGGCCGTTCTGGGCCAGCTTCTCGCCGGCCTTCCAGTCGCCCATCAGCTTGCCGTCGGCGGGGTACTTGATGCTGTCGAGCTGGTCCTTTTCGAGCCGCTCGGCGATGGCCTTGGGCGGGTGGTCGCCGCTGCGGTTGCAGACGGCCTGCACGCCGTCCTCGTAGATGCGGTCGGCGGTGGCGATGCCTTTCGTCTTGAAGTCGTGCTTCAGCATGGCGACGGCTTCGGCGCGGTAGTCGCCGCCCTCGGCGAAGGCGGGCGCGCAGGCGAACGCGGCGATTGCGAATGCGATGGTTTTCTTCATGGCGTCGTCTCCCTCAGCGCTTGATGCCCGGGCCCTTGTATACCTGGCCGTTGGCGGTGACGGTCATGTAGTCGAGCAGGGCGGTGATGGAATCCGACAGATAGGTCGGCTCGGGAAAGCGCTGCTGGCGGAAGCAGTCGTTCATGCGCCATTGCTGGGTCAGCATGAAGCCGCCGGTCATGCGGTAGCCGGGCCAGCCCTGATAGGCGCGGATGGCCTCGTCTTTTTTTCTCAGGTTGGGCAGGTCCTGGGTGCGGATGCGCAAGCCGTCGTTGCCGTGACAGGTGGCGCAGGAGAAATCGTAGGGGCCGGCGCGGTAGGCGAAGATCTCCTTGCCGATGTTGTAGGTCTCGATCTCCTTGGGATGCTTCTGCGGCGCGGCGATCTTCATGTTGCGCGACTGGCCGGCGACGTAGGTGATGACCGAGACGTGGTCCGGCGTGACGCGGTCGTTGCTGAACGGCTGCTTGCGGATGTCCTCTTCCTTGTAGCCGAGGTATTTCACCATGCAATGCACGACGCGCCGCTCGGCGTCCATCACCTTGCCGACGTCGGCGAACCAGCGCGGCATCTGCACGTAGGCGCCCTTGACGACGCCGGCGCCGAGGCCGAGGTCGCACTGCGCCATGGAGGCGCCGTCCGGCCCCTTCCTGTTCTTCCAGATGTCCTCGCCCCGCGCCTCGAACAGCTCGGCGGGGTTGTCCTCTTCCAGGACGTCGCGGAATTTCTCGAATTCTTCGGAGATGGCGCTCTTGGCGGGCGCGGCGGCGGGGTTGGGCGACTTCGCCGGCGGCGGGGCTTTCTTGGCGGGCTGCTGGGCCTGCACGGCGAAAGCCGCCGTGATTGCCGCCGCAGCCATGAACTTGCTCAGGCGCTGCTTCATGATGCTTCCTCCTAATGGGTAGTGCTGCCTTGCCGGGGCGATCGTCGCCGCCCCGGTTTTTGTTTTTTTCGTGCCGCTCAGCCGGCGCTGATCGTCGTTTCGTCGGTGCGCTTCTCGCCCTTGTTGTCTTCCCAGTGGATGACGACCTTGTCGCCGGCCTTGGCGCCCTTGACGCGGAAGCCGAACACCGGGTTGCGCGAGATCGAGGTGCCGGTCTGGCCCTGGATGACGCGCTTGCCGCCGACGTCGATGGCGATGGATTGGATGTAATGGGCCGCAATGGTGTTGCCGGCGTTGTCCTTGCGCTGGCCGGTTTCCATCGGGTGGCTCATGAGGACGCGGATTTCCGCGTTGTCGCCCTTCATCTGGGCGCGGATTTTCATCGGATCTGCCATGTCGTTTCCTTTGTCCGTGTCGTCGCTTCGTTCAACCGCCGCAGCCGCCGACGGTGACCTTGACTTCCTTTTTTGCCTTGTAGAATTTGCCGTCCGAGGTCTTGGCGACGACCTCGACCATCGACGTCTGGCCCATCTTCAGGCGCAAGGCCATTTCGGGCAGGGCGCCGTTGGCGAAATCGAAGGCGCTGGACAGCGGCAGGGGGTTCTTGTCGACCAGCACGGCGAGCGAAATCGTGTTGGGGATGCTGCTGCTGATGTCGACCGGCACGACGGCGCCGTTCTCGGCGATGTCCGGCGCCTTGATGACGATGCCGCTGTTGTCGGCGGCGCTGCCGGCGCCGATGTTCCTGAAGGCGTTGGCCAGGTCCTTGGCCTCGAAGGCGGCCCGGTTGTATTCCGCGGCCAGTGCCCCGGAGGGCTTCAGCACGCCGGCCGCCATGGCTGCCGTGATCGCCCCGGCGGCGCCCGCCCCCTTGAGCAGAGTTCTGCGAATTGCATCCATCCGTGTGACTCCTATGGTTTGTGGATTCGCCGGCCCAAAGCGCGGCGGGCGATGAGGCCTTGGTCCGAAACCGACAGCTGTCCGGCCAGGTCGTGCCAAGACTCTAGCCGGGAAAACGCAGGAGGACAACTAATCGGTATTGATTGGAAAATAAGCGTCGCCAATTTCAGCGTCGACTAATATGCTTCCTGATCATTCCGCCTGCCAGTGGCCGCTTTTCCCGCCCATCTTTTCCAGCAGGCGGACATTGTCGAAACGCATGCTGCGGTCGACCGCCTTGCACATGTCGTAGATGGTGAGCAGGCCGACGCTGACGGCGGTGAGCGCCTCCATTTCCACGCCGGTGCGGCCGACCGTCTCGGTCGTCGCCTCGCAGGTGATGCAGGCGCGGGCGGGGTCGATGGCGAATTCGACGCCGACACGGGTCAGGGCGATCGGGTGGCAGAGGGGGATCAGTTCGGCGGTGCGCTTGGCGGCCTGGATGGCGGCAATGCGGGCCACGCCGAGCACGTCGCCTTTCTGCGCGCCGCCGGATTCGATCAGGGCCAGGGTGGCCGGCTGCATGAAGACGCTGCCGGCGGCGCGGGCGACGCGGCGGGTGTCGTTCTTGCCGGCCACGTCGACCATGTGCGCCTGGCCGCGGGCATCGAAATGCGTGAGCGGGCCGGCCATGTTTTCAGCCTTGTGCCGGGGTGCCGAAGGCAATGATGCGGCAGCCGCGCAGCGGCTGAACCGCCGCTGCCCCCTTCCTCGGGAAAAGGGCCTGGAGACGAAGCCTCATGTCAGGAGACGGGCGCCGGCGGCGGGACGTTGAGATCGAGCCAGTAGTGGCCGAGCAGTTCGACGGTTTCGCGCAGGCGGCCGTAATCGATGGGTTTGCACACGTAGCTGTTGGCGCCGAGCAGGGCGGCGGCGCGCACGTCGCGCTGTTCCGAGGAGGCCGAGAGGATGACCACCGGCAGCAGGCGGGTGCGCGGGTTCCCGCGCAGTTCGCGCAGCACTTCCAGGCCGTTGATCTTCGGCAGATTCAGGTCGATGAGCGCCACGCCCGGCAGGTCGTCGTCGCTGCGATTGGCGTGGGCCTTGCGGGCGAAGAGATAATCCAGTGCTTCGATGCCATCGGCGCACGTCGCGACCTGGGCCTCCGGAATGATGGGGCGCAGCGCATTGAGGATCAGCCGGATGTCCTCGGGCGAATCCTCGGCCAGCAAAACGGCGTGTGTGCTCAAGAGAACCTTCTTGAATTGTGACTATCCATCAGGGACCTCCGAACAGGACCCGCATGACCCTGCCGGACTTGTTTCGGGGGCCCTTTTGCCAGTTTCGGCCATTTTAGCCGAATCTTTAGCGTGAAACGCCTTGCGTGCCGACCAGAGCCGCCAGATTTCATCCCGCCGTGGGCGGCCCAAGGTCGGCGATGCGGCATCAGGGCCGTCATCACCGAGGGTATCATATACGCCGATGCGATTCGGAATCCTGTGCTTTCTCGCCGCGCTGGCGCCTGCCGTGCTGGCCGAAGGGCTGCCCGACCTGGGCGAGGCCTCGCGTTCGGATCTTCCTCCCTACCTGGAACGGCGCATCGGGGAGTCGATCATGAGCGACATCCGCCTGCGCGAGCCATCCTACATCGACGATGTCGAGGTCGCGGCCTACCTGAATACGCTCGGCGCCCGCCTCTCGGCGGCCACGCCCGAGGCGGGTCAGAGCTTCGAATTCTTCGCCCTGCGCGACGCCACCCTGAACGCCTTTGCCCTGCCGGGCGGCTTCATCGGCGTGCATAGCGGGCTCATCCTCGCGGCGCAATCCGAATCCGAGCTGGCCGGCGTGCTCGCGCACGAAATCGCCCACGTCACGCAAAAACACCTGGCGCGGATGATGGGCAAGCAGAACCAGGCCCAGGTGGCGCAATGGCTGGCGGTGGCGGTGGCGATCCTGGCGGCGCGCTCGAATTCCGATGTCAGCCAGGCGGCGATCGTCGCGGGAACGGCCGCCGGCGTGCAGACCATGCTGAATTATTCGCGCGATTACGAGCGCGAGGCCGACCGCATCGGCATTCAGACCCTGGATCGCGCCGGCTTCGACGTGCGCGGCATGGCCAGCTTCTTCGAGCGCATGCTGAAGTTCGGCCGCCTCTACGAGAACAACGCACCCGGCTACCTGCGCACCCACCCGCTCACCGTCGAACGCATCAGCGACATGGAGAACCGCATCCTGCAGGCGCATTACCGCCAGGTCGCGGACTCCACCGACTTCCAGCTGGTGCGCGCCAAGCTGCGCGCCAGCCAGGGCGACCCGGGCGATGCCATCACCGATTTCGAGACCCAGCTGCGCGAGCGCAAGTATCTGTCCGAGGCGGCGGCCCGCTATGGCCTGGCCGTGGCGCAGATGCGCGCCAGGCAGTACGCCGCCGGCGAGCGGGAAGTCGCCGAAATGCGCCGGCTGAAGGCCGCTTCGCCGATGATCGACACCCTGGCTACCGACCTGAAGAAGGCCCAGGGCGACCTGAGCGGGGCCTTGAAGCTGTATCGCGAGGCGCGCCTGCGCTACCCGCGCAACAAGGCGCTGCTCTATGGCCAGATCGACGGCCTGCTGGCGAACGGCCAGCCGCAGGAGGCGCTGAAAACGGCAACGGAGGAGCTGCAGATCACCCCTTCCGACGCAGCCCTGCACGGCCTGCAGGCGAAGAGCTATGCTGCTCTCGGCAAGCGCCTGCAGCAGCACCGCGCCCAGGCCGAGCTGTATGTCCTGCAGGGCCAGCTGGTGGCGGCGATCCAGCAGCTGGAACTGGCGCAGAAGGCCGGCGACGGCGATTTTTTCGAGCATTCGCAGGTCGACGCCCGGCTGCGCGAACTGCGCGCCCGCCAGGCCGAGGAAGCGAAGCAGAAGCTGCCTCTTTAGCCCCTCATTCCTTTTATATTGATACAGGTCAAAACAAGCCGGAAAGGCTTGTTTTGGCGAAGGCTCACCTGCACGCAGCGCAGGTTAAGGGGGGCTTTGCACCCCGGCCGAAGCCAAAAAATCGACCTCCCCTATTTCCCAATAAAATAAAACGATTAATGCCCCTTCCCGGAAATGCTAGCCTTCGCACGGACTTAAAAAGGCTACAGTCAGGGAGGAGACGCAATGGCACTGGTCAATCCGCACGGCGGGGGCGCGCTGAAGCCCCTGTTGCTCGCCGGAGAGGCGCTGAAGGCCGAACTGGCGCGCGCCAGTTCGCTGCCGCAGATCAAGGTCAGCTCACGCGAGAAGGGCGACCTCATCATGCTGGGCATCGGCGGCTTCACGCCGCTCGACGGCTTCATGACGCACAGCGACTGGCAGGGCGTGTGCGACGGCATGAAGATGGCCAATGGCCTGTTCTGGCCGATTCCCATCACGCTATCCACCGACCAGGCGACCGCCAATGCGCTGACGGTCGGCGCCGACGTGGCCCTGGTCGATCCGGACAGCGGCGAGATCCTCGCCACCCTGAAGATCACCGAGAAGTACGCCATCGACAAGGCGCACGAGTGCGCCATGGTCTTCAAGACCACCGACCTCGAACACCCCGGCGTCAAGATGGTGATGGAGCAGGGCGACGTGAACCTCGCCGGCCCGGTGAAGGTGCTCTCGCAGGGCGAGTTCCCGTCCAGGTACGGCGATCTGTTCCTCACGCCGGCGCAGACCCGCGCCCTGTTCGAGTCGATGGGCTGGTCGAAAGTGGCCGCCTTCCAGACGCGCAATCCGATGCACCGCTCGCACGAATATCTGGCCAAGGTGGCCATCGAGACCTGCGACGGCGTGCTGATCCACTCGCTGCTCGGCAACCTGAAGCCGGGCGACATTCCAGCCGACGTGCGTGCCCAGGCCATCGCCACGCTGGCCGAGAAGTACTTCGTCAAGAACACCGTGGTGCAGGCCGGCTATCCGCTCGACATGCGCTACGCCGGCCCGCGCGAGGCGCTGCTGCACGCCCTGTTCCGCCAGAACTACGGCTGCTCGCACCTGATCGTCGGCCGCGACCACGCCGGCGTCGGCAGCTACTACGGCCCGTTCGACGCCCACCACATCTTCGACGAGATCCCGAAGGGCTCGCTGGAGACGCAGGCGCTGAAGATCGACTGGACCTTCTGGTGCTACCAGTGCGGCGGCATGGCCTCGGCGCGCACCTGCCCGCACGGCGACGCCGACCGGCTGCTGCTCTCCGGCACCAAGCTGCGCAAGATGCTTTCGGAAGGCGATGACGTGCCGGCGGAATTTTCCCGGCCGGAAGTGCTCGAAATCCTGCGTGCCTACTACGCGGGGCTCACCGAGAAAGTTGAAGTCAAGCTCGTCGGCCATTCGGCGCGCTGATTTTGGTTCACGCCGGCGCAAGGGCGCCGGCGTCGTTTTTTAGGAGAAGGAAAATGCCAACCTTTGTTCGTACCGAGAAATGCGATGGCTGCAAGGGCCAGGACAAGACCGCGTGCATGTACATCTGCCCGCACAACCTGATGAAGCTGGACAAGGACGGTTCGGAAACCGGCCATGCCATGAAGGCTTTCAACCAGGAACCCGAGCAGTGCTGGGAGTGCTACTCCTGCGTGAAGATCTGCCCGCAGAACGCCATCGAGGCGCGCCACTACGCCGACATCGTGCCGCTGGGCGGCTCGGTGCAGCCGCTGCGCGGCTCCGACTCCATCATGTGGACCATCAAGTTCCGCAACGGCACCATCAAGCGCTTCAAGTTCCCCATCCGCACCACCGCCGAGGGCTCGATCGACCCGTACGGCGGCAAGCCGATGCCGAAGATGGCCGACCTCGACAAGCCGGGCGTCTTCACCAAGGACGTCATGGGCGGCTACCGCGCCGGCAAGGCCGACGAACTGATCCGCGTGAAGTAAGCGGCGAACCGACAACTTAAATTCAATAAGGTGACTGCAATGTCTGGAACATTCGACAAACCCGAGATCGTCCAGGAAGAACTGGACATCCTCCTCATCGGCGGCGGCATGGCCTGCTGCGG
>JBDHRL010000083.1:0-11941 GCA_039807535.1 Rhodocyclaceae bacterium
GAAGCACATCCAGTTCCGCGAGGAGAGCCGCTACCCCGGCTTCTACTACCGCACCGACAAGAACTTCGTCGACGAGCAGAACTGGCACTGCTTCGTGAACTCCATCTACGACAAGAAGGCCAGGAAGTGGACCTGCTTCAAGCGCAAGCACGTCGATCTGGTCGACAAGTCGAAGCTGTTCAAGGCCGCCGCGCACTGAGGACGGCCATCCCCCCGCCCCCTTCCCCCGGAAGGGGGTGACGGAGGTTCGCTGCGCTCCATGTTTTACACTGGGCCCGCCTTGGGGCGGCCCGGCGGCGAGCCAGTCGGAGTAAACTGGGCGGGCGCTCCATGATGGAGCGCCCGCTTTTTCTTGAGGCGTCCCATGAGCACTCCCGATCCGAAAGACCTGCCCTTCAACAGCCCTGTCGTGCCGGAGATGGTCGACGGCGCCAAGACGATCCGGTTCCAGTGCCGCAAGGGCATCGCCTGCTGGAACGCCTGCTGCAGCAACATCGACATCTCGCTGACGCCCTACGACATCCTGCGCCTGAAACGGCGCCTCGGCCTGGCCTCGGCGCAGTTCCTGCAGCAGTACGCCGTGCCCTACGAACTGGAGAAGGACGGCATCGCCGGCATCAAGCTGAAGCCGGTCGCGGGCGGCAGCGCCTGCCAGTTCATGACGCCGGAGGGTTGCAGCGTCTATGAAGACCGCCCCACCGCCTGCCGCTACTACCCGGTGGCGCTGCTCTCCATGCGCAAGCAGGACGAATACACGGACACGCATTCGTATGCGCTGGTCAAGGAAGAGCATTGCCTCGGCCACAATGAACCGCGCAGCCTGACCATCGACGAATACCGCGCCGAACAGGGATTGACCGAATACGACGAGCAGGGCCGCGGCTGGCGCCAGCTGGTGCTGAAGAAGATGTCTTCGGGCCCGACCGTGGGCAAGCCCTCGGTGAAGAGCCGCCAGCTGTTCTTCATGACCTGCTACGACATCGACACCTTCCGCGCCTTCGTCGATTCCGGCCCGTTCAACGAGCTCTACGACGTGCCCGAGGCCGAGCGCCAGGCCATGCTGGGCGACAGCCTCGAAGCCGAGCAGCGGCTCCTGCAGTTCGGCTACCGCTTCCTGCGCCAGGTGCTGTTCGGCGAGGAGAGCATCGCCCTGCACCAGGAGGCAGCCGAGAAGCGCCGCGAGCAGGTGCGCGAGAAGGCCCTCGCCGCGGAGCGCGAGGCGGCCGAGAAGCTGGCGCGCGACGAAGACGTCTACGACGCGGGGTTCGACGATTGAGCGCCCCGGCATGGAGCGAGCGCAGCCCGCGAACGACCGTTACCCCCTTCCGCGGGAAGGGGGACAGGGGGATGGCCGTATCGTGAGCGCAGCCCGCGACATCGTCCCGGCACTGGCGCGGATCGAGTCCGAGCCGTATTACCGGCCCGTCCGTGACGAGGTGGCCCTCTTCGAGTCCGCCCATCGCCGCCGCCTGCCGGTGCTGCTGAAGGGGCCGACCGGCTGCGGCAAGACGCGCTTCGTCGAGTACATGGCCTGGCGCCTGAAGCGCCCGCTGGTGACCGTGGCCTGCCACGACGACCTCACCACCGCCGACCTCGTCGGCCGCTACCTCATCGTCGGCAACGAGACGGTGTGGGTGGACGGCCCGCTCGCCGCCGCCGTGCGCGCCGGCGCCCTCTGCTACCTCGACGAGATCGTCGAGGCGCGCAAGGACACCACGGTGGTGATCCACCCGCTCGCCGACGCGCGGCGCATGCTGGCCATCGACAAGCGCGGCGAGCTGCTCGCCGCGCCCGACGACTTCATGCTGGTGATCTCCTACAACCCCGGCTACCAGAGCGTGCTGAAGGAGATCAAGCCGTCCACGCGCCAGCGCTTCGTCGCGCTGGCGTTCGATTATCCCGAGGCCGCCGTCGAGGCCGGCATCGTCGCCACCGAGGGCGGCGTCGATGCGGACACCGCCCGCCGCCTGGTCAAGCTGGCCGAGCTGACGCGCAACCTCAAGGGCGCCGGGCTCGACGAGGGCGCCAGCACGCGCCTGCTGGTGCACGCCGCCCAGCTGATCGCCGACGGCGTGGCGCCGGCGGCGGCCTGCACCGCGGCGATCGCACGGGCGCTCAGCGACGATCCCGAGATGACGGGGACGCTGGATGACCTCGTCCACGCCGTGTTCTAGGTCGCGTCGTCCCCGCGAAAGCGGGGACCCATGGCCAGACAACTGGATTCCCGCTTTCGCGGGAATGACGAGGACCGCATGACCGCGCGACGCCTTTTCTCCAACGAGCTGGAAGCGCGCCTCGACGAGCTGCTCTTCGCCTCGACTTCGCACCGTTCGGCGCAGGGCATCGCAGACGGCCTCGAGAAGCTCACGCGCGAGCAGCAGGAGCGCGTGCTGCACTGGACCGGCGTCGCCGCGCAGTCGTATGCCGAGGTCGGCTACCTCGTCGCCTCGCTGGCGCCGCGTGCGCTCGATCGGCTGGACGTGGCGGGCTTCGAAGCCTGGGTGCTGGCGGGGCTCGACGCCTACGACCGCCAGGGCGGCCAGGCGGCGATGGCGCTGCTGCGCGACCTCGACGGTTTCTGTGCCGCACGCGCGCATGCGCCGGCGGCGGCACGGTTCGCCGACATCGAAGTGCGCCTTGCGCGTTTCATTCAAGGGCTCTCCGGCCGCGCCCTGGCGCTGTCCGCCGGCGCCTTCGCCCACACCGACACCGAGACCGTCTTTCTCCCGGCGCAGCTGGCGGCGCTGCCGACGCAGGACGAGAACCGTCGCCTCTACAAGGCGACGGCGGCGCTGCTGTGGGCGCAGACGCGCCACGGCACCTTCGGCACGGCGGCGGTGGATATCGAATCGCATCTCTCGCGCTGGCCGGATCGCGAGCGGGCGCTGCGCTGGTTCGCCGCGCTGGAGGCGGTGCGCCTCGAAGCGGTGCTGGGCGCGGAACTGCCCGGCCTCGCCGCCGAGATCGCGCGGCTTCGCGGCCCCTGGCCGGAATCCCTGCAAGAGGCCGCGCGATGCCTCGGCCGCCCCGATGCCGCCGTGTCGCAGACACTGACTTTTCTCGACGAATGCATGGCCGGCGAGGCCGGGCCGCCGTCGCTGCCGCATGCCGGCGCGATCGACCTCGCGGCGGCGCTGCGCGTGCGCGCGGCGCGCCTGGAACGCGAGACCGACATCGTGCGCAAGGCGCTGTCCACCCTGAAGGGATTCGGCGGACGGCAGGGCGCCGGTGAATCCTCGCCGGCGGTGAACCTCGAGGGCGGCAAGCTCGAGTTCAGCCTCGACGGCGAGGCGCTGGCGCTGCCGCCCGAGGCGCAGGCGGCAGCGCAGTCGCTGCTGCAGGATCTCGGCGAGCTGCCGCCGGAATGCCTGGTGCCGGCCGGCCCCGGCGCCTGGCAGCCCACCGAACGGGAAGGCGGCGGCGAGGACGCCCTGACCAGCCACCGCGAGCCGCATCGCCGCTACGACGAATGGGACTACCGCCGCCGTGCCTACCGCCGCGGCTGGTGCCATCTGTTCGAGGTGGACCTGCCGGCCGGCGATCCGGACTACGTGGCGAAAGTCAGTCTGCGCAACACGGCGGCGATCCGGCAGATACGCCGGCGCTTCGAGATGCTGCGCGGCGAGGACCGCCTGCTCGGCCGCCAGCCGGAGGGCGAGGAGATCGACGTCGATGCCCTCGTCGAGGCGGCCGGCGACCGCGCCGCCGGCGCCGAGCCGGAGGCGCGGCTCTACAGCCGGCGCATCCGCAGCGAGCGCTCGCTGGCGGCGATGTTCATGGTGGACATGAGCGGCTCGACCAAGGGCTGGGTGAATGAGGCCGAACGCGAATCGCTGGTGATGCTGTGCGAGGCGCTGGAGACGCTGGGCGACACCTACGCCATCTACGGCTTTTCCGGCTGGACGCGCACGCGCTGCGACATCTATCCGGTGAAGCGCTTCGATGAAGCCTACGATGCGACGGTGCGCGCGCGCATCGCCGCCATCGAGGCGAAGGACTACACGCGCATGGGCGTGGCCATCCGCCATCTCACGCAATTGCTGGAAGCGCAGCCGGCGCGCCACCGCCTGCTGGTGACGCTCTCCGACGGGCGGCCGGACGACTTCGGCGACGAGTACCGCGGCCACTACGGCGTCGAGGACACGCGCCGCGCCCTGCAGGAGGCGCACCAGCGCGGCGTGAGGAGCTACTGCGTCACCATCGACCGCCACGGCGCCGACTACCTGCCGCGCCTCTACGGCCCGGCGCGCTACACCGTGCTCGACGACGCGAAGAAGCTGCCGCTGAAGGTGGCGGACATCTACCGCAGGCTGACCACCTGAGCGGAGCGCCGGAACGCTTCTGCGCACCGGCGGATTCGGCTAAAATGCCGAACCTTTGCACCGGCCGCCACGCCGGCGGCGCGACGACCGGGAGAAGTCAATTGCAGCTGGCATGTCTGGACCTTGAAGGCGTTCTGATTCCCGAAATCTGGATCGAGTTCTCGAAGCGGACCAACATCCCCGAACTGGCGCGCACCACGCGCGACGAGCCGGACTACGACAGGCTGATGCAGGGGCGCCTGGCCCTGCTGAAGCAGCACGATCTCGGTCTGCCCGACATCCAGCGGGTGATCGCGGAAATGGGTCCGCTGCCCGGCGCACGCGCGTTCCTCGACTGGTTGCGCGAGCGCTTCCAGGTGGTGATTCTCTCCGATACCTTTTACGAGTTCGCCATGCCGCTGATGCGCCAGCTCGGCTACCCGGCGCTGTTCTGCCACAAGCTTGAGGTGGATGAAACCGGCTTCGTGCGCGACTACACGCTGCGCATGCCGGAGCAGAAGCGCGAGTCGGTGAAAGCCTTCAAGGCGCTCAACTTCAAGACCATCGCCGCCGGCGATTCCTACAACGACACGGCGATGCTGGCCGAGGCCCACGCCGGCATCCTGTTCCGCCCGCCGCAGAACGTCATCGACGAGTTTCCGCAGTTCCCGGTCACGCGCGACTACGAGGAATTGGCCGCCGCTTTCGAGGCGGCCGGCCGCAGGATCTGAACCGTCCCCGCCGTGCTGCGGGGACTGACTTTTACCAACGCATGGAAGCCGCGCAGCGGCTGAACGCCCGTTACCCCTTCCCGCGGGGAAGGGGCCAGGGGATGGGCTGTTTGCTACTTCTTGGCGATCTCTTCCAGCCGGGTCGCCTTGATGAGATGGCCGTCGAGGCCGGCTTCCTTGGCGCTGCCGCCGTAGGCGACGGTCATCAGCTGGGAGTAGTAGAGCACCGGCATGGCGAACTTGGTGCCCTGCTTCTTGTTGATCTCGCTCTGGTAGATCTCGACGTTGGCCTGGCACAGCGGGCAGGGCGTGACGATCATCTCGGCGCCGTGGTCGTAGGCCGACTCGACGATGTCGCGGATCTGCTTCTGCGATTTCTCCGGCTCGGAGAAGGCCAGCGCGCCGCCGCAGCAGGTCACCTTCTGGTCGTAGGGCACGGCCTCGCCGCCGATGGTCTCGACCAGCTTGTCGAGATACACCGGGTTCTCGAAGGACTCGCCGGCGATGCCGAAGGGGCGGTTGGTCTGGCAGCCGACGTAGCCGGCGAACTTGATGCCTTCCAGCGGCTTCACCACCGGCTGCTTCAGCGCGTCGTAGCCGAGGTCCTCGATCAGCACCTCGACCATGTGGCGCACCGGCGTCGTGCCCTGGTATTTGAGTCCCGCGGCGGCGAGCGCCTCGTTGGTCTCCTTGAGCAACTGCTCGCTGCCGTCGAGGCGCTCCTTCACCTCGCGCTGGGCGAGCCAGCAGGCGGCGCAGGTGGCGACCATTTCCTTGCCCGGCAGGTGCGTCTCGGCCAGGGCGAAGTTGCGCGCCGAGAGCGCCAGGCGCGGCAACTCGCCGCCCTCGGCGTAGCCGATCGAGGCGCCGCAGCAGTTCCAGTCGGGGATCTCGGTGATGGTGACGTCGAGCTTGTCGCACATGGCGTTCACCGACGTCAGGTAGTTGGAGGCCGAGGCCTTCGACTGCGAGGAGCAGCCGGGGTAGAACGCGTATTCTTTCTTTGCCATGTTGCGTGTCTCCGTTAGGCGCAATCGTCATTCCCGCGACAGCGGGAATCCAGAAGTCCGCGCCAGAGCCCATGGATTCCCGCTTTCGCGGGAATGACGGGGGTGCCTGTTCTCATTTTGCGAAGCCCTTCTTGCGGTCTTCGATCTCGCGCGCCTTGGCGATCATCGCCTTGAAGCCGGCCTGGTCCTTGACGGCGTGGCCGCCGAGGATCTCCATCGGGTTGAGGCGCTTGGCTTTCATCAGGCCGAGGCCGGCGGCCTGCATGGCGAGTGCGTTCCTGATGCCCTGCGCGAAGCCGTCCTTGAAATAGAGCGCGAGGGAAAACTTCAGCTCGTTGATCCGCCCCTTCTTCGCCAGGTTGTTCCAGAAGAGGCGAGCCATCTCGCGCGTCGGCTGGCCCTTCGGCGCCAGGCCGAGGCGATGCGCGTAGTTGGCGAGGCCGTGCATGATGTGGGTGATGGGCAGCTTCCTCGGGCAGCGCACGATGCAGTTGTAGCAGGAGGTGCACATCCACATCGAATCGGAGGCGAGCACGGCATCGCGCTTCCCCGCGCGGATCATCATGAACAGCTCCTGCGGCGGGTGCGCCCAGGCGTTGCCGAGGGGGCAGGAGCCGGCGCAGACGCCGCACTGCATGCACATGCGCACCCAGTGGCCTTCCTCGACATTGGCCTCGACTTCCCGCAGGAAGTTGTTCTTGTACTCGGCGATGGCGGTTTGGTTCGCGGTGGTCATTCTCTCAATCCCTTTCATGGAAGCCGCATGGCGGCTGAACCTTCGTCACCCCTTCCCGCGGGAAGGGGGGCGGGGGATAGGTTGTTCATGTTCAGCCGAAGCCCTTCATCGGCGACAGTCCCATCTGGTTGATCTGTTCCGCGTAGTCGTTGATCAGCTGCGCCACGCGGGCATTGTCGGTGATGGCGACTTCCAGCGACTGCACGCGCTCCGGCTCGAGGCCGAGCTGCTTCAGCGTGTCGTCGATCTTGCTCATGCGGTAGAAGGCCATCTCCGAGCCCTTGACGAAGTGGCACTGGTAGTCGTCGCCCTTCTTGCAGCCCATCATCATCACGCCGTCGTAGCCGGAGTTGAGCGCGTCGGTGATCCAGATGGTGTTCACCGAGCCGAGGCAGCGCACCGGAATCGCCCGCACGAAGGCGGAATACGAGAGGCGCTGGATGCCGGCCATGTCGAGCGCCGGGTAGGCGTCGTTCTCGCAGGCGAGGATGAGGATGCGCGGCTTCTCCTCGAACTCGTCGGGGATGTTCACCGCCTTGATCTGGCTGCCGACGGTGTCCACCGAGTAGTTCTCGAAGGAGATGACGCGCACCGGGCAGGCGCCCATGCAGGTGCCGCAGCGGCGGCAGCGTTCCTCGTTGAACTTCGGGAAGCGCTTCTCGTCCTCGTCGATGGCGCCGAAGGGGCACTCCACCGTGCAGCGCTTGCACTGGGTGCAGCCCTCGAGGCGGACGATGGGGAAGGACAGGTCGCCGACGCGCGGATGCGCGGCGCGGCCGCGCGCGGCGTTCTCCACCGCCTGGATCGCCTTCAGCGCGGCGCCGGTGGCGTCCTCGGTCGCCTGCAGCATGTCCATCGGCCGGCGCACCGGGCCGGCGGCATAGACGCCGGTGCGGCGCGTTTCATACGGGAAGCAGATGAAGTGCGAGTCGGCGAAGCCGTACTTGAACTGCGGCATGTCCGGGCCCTGACGGTAGTCCAGGTTGAGCACGGAGATCTTCTGCAGTTCGCCCTTCTTGATTTTCGCCGCTTCGTCGCCGCTTTCCGCCGCCGTGACGGTGGCGGTCCATTCGTCGAGGTCCACGCCGGCGTTCGGCACCTGGCCGGTGGCGAGCACGACGAGGTCGGCGTCGATGCTGGCGTCTTCATTCAGGATGAGATCCCTGAAGTCGACCTTGCATCCGTCGCCGCCGGACACCTTGCTGGCCTGGCCCTTGGTGAAGACGACGCCCTTGTCCTGGGCGCTGCGGTAGAAGTCCTCGCCCATGCCCGGCACGCGCAGGTCCTGGTACAGGACCACGGTGTCGACGTCGGGGTTGGCGTCCTTGAAGTAGGTCGCCTGCTTGATGCTGGTGGCGCAGCAGTGGCCGGAACAGTAGGGCAGATGCTGGCCCGTCGTGTCGCGCTGGCCGGCGCACTGCACGAAAACGACGGAGTTGACTTCCTTGCCGTCGGCGCGCTTGATCGGCCCGCCGTCGGCGGCTTTCGCCAGGGCTTCCAGCCCGGCCTGGTCGACGACATTGGGCTGGCCGCCGCCGAGTTCCGGCAGCCTGGCGAGGTCGTAGGGTGTGAAGCCGGTGGCCTGGACGATGGCGCCGCAGAGTTCCTCGGCGACGCTGCCCCCCATTTGCCCACTGAGCTGGGCGACCTTCACGGCGAAGCGGCCGGGCGCGCCGCTGGTTTCGGCGACGGTCGAGTTCAGGTGCACCTTGATCCTGGCGTGGCCGGAGACTTTCGCGGCCAGTTCCGCCGCGCCGACCGGCTGGGCGTCGGCATAGGGCGCGGCGAAGGGCACGCGCTTCCAGAGATTGTTGGCGAAGCCGCCCAGCGCACCGGACTTCTCGACCAGTGCCACCTCGTAGCCGGCCTCGGCCGCCGCCAGCGCCGCCGTCATGCCGGACATGCCGCCGCCGACGACGAGGATCTTCCTGCTGGAAGACGCCTTCACGTTGCCGGCCGGCACCTTCATCTTCTTGATCTCGGCGCAGCCCATGCGCACGTAGTCGTCAGCCATTTCCTGGCGCACCTCGTCGTGCTCCGATCCTTCCGCGACGACCCAGATCACGCCCTCGCGCAGGTTGGCGCGGGAGACGGCGACCTCGGGAAAGCTGAAGGCCTCGGTCTTGGCGCGGCGCGAGCAGGCGGCGATGCACAGGTGCGTCACGCCGTCGTTGGCGATGTCGTCCCGGATCATCTGCACGCCTTCGGCATTGCAGAGGAAGGGATGGCTCTTCACGACCGCCATCTTGCCTTCTTTCTGGGCGATCTTCTCCAGCGTCGGCACGTCGAGCCTGTCGCCGATGCCGCAGCCGGAGCAGAGGTAGGCGGCGTATTTGGGTGTGGCGGGAGCGTTCATTTTGCCTCCGCCGCGCCGCCCGCAGGCGGCAGCAAATCAAGCAAACGGAGCGGGCGCAGCCCGCGAACCAATGTCACCCCCTTCCGCGGGAAGGGGGATGGGGGGAAGGTCGTTTTCACGCTGCCTCCGTGGATGCGGTCTTGTGGATCACTTGAATCGCACGCAAGCCGGCCGCCGTGGCGCTCTGCACCGCGCGGTTGACGTCGAGCGGGCTGGCGGCGGCTCCGGCGCCGAACATGCCGCCGCTCTGCGAGCCTTCGATGAAATTCGAGGAGTCGAGGAGGATGTCCTCGGGCAGTTTCACCCCGGTGACTTCGGGCTCCATGCCGACGGCCAGCACGACGAGGTCATGCTCGGTGGCGTAGCGGTGGTAGCCCTCGGTGTCGACGCCGTGCAGCACCGGATTGCCGGTTTCTTCGTTCAGGGCGATGCGCGCCACCTTCGACTTGACGAAGCTGACCGTCGGGTCGTTCTGCACGCTCTGGTAGAAGTCCTCGAAGCGGTCGATGGCGCGGATGTCGATGTAGTAGATCGTGGATTTGCCTTCCTCGCCGCAGGCCTCGCGCACGTAGCGGGTCTGCTTGAGCGAGGCCATGCAGCAGATGCGCGAGCAGTGGCGCAGGTGGTTCTCGTCGCGCGAGCCGGCGCACTGGATGAAGGCGACGTTCTTCGCCTCCTTGCCGTCGGCGCGCAGGAGGCGGCCTGAGGTCGGGCCGTGCGGGTCGGCCATGCGCTCGAACTCCAGGCTGGTGACGACGTTGGGGATGCGGCCATAGCCGTAGGGCTGGATCTTCGCCGCGTCGTAGGGGCGCCAGCCGGTGGCCCAGACCACGCTGCCGACCTTCAGCTCGACGGTCTGTTCCTGCATGGCGAGGTCGACCGCGCCGACCTTGCAGGCGGCCCTGGCCTTTTCGCCCTCGGGCGTGCCGACGATGGAAGGATCGATGACATAGCGTTGCGGATAGGCCATGCCGTGCGGAAGATAGGCTGCCTTGATCCTGTCGAGGCCGTAGTTGGCCGGGTTGGGGATCTCCGCCGACACCGCGTTGCCGCAGTCGCCGCAGGCGGTGCAGGCCTCGGTGACGTAGCGCGGCCTGACCTTCAGCGTGACGGTGTAGTCGCCGCGGGTGCCGCTGACTGCGGCGACCTCGGTCATGGTCATGACGCGCACGTTGGGATTGCCCTTGAGGCGCCTCAGGTTGATCTCGAGGCCGCAGGTGGGATGGCACATCTTGGGAAAATAGCGGTAGAGCAGCGCCGTGCGCCCGCCGAGGGTGGGCAGCTTTTCGGCGAGGATGACCTGCCTGCCGCATTCGGCGGCTTCGAGCGCCGCCGTCATGCCGGCGATGCCGCCGCCCACGACGAGGATCGTCTGGCTGGTAGCGATGGATGCTGACATCGAGCCTCCCGGAAACGGAAATTCCTGTTGAAGAACAGGAGTGAATTCTAATCAAGTGCGTGCCGCCGCTCGGCTCAATTTGCCTATGCGCGGATTGAAAGTCTCAATCCTTGTAATCGAGGGGAGCTTGATGCAAATCAAACCATTGGCGCAGGCGTGGTCAAACTGCCGCCATCGCCACCGGGCGGACGGCGAAAGTCAGTGCGGCCAGGTCGCCGAGAATCCAGGTGGCGGCGGGTGCGCCGAGGCCGGCGACGGTGCCGGGATTCACCAGCCAGGTGGTGCCGCCCCTGACGTTCGGCTGGCTCGCAATTTCCGGCTTGTGGCTGTGGCCGCAGCAGACCAGGTCGTAGTCGCCGGTGCAGGCCATGGCCTGACCGTAGTGGGGGTAGTGCACGAGAAAGATTTTTCGCCCGCCCAGTTCGATCGAGGCGTCGCCGCCGTGATAGTGCAGCAAGCCGTTCGAGCGCGCGGCCATCTGGCAGATGGCGGTGAAGTCGCCGAAGTTGTTGCCGTGGATGACGTGCACCGGCAGGCCGAGCTTGAGCAGGGGCTTGAGGGTGTTGGGGCCGATGACGTCGCCGCAGTGCAGGACGGCCTCGGCGCCGAGCGACTTCGCTTCCTCGACGGCGGCGGCCAGCATGGGGCCGCGGTCGTGGCTGTCGGAGACGATGCAGACTTTCATCAGACTATCAAAGGCCCGTGATAGTCATCGTCCGGTCCTAGGCCCGGATTCGACATGATGGCGCGGCGCTTGACGTCGTGGTCGACCTGCAGTTGCAGCAGGTTGCGCACGCAGTCCTCGATGACGTCGTAGTCCTGCTCGCCGATGCGGTATTGCTGCTCTTCGGTGTAGAAGAAATAGGAGCGGTATTTCTGCTCGCCCAGCTTGCAGACGACGAACTGCACGTTGCGCTCGTTCCAGTAGATGCCCGGCACGGCGGTGAGCGCCTCCGAGCCGGGCGTCAGGCGCAGTTCGACCTCGGTGTCGTGCAGCGGCACCAGCTGGCCGTAGCGGTAGATCATGGCGGCCTCGACGGCGCGCCGCTCATGGGGGTCGAATCCGGGGATGTCGCTCATGGGAAACCTACTAAACTTGAAAATTGCAGTATGCGCCTGCGTTGCGGACGCAACACTACAGGAGTCCATAAGCCGCATCAACACCACCTTCTTATGGACAAATAAAAACATTTGCCTTGAGGCATTTAGTTAAAGCATTAAGAATATCGCCAATAACTAATACATCAGCGCCCCCAACAATGTCCGCTCCCTCTGCTCCGGTCCAGGAGGTCAAGAAAACCACCTGCTACATGTGCGCCTGCCGCTGCGGCATCCGCGTGCATCTGGTCGACGGGCAGGTGCGCTACATCGACGGCAACCCGGAGCATCCGCTCAACCAGGGCGTCAT
>JBDHRL010000084.1:0-11742 GCA_039807535.1 Rhodocyclaceae bacterium
GGAGCGCCTTCGACCACTCGGCCATCTCTCCAGGGGCCCGCGATATTACCGTTTTAACCCTGCCCGGTCAAACACGCCGGGCAATTCCTGCTTTCCCTCTCACAGCAGCTTGCCCGGATTCATCAGCCCGTGCGGATCGAGGGCCCGCTTCACCGCGCGCATGAGCTCCATCTCGACGGCGCTCTTGTAGCGCAGGATTTCCGTGCGCTTCAGTTGGCCCAGGCCGTGCTCGGCGGAAATCGAGCCGCCCAGATCGATGACGATGTCGTGCACGATGCGATTGACCTCGGGCGTCTGGGCGATGAACGCGGCGTTCGCCGCCGCCTCCGGCCGCGACAGGTTGTAATGCAGGTTGCCGTCGCCGATATGGCCGAAAGTGACGATGCGCACTGCGGGGAAAGTCTTCGCGAGCGCCGCATCGGCGCGGGCGATGAATTCGGCGATGCGTGATACCGGCACGGCGATGTCGTGCTTGATGCTGAGGCCCTCGATGCGCTGCGCTTCCGAGATGTTCTCGCGCAGCTGCCAGAAGGCCTGCCGCTGGGCGAAGTCCTGGGCGATGGCGGCATCCGCCACCCGGCCCGCCCCGATTTCCGCGCCGAGAACAGCCCCCAGCATGCCGGCGAGATCGAAATCCGCCAGCGCGTCGGTAAGTTCGGCCAGCACGTACCAGGGCGATGCCGCCGCGAGCGGATCGCGCGCGCCGGGGATGTGCCTCAGCACCAGTTCCAGCGCCGGCCGGGCGACGATCTCGAAGCCGCTGACGCGCTCGCCGCAGGCGCTGCGCAGGCGCGACAGCAGCTCCACCGCGGCGGCCGGATCGCGCAGTGCCAGCCAGGCGGTGGCGCTCCGGCGCGGGCGCTGGAACAGTTTCAGCACGGCGGCGGTGATGATGCCCAGCGTGCCTTCGGCGCCGATGAAGAGATGCTTCAAGTCGTAGCCGGTGTTGTCCTTGCGCAGCCCGCGCAGGCCGTGCCAGATGCGCCCGTCGGGCAGCACCACCTCGATGCCCAGGGTCAGTTCGCGCATATTGCCGTAGCGCAGCACCGACACGCCGCCGGCGTTGGTGGACAGGTTGCCGCCGATCTCGCAACTGCCTTCCGAGGCCAGCGAGAGCGGAAACAGGCGGTCGACACTCTCCGCCGCCGCCTGCGCCTCGACCAGCAGGCAGCCGGCCTCCGCCGTGAGGGTGTTGTTGGCCGGATCGAGCTCGCGGATGCGGCGCAGGCGGGAAAGGCTGATCACCACCTCGTCGCCGTCGTGGCGCGGCGTGGCGCCGCCGACCAGGCCGGTGTTGCCGCCCTGGGGCACCATCGGGATGCGCTCCTGCGCGCAGAGCGCGACGACAGCGGCGACTTCCTCGGTCGAGGCCGGCTTGACGACGCAGCGGGCGCGGCCGCTGTAGCGGCCGCGCCAGTCGGTGAGATGGACATCCATGCCGGCGCCGGTCAGCACGGCCGCTTCGCCGGCGATGGCAGCCAGACGCGCGGCGATGCTCATGCTGCCTCCGCTGGGCCGCCCGCGCTAGCGCGGTTGATGTGACCCCCCCCCCACCCACCCTTCCCCCCCGTCCGCGGGGCGGGGGAAGGGGAGCGGGCAGTCAATTCTCCCATCGGGGGGCGCTTGCGCTCCCCTTTCCTCGGGAAAGGGGCCAGGAGAAAGGCCGTCATGCGACAATCTCGGCGTAGAGGTCATGCACGTCGCAGTCGGTGACGCGCACGCGGGCGAACTCGCCGACCACGAGATGTCCGCCGTCCGGGATGTGCACCAGTCCGTCGATCTCCGGCGCGTCGGCCTGGCTGCGGGCCACCGCGCCCTCTTCAGTCGCCTCCTCGACCAGCACCTCGATCTCGCAATCGATCTTGCGCTCGAGGCGCTGCGTGCTGATGTCCTCCTGCAGTTCCATCAGCCGCTGGCGGCGCTCTTCCCGCAACTCCTCCGGCACCGGGTCGGGCAGCTTGTTCGCCTCGGCGCCCCCGACCGGCGAATAGGCGAAGGCGCCGACGCGGTCGAGCTGCGCTTCTTCGAGGAATTGCAGCAGCAACTCGAAGTCCTCCTCCGTCTCGCCGGGGAAGCCGGTGATGAAGGTGCTGCGAATAGTCAGTCCCGGGCAGACGGCGCGCCAGGCGCGCACGCGCGCGAGCACGTCCTCGGCGCTGGCCGGCCGTTTCATCCGCTTGAGGATGCGCGGGCTGGCGTGCTGGAAGGGCACGTCGAGATAGGGCAGGATTTTTCCCTCGGCCATCAGCGGGATGAGCGCGTCCACGCTCGGATAGGGATAGACGTAGTGCAGGCGCACCCAGACGCCGAGCGTGCCGAGCGCTTTCGCCAGTTCGTAGAGGCGCGTCTTCACCGGCTTGCCGCCCCAAAAGCCGGTGCGATATTTGAGATCGGCGCCGTAGGCGCTGGTGTCCTGCGAAACGATGAGCAGTTCCTTCACGCCGGCCTCGACCAGCTTTTCGGCTTCGCGCAGGACTTCGCCGATCGGGCGGCTGACGAGATCACCGCGCAGCGAGGGAATGATGCAGAAGGTGCAGCGATGGTTGCAACCCTCGGAAATCTTCAGATAGGCGTAGTGGCGCGGCGTCAGCTTGATGCCCTGCGGAGGGATAAGGTCCGAGAAGGGGTCGTGCGGCCTGGGCAGATGCTTGTGCACTTCCTGCATCACCTGCTCGGTGGCGTGCGGGCCGGTGACGGCGAGCACCTGCGGATGGGCCGCCAGCACCACGTCCCCCTTCGCGCCGAGGCAGCCGGTGACGATGACGCGGCCGTTCTCGTCAAGCGCCTCGCCGATGGCGTCGAGCGACTCGGCGACGGCGGCGTCGATGAAGCCGCAGGTATTCACCACGACGAGATCGGCGCCGGCGTACTCGGGCACGATGTCGTAGCCCTCGGCGCGCAGGCGCGTCAGGATCTGCTCGGAATCGACGAGAGCCTTCGGACAGCCAAGGGAGACGAAGCCGACTCTCGGCGCAACGGCGGCTTTGCTGCGTGGCATTCTGGGGTGTGCGGCGAAATCGGAGCCGCGAAATCCTGGCTTACTTTTTCTCGGACGCCGGCTCGTCGGCGGCGCCCTTCTTCTCCGCCGGCCTGCCCGCCGACGGGGCGAAGTTCGGAAACTGGAAGCCGGAGAACATGTTGCGCGTCTGGCTCTCGATCTGCTCCTGCATCTGCATGAACATCTTCTTCGACTGTTCCATGTAGGCGCCCATCATGCTCTGCATGGCAGGACCCTGGAAATTGAGGAATTGCGCCCACAGGTCCTGGCTTCCCGGCGTGTTCTCGCCGTACATGGCGCGCGCCTGGTCCTGCAGCTTGGCCTGCATGTCGGAAAAGGCCTTGATGTTGCTCTCGAGATACTTGCCCATCATGCCCTGCATGGCGTTGCCGTAGAAGCGGATCATCTGTGAGAGCAGGTCGCTGGTGAGCATCGGCATGCCGCCGGTCTCCTCCTCGAGGATGATCTGCAGCAGGATGCTGCGCGTGAGATCCTCACCGCTCTTGGCGTCGACGACCTGGAATTCCTCGTTCTTCAGCACCAGTTCCTTGACGTCGGCCAGGGTGATGTAGGAACTCGTCCTGGTGTCGTAAAGGCGCCGGTTCGGGTATTTCTTGATCAGTCTGTTTTGCTCGGCCATGCTGTCCCCTCCCCTGCTTGCAGATTATAAGCCCGGAAAATCCCGGGGCTCGTGCTTTCAGCACATGTGCAGCCCGCCATTGATGGACAGGGTCGATCCCGTCATGTAGCCGGCGTACTCCGATGCCAGATAGGCCACCAGTTTGCCGATTTCCTCCGGCTTGCCGAGCCGGCCCATCGGAATCTGGGCGACGATCTGCTCGCGCACCTCCGGCTTGATCGCCATCACCATGTCGGTGCCGACGTAGCCCGGCGCGATGGCGTTAACCGTCACGCCCTTCCTCGCCACTTCCTGGGCGACGGCCTTGGTGAAGCCGAGGATGCCGGCCTTCGCCGCCGAATAGTTCGCCTGGCCGAACTGCCCCTTGACGCCGTTCACCGAGGAGATGTTGATGACGCGACCCCAGCCGCGCTCGGCCATGCCGGGCAGCACCTGGTGGGTGACGTTGAACACGCTGTTGAGGTTGACGTCGATGACCGCGTTCCAGTCCGCCGACAGCATCTTGCGGAACATGTTGTCGCGCGTGATGCCGGCGTTGTTCACCAGCACGTCGACCGGGCCGATGTCCGACTCGATGCGTTTCACCATCTCCTGGCAGGATGCGTAGTCGGCCACATTGCCCTCGGCGGCGTGAAACTCGAAGCCGGCGGCCTCGTTCTGCGCCAGCCATTCGTCCTTCTGCGCAAAGCCGGGCAGGCAGTTGGCCACAACGACGAACCCGTCTTCGGCCAGCGCGCGGCAGATCGCCGTGCCCAGCCCCCCCATGCCGCCCGTAACGAGCGCTACCTTCTTCGACATCGCTTTGCTTCCCATTGACAACAAAAAGCCTTGCACGGCCGGCCGCCCGAACCGGGGCGGCCGGCCCGACGGTCAGAACATGTGCTGGCCGCCGTTGATCGAGATGTTGGCGCCCGTCACGAACGCCGCCTCCTCGGAAGTCAGATAGGCCACCAGGCCCGCCACTTCCTCGGGCTTGCCGAGGCGTCCCTGCGGGATCTGCGGCAGGATCTTCGAATCCAGCACTTCCTGCGGGATCGCCATCACCATCTTGGTGCCGATGTAGCCCGGGCTGATGGTGTTCACCGTCACGCCCTTCTTCGCCACCTCCAGCGCCAGCGCCTTGGTGAAGCCGTGCATGCCGGCCTTGGCCGCGGAATAGTTGGTCTGGCCGAAGGCGCCCTTCTGGCCGTTCACCGAAGAGACGTTGACAACCCGGCCCCAGCCGCGGTCCATCATGCCGTCCATGACCTGCTTGGTCATGTTGAAGACGCTGTCGAGGTTGGTCTTCATGACCACGTCCCAGTCGCCCTTGGTCATCTTCTTGAAGGTCATGTCGCGCGTGATGCCGGCGTTGTTCACCAGCACGTCGACCGGGCCGATATCCCTCGCCACCGTGTCCGCGCAGGCCTTGCAGGAATCGAAATCGGCCACGTCACAGGGATAGGCATGGAACTCGTAGCCCTGCGCCTTCATCTGCTTCAGCCAGTCTCCGGCCTTGGTGTTGCTCGGACTGTAGGTCGTCACGACCTTGTAGCCCAGCGCGGCCATCTTGATGCAGATCGCCTCGCCCAGTCCGCCCATGCCTCCGGTTATCAGTGCAACTCTCGACATGACTCTCTCTCCTTTGTCTGACGGGGACTTGTTGCGTCCGGCCGCGTTTCCCCTGATGCGCGGACGGTTGAATTCAGGCCTTTTCCTTGACGTAACGCCCGGGCGCCGCTTCGATCGGCTTGTGGCGCTTGCTGCCGGGCCGTTTCGGCGCCGCCCGCTCCTCGCCCGAAAAGCGCTTCAGCCATTCTATCCAATGCGGCCACCAGCTGCCCTTGTGCTCCGTCGCGCCGGCCAGCCAGTCCTCCGCGCTCGCGGCAGCGGCTTCGTTCAGCCAGTGGCTGCGCCTGCCTTTCGCCGGCGGGTTCACCACGCCGGCGATATGGCCGCTGGCGCCCATGACGAAGGTCGTCTCGCCGCCGAGGAGATCGCGGGAAAGGTAGGCGCTGCGCCAGGGCACGATATGGTCTTCGCGGCTGGAGTAGAGGTAAGCCGGCATGTCGAGCCGGCCGAGGTCGGCCGTCGTGCCGCACATCGCCAGCCGGTCCGGCTCGCGCAGGGCGTTTTCCAGGTAGAGGTGGCGCAGGTACCAGACGGCGAAAGGGCCGGGCAGGTTGGTGCTGTCGGCATTCCAGTAGAGCAGGTCGAAGGCCGGCGGCTTGCCGCCCTTGAGGTAGTTGCCGACGACGTACTGCCAGATGAGGTCGTTGGCGCGCAGGCTGGAGAAGGCCGAGGCCAGTTCGGCGCCGCGCAGCAGCCCGCCGCGGCCGATCACCTTCTCGCGCGCATCGACCGAGGCCGCATCGAGGTAATTGACGACTTCGCCGCCGTCGGAAAAATCGAGCAGCGAGGTGAGCAGGGTCAGGCTCGCCACGGGGTCGGCGCCGCGCGCCTTGGCGACGGAGAGCGCGGCGGCGAGGAGGGTGCCGCCGACGCAGAAACCGAGTGCATTCAGCTTGTCGGCGCCGCTGACCTCCCGCGCCACGTCAAGCGCCGCCAGCGCCCCCTTCTCGATGTAGTCGTCCCAGCCGAGGTGGCCGAGATCGGCCTGCGGGTTGCGCCAGGAGACGAGGAACACCGTCATGCCCTGTTCGATGGCATGCCGCACGAAGGAATTCTCCGGCTGCAGGTCGAGGATGTAGAACTTGTTGATGCAAGGCGGCACCACCACCAGCGGTCGCGCATGCACCTTCGCCGTCACCGGCGCGTACTGGATGAGCTGGATCAGCTCGTTCTCGAAGATCACCTGGCCCGGCGTCACCGCCAGGTTGCGGCCGACCTCGAAGGCCTCGTCGTCGGTCATCGAGATGCGGCCCTTGCCGAGATCGGCGAGCAGGTTCCGGATGCCCGCCGTGATGCTGGCGCCCCGCGTGGCAAGCGCCGTCCGGACGAATTCGGGATTGGTCGCCACGAAATTCGACGGCGCCATGGCGTCGACGAACTGGCGGGTGAAAAACTTCAGCCGGCCGCGCGCCGCCTCGTCTGCCATCGGCATCGCATCGGCCAGTCTGCCGATAAAGTCGGCGTTGAGCAGGTACGCCTGGCGCAGGTAATCGAAATAGGGGCTCTCGGCCCACTCCGGCGCAGAGAAGCGCTTGTCCTTCACCTCGGCCCCGGCGCCGCCGTTCAGCATGTCCCGCCAGAGCGTCGCATGGCGCTCGGCGAACTCTTTTTGCAAGCCGGCGACGGCTTCGTTTCCGGGAAGCACGGGCACGATCGCGGGCGCAGCCTGGGCGCCGTGCTGCATGAAGTTCATGACCCCCCGCGCGAACGCCTGACCGGCCTGAAAGGGATTCTGCATGGCAGCCGCATCGGGCTGTGGATTACCGGACATCACCTGCCTCTGCCTATGACGCTTGCAATTGGCGCAAGCGTCGGATCAGAGGACGATTTTGCACCGCAACATGACCCCTGTCAACGAGGAAACGCGGGGTAGAATCAGCCCATGTACATCGTCGCCGCCGGCTGGCTCTGGGTCGTCCTGATGATGGCCGTGACAGAGGCCAGCGTCACCGCCGGCATCCTGAGCTTTTTCTTCTACGGCCTGGCGCCGCTCGCCCTGTTTCTCTGGCTGGTCGGCACACCCGCGCGCCGTCGCCGCCTAGCCCGCGAACCGGTCGACCATGAGGTGGGCGCAGTGGATCGTCGCGATCCCGGCCCCGATCAGTAGCACCTGCTGCAGCGTGGCGCGCAGCTCCGTGCGCCGGTGCAGGCCGGGGATCAGGTCGGCGACGGCGACGTAGATCATGCTGGCCGCGCCCAGCGACAGGAAGGTCGGCACGACGCCCTGCACCGCCGAGAGGGCGAAATAGGCGAGCAGACCGCCGACCAGGGTGGCCAGGCTGGAGAGCAGGTTGTAGGCCAGCGACTTCGCTCGCGAATAGCCCGAGTGCAGCAGGATGAGGAAATCGCCGACTTCCTGCGGGATTTCGTGGGCGATGATGGCCAGCGCAGTGATCAGCCCGAGGCGTATGTCCTGCAGGAAGGCGGCGGCGATCAGCACGCCGTCGACGAAATTGTGGAAGGTGTCTCCGATCAGGATCAGCAGGCCGCTGCGGCCATGATCGGTCGCCGGTGCGTGGTGCTCGTGCCCCTCGCAGTGGTCGTCGTGACAATGCCGCCAGAGCACCAGCTTCTCCAGGACGAAGAAACCGAGGATGCCGGCCAGCACGATCGCGGCCGCGTCGCCGACGCTGCCGTGCGCCTCGACCGCGTTGGGCAGCACTTCAAGGAAGGCGGCCCCGAGCAGCGCGCCGATGGCGTAGCTGATCAGATGCGGCACCCAAACGCCGCGCGCCGACAGGGCGAACCCGGCGGCGGCCAGCACGGAGAGCGCGCCGCCGGCGAACGAGGCGACGAGAATCCAGGCGAGTACGGACATGGGCGCGATCGAAGCGGGAAGGGCGGAATTATACGCGCTCGCGCCGGCGCACCAGCAGGCCGAGCGCGATGCCGAGCAATGCGGCGGTGCCGGTGACGAACAGCGCATCGCGCCACTGCCCGCTCGCCGCCACCAGCGCCGCGATCAGCGGCGGGCCGACGAAGGGGCCGAGATTGCCGAATTGCATGAAGAGGCCTTGCAGCGTCCCGATCTGCTTCGGCGTCCGCGCCAGGTTCGCCGAGGCGGACAGCACCGACGCCGGCACCAGCCCGCCGGTGAACGACAGCACCAGGCACAATGCATAGCGGACGAGGTCCGGCAGGAAGTCGAGAAAGATGCCCACGCCCGCCAGGCCGGTGATCAGGTTGGCGCAGACGATCAGGTTGCCGCGGCGGAAATGGCGTTGCAGCAGGCTGCCGCCGAGCAGATTGCCGGGCACGTTGGCCAGCACCATGGCGCAGGACAGCAGCGACACGGCGAGAGCCGGCAGGCCGCGCTGCTCCTCGAGGTAGGTCGGCAACCAGATGATCAGCGCGTAGTGCTGGACGGTCCAGCAGGTCATGGACAGGGCGAGCAACCAGGGCTCCGGCCGGAACAGCGCCTGCCGCGCTTCGCCGGCGAGATCGACCTTGCCCGCGGCGGGCCGGGCCGGCCGGTAGGCGCTGCGCGAGCGGAAGACCGCCAGGCTGGCGAGCCCGACCCCGCACAGCGTCACCCACCACAGCCCGCGCCAGCCGCCGCAAGGCACGGCCAGCGCGGCGATCAGCATCACCAGACCGACGCCCGCCGGCAGGTAGGCACTCCAGATGCCGAGGGCAAAGCGGCGGTCCTGCGACGTGCTCGCGGCCGAAAGCAGGGCCGGTGCCGAGACGGCCACCGACACCATGCCCGCGCCTTCGGCAAAGCGCGCGGCCAGGAGCGCCGTCGCGCCGCCGGCGAAGAAGGCGGCAAGGCAGCCCGCCGCGCTCAAGGCCAGTCCGGCCAGGCACAGCCGGAACGCGCCAACGCGGTCGCCGAGCAGGCCGAAGAACACCCCGCTCGTCACGCCGAGGGCATTGATCATCGACGCCAGCCATCCCGCCGCGACGAGGGACAGGCCGAACTCCTCGCGCAGCAGCGCCATGGCGATCGGCACCTTGCCGACATTCATGGCGACGGCTACGCCGCAGAAGGCGGCCGCCAGCACGGCGCGCCAATCCGTAACGCGGTGCGCGGAAGCGTCCGGCGAAGGCGTCATCGCGCGGTGCCGGCGGACGGACGGTTGACCAGCCAGATGCCGATCACCACCAGCCCCAGCGCCGCTGCCAGCGCCGCGCTGACGCGCTCGCCGAGAAGCACCGCGCCGGCCAGCACGCCGAACAGCGGCGTCAGGAAGGAGAACGCGGCGAGCCGCCCGGCCGGATAGGTGGCCACCAGCCAGAACCAGACGAGGTAGCTGGCGAAGGCCACCAGCACGGTCTGGTAGGCCAGGCTCGCCAGCACCAGCGGCGTAGCCGCGATGATGCCCGGCTCGCCCAGCGCCAGCGAGACGCAGGGCAGCACCAGCGCCGAGCCGGCGAGCTGGTAGAACAGCGTCTTGGCGGGGCTGACTTTCGCCAGGCGGCTGCCCTTGATCACCAGCGTGGTGGCCGCCCACAGCACCGCGGCGAGGATCAGCATGCCGTCCCCCAGCAACTGACTTTTCGTCGGCAGGCCGAGCGATTCGCCGAAGGCGGCGAGAATGCCGGCGAAGGCACAGGCCAGGCCGAGCCATTGCAGCGGGCGCAGCTTCTCGCCGGGCAGAAAACAGTGCGCCCCCAGGGCAATCATGAACGGCGCCGTGTACAGGAAGACCACGCCGCGCGTGGCGGTGGTGTAGTTGAGCCCCCAGTAGATGAAGGCGAACTCGCCGGCGAAGAGCGCCGCCGCAAGCAGGCCGGCGCCTAGCGTACCGTCGCGCCCGAAAAGGCGGATGCCCTTCGCCGCCGCCCAGGCCCAGACCAGAAGAGTCGCGCCGATCGAGCGCAGACTGGCCTGCCAGACCGGCGAGATGCCGGCAATGGCCACCTTGACCGCCACCTGCTGCAGACCCCAGGCGGCGCACAGCACGACCATCAGGACCATGGCGGTGGTATCGAGGCGGGATTTTCTTTCCATCAGTCTTCCAGCCAGATCAGCGAGGCCATGCGGCCGGTGGTTTTCTCGCGGCGGTGGGAATAGAAGCGCGCCGCCTCGTGATAGGTACAGAAGCCGCCGCCGAAGACGCGCGCGACACCCGCCGTGTTGAGACGCAGCGTCGCCAGCGCGTACAGGTCGGCCAGCCACTTGCCTTCCGCCCTGGGAACGAAGGCCGGGGCAGCATCGGCGGCATGCGCGAGAAAGGCCGCGCGCACGTCCTCGCCGACCTCGAAGGCCCGCGGGCCGATGGCCGGGCCGAGCCAGGCCATGAGGCGCGCCGGCGGCACATCCATCGCCCGCAGCGCGGCCTCGACGACGCCGCCGGCGAGGCCGCGCCAGCCGGCATGCGCGACGGCGACCGCGGCACCATCGTCGGCGCAGAGCAGTACCGGCAGGCAGTCGGCGGTCAGCACGGCGCAGACCGTGCCTGCCTGCCGCGTAAAGGCGGCGTCCGCCTCGGCGCCTTGCGCGGCCGCCCCCGCCCGCACAACCCTGTTGCCATGCACCTGCGTGAGCCAGAGCGGCTCGGCGGGCAGTCGCGCGCTCAGGCGCCGCCGGTTCTCTGCCACGGCGGCGGGATCGTCGCCGACCTGCGCGCCGAGGTTGCAGGAAGCGTAGGCACCCTGGCTGACGCCGCCCGCGCGCGTCGTGACGAGGGCACCGACCCGCGGCGGCGCCGGCCAGTCGGGCACGATCCAGTCCGTCATGCCGCGCCCGCCCGCAGCGCCTCGAGCAGCGCCGAGAAATCCTCCGGCAGCTTCGCTTCCCATTCCATCGCATTGCCCGTCGCCGGATGCACCAGCGCCAGGCGCCAGGCATGCAGCGCCTGGCGCGGAAAATCCGCCAGCGGCGCCGGCGCCTTGCGGCGCGGCCCGTAGACCGGATCGCCGACAAGAGGATGGCCGATCTCGGCCATGTGCACGCGGATCTGGTGCGTGCGCCCCGTCTCCAGCGCGCACTCGAGCAGGGTGGCGCGGGCGAAACGCTCCAGCACGCGGTAGTACGTGCGCGCCGCGCGCCCGGAGCCCACCACCGCCATCTTCGTGCGCTGCACCGGATGGCGGCCGATCGGCGCGTCGACGACGCCGTCGCGCGCGACGCGGCCGTGCGCCAGCGCCAGGTAATGCCGCTTCACCGTGCGCGCGGCAAGCTGGCGCACGAGGTCGGTCTGCGCCTCCAGCGTCTTGGCGACGACGAGCAGGCCGCTGGTGTCCTTGTCGAGTCGGTGCACGATGCCGGCGCGCGGAATGCCGGCGAGCTGCGGCGCATGGTGCAACAGGGCGTTGAGCAGCGTCCCCCGCCAGTTGCCGCTGCCCGGGTGCACCACCAGCCCGGCCGGCTTGTCGATGACCAGGATGTCGGCGTCCTCGTGCAGGATCGCCAGGGGAATGTCCTCCGGCTGCTGCGCCGTCTCTTCAGGCAGGGATTCGGCCTCGAGCGTGATCCGCTCGCCGCCATACACCTTGCGCTTGGCATCCGCCGCCGTGTCGCCGAGACTGACTTTTCCCTGACGGATCC
>JBDHRL010000085.1:0-11233 GCA_039807535.1 Rhodocyclaceae bacterium
GCCGCTTGCCGCAACGCCCGGGCCAGAGGAAAAAAGGGGCGTGACGCCCTCGCCGCCCAAGGTGACTGAAACCAGGCTGCCCAAGCCCGCGCCGACCGCCGAGGAAAAGAAGGCGGAGCGCACGGGAGCGGCCGTATCCGCCACCGCTGTCGAGGCAAGGCCGGCCGTGGCGCAAAAGCCGCAGCCGCCGGAACCGCCCCAGGTGGAAGAGCGCCCGGCGTTGCCGCCCCTGTATTCCGCTCATGCGGAGGCGGGACTGATACCCGAACTCAAGCCGGCCGACCGGCTGTCTCCGTTGCAGATCGACAAAAAGGCCGCCTATCCCACTTTCATAGCCGCTTCGCGCATCGACGGCCGCAACGACAACGAGGTCGCGGCCGAGGGCGAAGCGGAGTTTCGCAGAACCAACACCTCCCTCAGCGCGCATCGCCTGACCTACTGGAAGGTCGAGGACGTCATGGAGGCGGAGGGCGACGTCCGCTATGCCAAGGAGGCCGACAGGATGTCCGGGCCGAAGCTGCGCCTGAACCTGACCGAGGATACGGGCTATTTCGAGCAGCCCAGCTATTCGGTCACGCGTTCGGCGAAGGAACACAGGCAACCCTATTCTTCCGTCATGGGAACGGCGGCTCAGCCCGTCAAGAAACTGCCTTCCTTCCTGCCGCGGGAGAAAAAAGAGAGAACCGTCGTCAGCACCATCGCCGGAGAAGTGGTGGATGCGGAACAAAACCTGACGACCGCCTCGGGCAAGGCGGATCGGATGGAGTTCATGGGCGAAAACCGCAAGCGGCTGACGAATGCCACCTACAGCACCTGTTCCGCCGACGATCCGGACTGGTATGCGCGGGCCGCCGTCATAGATCTCGACTACGATCGCGAGGTCGGCGAGGCGCGCGATGCCACGGTGGTATTCAAGGGCGTCCCTCTCTTCTACTCGCCCTGGATCAGCTTCTCGCTCAACAACAAGCGCAAGTCCGGCCTGCTGGCGCCGACCTTCGGCATGAGTTCCAAGACGGGTCTCGAATTCACCCTGCCCTATTACTGGGACATCGCGCCGAACATGGACGCAACGATCGCGCCGCGGCTGATGGCCAAGCGCGGTCTGCAGCTCAACACCGATTTCCGCTATCTGAACTACGATTACAACGGCCTCGCGCGCCTCGAGTGGCTGCCGAACGATCGCCTGGCGGACAAGAGCCGCTATGGCTATTCGATTCTGCACAATCACGCCAATCTCGGCTACGGCTTCAGCGGGCTGCTGAATGTCAGCGGCGTTTCGGACGCGACCTATCTGCGCGACCTCAGCACGCGCATCACCGAGGCGGCCCAGGGCAACCTGCTGCGCCAGGGCGTCCTGAGCTACGGCGGCTGGTGGGGATCCGCCTCCGTCAATTTGCAGACTTACCAGACGCTGCAGGACCCCGCCCTGCCGCCCGTCGCCAAGCCCTACCAGCGCCTGCCGCAAGTTACCGTGGTGTCGAACCGGCCCGATTTCTTCGGCGGCACGGCTTTCGCCTTCAACGGCGAATACGTGAATTTCGATCATCCCACCCTGGATACCGCCCGGCGCTTCACCCTCTACCCACAGCTGTCGCTGCCGTTGCAGACGCCCGCCTGGTATGTCACGCCGAAGATCGGCCTGCACTCGACACGCTACGACATCAGCCGGAAGACGACCGTCGGGCCGGACACCATCGTGCGCACCCTGCCCATTTTCAGCGTCGATTCCGGCCTGGCCTTCGAGCGCAACCTGGACTGGTTCGGCAAGAGCCTGGCGCAGACCCTGGAGCCCCGGCTCTACTACCTGCTCGTGCCCCAGCGCAATCAGGACAAGATTCCCATCTTCGATTCGGGCCGGACCGACTTCAATTTCGCCACCATCTTCTCCGACAACGTCTATGCCGGCTACGACCGCATCGCCGACGCCAACCAGCTGACCGCCGCACTGACCTCGCGACTGATCGATCCGCAGAGCGGCGAGGAGTATGTTCGTGGCATGGTCGGGCAGCGCTACTATTTCGCCCAGCAGAGCGTGACCATGCCGTGGGAGCCGACCCGGCCTGCCGGCACTTCGGATTTCCTGGCGGCGCTGTCCGGACGACTCCTGCCGAAGACCTACGCGGATTTTGCCTGGCAATACGATCCGCGCGACGGACAGACCGAGCGCTTCTCGGCCGGCGGCCGCTGGCAGCCCGACTTCGCCAAGACGCTGAGCGCCAGTTACCGCTACACGCGGGATCACATGCTGACGGGCGGCACGGCAGGCATCCGCCAGGTCGACTTCTCCGGCCAGTGGCCGTTGGCGCAGGGGTGGTACGGTGTTGGCCGCTTCAATTACTCGCTGAAGGATAGAAAGATCATCGAAACCATCGGCGGCCTGGAATACAACGGCGGCTGCTGGGTGGGCCGCATCGTGCTGCAGCGCTACGCCACGTCCTCCGGGGACACCAACACGGCCCTCTTCGCCCAGCTGGAGCTGAACGATTTCTCCAAGATCGGCTCCAACCCGCTTGAGCTGCTGTCACGGCGGATTCCAGGCTATGGCCGGATCAACCAGCCTCCCTCCGATCACGCGTTCGGCTACGACTGATGACTGCAATGAAGGTGAAGGCGTGACCCGCAATTCGATTTGCGCCGCCATCGTTTTGGCCCTTTCGGTCCTCTGCGGCTGGCCGGACGGCCAGGCATTCGCGCAGGGGCGCCCCGCGCGGGTAATCGAGGCCGACCGCATCGTCGCGGTGGTCAACAACGAAGTGATCACCCTGAATGAGTTGCGCGACCGCATGGCGCAGGTCGAACGGCAGCTCAGGCAACAGGGCACGCAACTGCCGCCGCGCGACGTGCTGGAGAAGCACATCCTCGAAAAGCTCATCGTGGACCGCGTGCAGCTCCAGTTCGCCAAGGAAACCGGCCTGCGCATCGACGATGCCCAGCTCGAGCAGGCCCTCGCGCGCATCGCCGAGGGCAATCGCATGGGCATGGCGCAGTTCCGCGCCTCCCTCGAACAGGATGGCATTGCCTGGGGGAAGTTCCGCGAGGACATTCGCAACGAGATCGCCATCAGCCGGCTGAGAGAACGCGAAGTCGACAGCAAGATCACGGTTTCGGAAGGCGAGATAGACAATCTGCTCGAAAACGCCGGCGCGATAGGCGCCGAGGAATACAGTCTGGCGCACATCCTGCTGCGCGTGCCCGAACAGGCGAAGCCGGAACAGCTGGCGCGCCTGCAGGCGCGCGCCGAGGACATCATCGCCCAGTTGCGGCGCGGCGCGGATTTTGCCCAGCTGGCGGCAAGCTATTCCGACGCGCCCGACGGCCTGTCCGGCGGCCTGATGGGCTGGCGCCCGCTGGAGCGGCTGCCCGCACTGTTCGCCGAGATCGCGCCCAGGCTGAAGCCGGGCGAGGTCTCCGAGGTGCTGAGAAGCCCGGCCGGCTATCACATCCTCAAGCTGCTCGATCGGCGCGGCGGCGCGATCAAGGCACAACCGGTGGAGCAGACGCACGCCCGCCACATCCTGATCAAGACCAGCGAGCTGGTGTCGGAGGCGGAAGCAAAGCGGCGGCTGACGGCGCTCAAGGAGCGCGCCACCCACGGTGCCGATTTTGCCGAGCTTGCCCGCCTGCACTCGAACGACTTGTCCGCCGCAAAGGGCGGCGACCTGGGCTGGCTGAATCCGGGCGACACGGTTCCCGAATTCGAGCAAGCCATGAACCGTCTCAAGCCGGGCGAGGTCGGCGAACCCGTGCAATCCCCCTTCGGCTGGCACCTGATCCAGGTGCTGGAGCGCCGCATGGACGTTTCGCAGGAGCGGGTGCGCCAGACTGCGCGCATGGCCTTGCGCGAGCGCAAGGCGGACGAGGCCTACCAGGACTGGCTGCGCCAGATGCGCGACCAGGCCTATGTCGAATACCGTCTGGAAGACAACCGGTAGCCGCCGCCGGGCGCAGGACCCTCGCATGGAGCCAACACCCGCGATTGCCGTCACCAGCGGCGAACCGGCCGGCATCGGGCCGGACATCTGCCTCGCCCTGGCACGATGCAAGGCCGGTGCCCGCATAGTGGTCATCGGCGATCGCCAGTTGTTGGCCGCGCGCGCGGCACGGCTGGGACAGACGCTCGACGGCCTGGAAATCCTGCATGTTCCGCTGCGCCGGCCGGCGCAACCCGGTCATCCGGACGCCGGCAATGCCGCCTGCGTGCTGGCAATGCTGGACCGCGCGCTCGCCGGATGCCTTAGCGGAGAGTTTGCCGCCCTGGTGACGGCCCCCGTGCACAAGGGCATCATCAACGAGGCGGGCATCCCTTTCACCGGGCATACCGAATATCTCGCCGAAAAGACCGGCACGCCGAAGGTCGTCATGATGCTGGCCGGCGCCGGACTGCGCGTCGCCCTGGCGACGACACACCTGCCGCTGAGGGACGTGCCCGGCGCCATCACGCAATCCGGCCTCGAAGCCACCCTGCGCATCCTGCATGCCGACCTCGTGCGGAAGTTCGGCATCGCGCGGCCGCGCATCCTCGTCGCCGGCCTCAACCCGCACGCCGGCGAGGGCGGCCACATGGGTCGCGAGGAGATCGAGGTGATCGCGCCGGTGCTGGAGAAACTGCGCGGCGAAGGCATGACTCTGGTCGGTCCGCTGCCGGCCGACACGCTGTTCACGCGCGGCGTGCTGGCCGGCTCCGATGCGCAGCTCGCCATGTACCACGACCAGGGCCTGGCGGTGCTGAAGCACGCGGCCTTCGAGGAGGGCGTCAACATCACGCTGGGCCTGCCCATCGTCCGCACTTCGGTCGACCACGGCACCGCCCTCGATCTTGCCGGCAGCAGCAGGGCGGATCCGCGCAGCCTGTTCGCCGCCGTGGGCCTGGCGGTCGAACTGGCGCGGCGCCCATGAAGCCGCACATCGAACCCCACGTCGCACGCAGGCGCTTCGGACAGAACTTCCTCGTCTCGCCCGGCATCGTCGCCAAAATCGTCGACGCCATCCACCCGCAGGCGGGCGACACGGTCGTCGAAATCGGCCCCGGGCTCGGCGCGCTGACCGGGCCGTTGCTGGCGCGGCTGGATCGCCTGCATGTCGTCGAGATCGACCGCGACCTGATCGCGCGTCTGCGCGAGCGCTTCCCGGCCGGGCGGCTGGCGATCCACGAAGGCGATGCCCTGCAGTTCGACTTTTCCGCGCTCGGGCCGCATCTGCGCGTGGTCGGCAACCTGCCCTACAACATCTCCACGCCGCTGCTGTTCCATCTCGCCGCCGGCGCCGACGGCGTGCGCGACATGCATTTCATGCTGCAGCGGGAGGTCGTCGAGCGCATGGTGGCGGCACCCGGCGGGGCGGAGTACGGCCGCCTGTCGGTGATGCTGCAGTACCGTTTCGAGATGGAGCGGCTGTTCCTCGTGCCGCCGGGCGCCTTCTATCCCGCGCCCAAGGTCGAGTCTGCGGTGGTGCGCATGATTCCCCGCCCGCAGGAGGCGCTTCGCGCAGCCGACGCAATGCTGCTGGGACAAATCGTAAAGTCAGCCTTCGCGCAACGGCGCAAGATGCTGCGCAACACGCTGCGCGACCGGCTGTCGGAAGAGGATTGGGCGGCGCTGGAGATCATGCCAACGCGGCGCGCGGAGGATCTGGCGGTTGGCGACTACGTGCGCATCGCCAACCGCCTGGCAGCGCACAGGCCTTCGCCGGACCGCCCCATGGAGGCCTGAAGCCAACAACCTGGAAGCCGCTTCGCGGCTGAACCTTCGCCGCCCCTTTCCTCGGGAAAGGGGCGAGGGACAGGTACTGGTCTTCTTACTTCTTCGTTGCGCAGGTCTTGATGCCGAAGGGCAGATAGGCCGGGCACCAGCCGAGGGAACCGGTGGCCAGCGGCAGCAGGCCGATCCAGGCCCAGACGGGTCCGCCCATCACGGCCCAGGCGACGAGCGCCAGGCCCGCCACGATGCGAAGTGTGCGGTCGATGCCGCCGACATTGCTTTTCATTGAAGCCTCCTGTTGCGGTTGGGGTTGCGCCGCCATTAGACGCCCTTCCACAGCCGGGCGTCTGTAACCAAGATCACACGGCTTCGGCGAGGCGGCGCAGGCCGGCGGCGTCGCGGATCTCGATCTGCTCGCGCCCCAGGGCCACCAGCTCCTGCTCGGCGAAGCCCTTCAGCAGGCGGCTGACCATCTCGCGCACGCTGCCGAGTTCGTCGGCCAGCTGCTGATGGGTGGCGCGCACGATGCGTCCCTTGCCCAGCAGCAGGGCGGCGAGCCGCTGGTCGAGCTTGCGGAAGGCGACCTCCTCGACCAGCCGCATCAGGTCGGCCATGCGCTCGGCGAAGAGATTGAAGATGAAGTTGCGGAAAGGCACCTGCGCCAGCAGGTCGTTGAACAGTCCCTGCGGCAGCAGCACCAGCAGCGTCTCGCTTTCGGTCGTGCCGCGCGCGTTGTAGGGGACGTTGCCGAGCAGGCAGCTCGAGGTGATGATGCAGGTCTCCCCCGGGGTGACACGATAGAGCGGCAGTTCGCGGCCGTTGGCGGCGACTTTCGCCACGCGGATGCCGCCGGAGAGGACGAAGGGGAAGCCCTGGCAGGGCTGGTGCTCGTCGAACAGCTTGGCGCCGGCCGGCACGGTGAGGGTCTGGGCCGCGGCGGCGATATTCTCGCGCAACCCGGGCGGCAATTCCGCCAGCACGGGATACTGTGCTTCGATCTGTATCAAAGACGCGTTCATGCCAGTTCGGCCACGACGGGGGCGTGGTCGGAGGGCCGCTCGGCCTTGCGTGCCGCCTTGTCCACCGTGCAGGCCGTGCAGATTCCCGCAAGCTCGGCCGACAGCAGGATGTGGTCGATGCGCAATCCCATGTTGCGGCGAAAAGCCATCATGCGGTAATCCCACCAGGTGTAGATTTTCTCCGGCTGCTCGAAGAGGCGGAAGGCATCCTTCAGGCCCAGTTCGAGCAGACGGCGGAAGGCAGCGCGCTCCGGCGCGGAGAACAGCACCCGGCCTTCCCACGCCGTCGGGTCATGCACGTCGCGTCCTTCCGGCGCAATGTTGTAGTCGCCCAGCAGCGCCAGACGTGGCCGGCGCGCCAGTTCGTCGCGCAGCCAGACTGTCAGCGCATCGATCCATCGCAACTTGTAGGCATACTTGTCGGAACCGACGCTCTGGCCATTGGGGAAATAGCCGCAGACGACCCGCACGTCATCGACGGTCGCGGCGATCACTCGCTGCTGCTCGTCGGCGAAGCCGGGAATGCCCACCGACACCTCGGCAAGCGGAAGGCGGGCAAGGATGGCAACGCCGTTGTAGGTTTTCTGGCCGGCGAAGGCGGCCTGGTAGCCGGCCGCCTCGAGTTCCGCACGCGGGAAGGCCTTGTCCTCGAGCTTGATCTCCTGCAGGCAGACGACGTCGGGCCGGTGTTCGGCCAGCCAATCCAGCAGTTGCGGCAGGCGGACCTTGAGTGAGTTGACGTTCCAGGTGGCGAGCTTCATTGCGCCGCGGGCGCGGCAGGCGTGGCGGAAGCGCC
The DNA here is from genome assembly GCA_039807535.1 of Rhodocyclaceae bacterium. Lineage (GTDB taxonomy): Bacteria > Pseudomonadota > Gammaproteobacteria > Burkholderiales > Rhodocyclaceae > Desulfobacillus. Next base: position 7,512 of record JBDHRL010000085.1, read on the forward strand.
TCCGGGAATCGCGGTGCGCGCATAACCCGCGGTATCCAGCATGCCGTTCCAGGCGCCCTCCTCGAAGCCCTGTTGCTTCTGGCTGCCGACTGTCAGGGCGGGCAGGAAAATGCCGTCGCTGCCGAAGCGTTTCTTGAAAGCCTGGTTTTGCTCGGGTGAGCCGACCATGCGCTCGCTGAAGGGCACGCCGCGCTTGCGCAGGAAGGCGCGCGCATTGTCGCATTCGTTCTTGCAGTCGGCCGAAACGAAGAGCGTCACCGGAAAGTCCTGCGCGGCCTGTTGCGTCTCGTAAGGCAGGCCGCTGGTGTCGATGCTGCCGGCCCTGAGCTGCGGCTGCTCCACCTTCTTGATTTCCTTGGGCGGCGGCTGGTCGGAATAGTGCACCTTGCCGCTCTTGTCCACCCACTTGTACAGGGTCTGGGCGCTGGCGGCGAAGGAGAACGCCAGCATCGACAGAAGACAGGCTCGAACGATCCGCATGGCAGGGCTCCGCAGACAGAATAATGTGCAACGCCTTACGTGCCGGTCGCAACCGCCAGGTTTCATCCGGGCGTTGATGGCCCGGAGTCGGCGATGCGGCGTCAGGCCGGAATCATACCACTGTGCCGCAGCAGGGCATCGACGCTGGGCGCGCGGCCGCGGAAGGCCTTGAAGGATTCCAGCGCCGGCCGGCTGCCGCCGACGGCGAGGACTTCGTCGCGGAAGCGCGCACCCGTCGCCGGGTTGAGCACGCTGCCGTCGCGCCGCGCCTCCTCGAAGGCGGCGAAGGCGTCGGCGGAGAGCACCTCGGCCCACTTGTAGCTGTAGTAGCCCGCCGCGTAGCCGCCGGCGAAGATGTGCGAGAAGCTGTTGGGGAAGCGGTGCCAGGGCGGCGGAAAGACCACCGCCACTTCCCGGCGCACTTCCTCGATCAGGTCGAGCACGCTTTTCTGGCCGGCCGGCTCGAAATCGCTGTGCAGCAGCAGGTCGAACAGGCTGAACTCGAGCTGGCGCACGATCTGCATGCCGCTCTGGAAATTCTTCGCCGCGATCATCCTGTCGAAGAGCGCGCGCGGCAGCGACGCGCCCGTCTCGACATGCGAGGTCATGCCCGAGAGCACTTCCCACTCCCAGCAGAAGTTCTCCATGAACTGGCTGGGCAGCTCGACGGCGTCCCATTCGACGCCGTTGATGCCGGAGACGCCGAGTTCCTCGACGCGGGTGAGCAGATGATGCAGGCCGTGCCCGGTTTCATGGAAGAGGGTGATCACCTCGTCATGGGTAAACAAGGCCGGCTTGTTGCCGACCGGGCGCGAGAAATTGCAGTTGAGGTAGGCCACCGGCGTCTGGATGCCGGTTGCGGTGCGCCGCCGCGTGACGGCGTCGTCCATCCAGGCGCCGCCGCGCTTGGTCTCGCGCGCGTAAAGGTCGAGATAGAACTGGCCGACCAGCGCGCCTGCCGCATCCTCGATGCGGAAGAAGCGCACGTCCTCGTGCCAGGCTGGCGCCGTGTCGGGCCGGATGCGCACGCCGAACAGCGTCTCGATGACGCCGAACAGGCCCTCCAGCACCTTGTGCTCGGGAAAGTACCGGCGCACCTCCTCGTCGGAGAAACCGTGGCGCGCCTGCTTGAGCTTTTCCGAAAGCCAGCCGATGTCCCACGGCTCGACAAAAGTCAGTCCCTGCGATACGGCGAACGCGCGCAGCTCGGCCATGTCGCGCAAGGCCGATGGCTTCGACTTGACGGCCAGCTCGCGCAGGAAGGCCAGCACCTCGCCGGGCGACTCGGCCATCTTCGGCACCAGCGAGACCTCGGCGAAATTGCCGTAGCCGAGATGGCCGGCCTCCTCGGCGCGCAACCCGAGGATGCGGCGGATCAGCGGCATGTTGTCCCATTCCGGCTTGCCGTGCAGCTCGTGGAATTCGGCGGCGCGCGTGGCGTAGGCGCGGTAGAGCGCCTCGCGCAGGCGGCGGGATTCGGCGTACTGCATCACCGGCAGGTAGGAGGGCATGTGCAGGGTGAACTTCCAGCCCTTGATTCCTTCCTTCTCCGCGGCGGCGCGCGCCGCTTCGACGACGTCGGCGGGGATGCCGGCCAGTTCCGCTTCGTCCGTGACGAGCTCGGCAAAGGCGTTGGTGGCGTCGAGCAGGTTCTCGGAGAACTTCGCCTGCAGGCTGGCCAGCTCTTCCTGGATGGCCTGGAAGCGCGGCTTGGCGTCTTCCGGCAGTTCGGCGCCGGAGAGGCGGAAGTCGCGGATTTCGTGCTCGACGATGCGCCGCTGCGCATCATTCAGTTGCGCATAGCCGGGAGAGGCTTTCAGCGCCTTGAACTGGGCGAACAGCTTCTGGTTCTGCCCGAGCTCGGCGAAGAAGCGCGTCACCTCCGGCAGGTTGGCGTTGTAGGCCTCGCGCCAGTCCGGCACGTCCATCACCGCATGCAGGTGGCCGACGACGCCCCAGGCGCGCGACAGGCGCTCGCTGCCGTCGAAGAAGGGCGCGGCGAAGTCCGCCCAGGTGGCCGGTGCCGTCTCCAGGCGCGCCAGCAGCGCGCGGTTTTCGGCGAGCAGCTCCGTGATGGCGGGCGTGACGTGTTCGGGGCGCACCGCGTCGAAGCGCGGCAGGCCGGAGAAGTCGAGCAAAGGGTTGGTCGTCGTCATGGTCTTTTCAAAAGCGAAGGGCGCGGATCGCGCCCTTCGTAGTTGGGGATCGAAGTGCGCTCAGTCAAGCTTGCGGCCGGTGAGCCGCTCGTAGGCCTCGCGGTACTTGGCCGTCGTCTTGGCGATGATCTCGGGGGGCAGCTTCGGTCCCGGCGCCTGCTTGTTCCAGTCGAGGGTCTCCAGGTAGTCGCGCACGATCTGCTTGTCGAAGCTGGGCGGGCTGATGCCCTCCTTGTACTCGTCGGCCGGCCAGAAGCGCGAGGAATCCGGCGTCAGCGCCTCGTCGATGAGGTGCAGGCGGCCGTTGCCGTCGAGGCCGAACTCGAACTTGGTGTCGGCGATGAGGATGCCGCGCGAAGCCGCGTAGTCGGAAGCCTCGCCGTAGAAGCGCAGGGTGACGTCGCGCACCTGCTCGGCGAGCGCGCGGCCGAGGATCTTCTCGACGGTGGCGAAGTCGATGTTCTCGTCGTGGGCGCCCTGTTCGGCCTTGGTCGACGGCGTGAACAGCGGCTGCGGCAGCTTCTGCGCCAGCTTCAGGCCGGCCGGCAGCGGGATGCCGCAGACGGCGCCGGTCTTCTGGTAGTCCTTCCAGCCGCTGCCGATGAGGTAGCCGCGCACTACCGCCTCGACCGGCAGGGGCTTCAGGCGCTTCACCACCACCGAGCGGCCGCGCACCTGGGTGCGCTCCTCCTCGCCCTTCACCACGGATTCGGGATCGATGCCGGTGAGGTGGTTGGGCACGATGTGGGCCAGGCGCTCGAACCAGAAGCCGGAGACCGCCGTCAGCACGCGGCCCTTGTCCGGGATCGGGTCGGGCAGGATGACGTCGAAGGCCGACAGGCGGTCGGTGGTGACGATCAGCATCTGCTGCTCGCCAATGGCGTAGATGTCGCGCACCTTGCCGCGGGCGATGAGGGGCAGGCTGGCGATGCGGGATTCGTAAACGGTCTGGCTCATGGCTGGGACTGGGGTGGAGAAAGGACGTGATTATACGGACACCGCGGCACCGGACAACCATGCCCGGAGGTCGGACAAGGCCATGCCTTCCAGGCTGTCGAGGACGGCCGCGGCACCGCCGAAATCCTG
>JBDHRL010000086.1:0-11136 GCA_039807535.1 Rhodocyclaceae bacterium
TACTGCACCACCACCACGTTCTGCCGCCGCGGCGCCGGATGCGGCACCTCGAACAACTCGCGCAGGCGCAGAAACGGCAGGACCTGGCCGCGCAGGTTGAGATAATCCCTCCCCTCTGTCCCGTCGCCGACAGGCAGTTCGATGCATTCGACCACCATTTCCAGCGGCAGCACAAAATGCGCACCGCCGACGCCAACGAGGAAGCCGTCGATGATCGCCAGCGTCAGCGGCAGGGTGAGGTGCATGCAGGTGCCCTCGCCGGGCCGGCTGTGGATCTCGATCGCGCCGCGCAGCGCCTCGATGCTGCTCTTGACGACATCCATGCCGACGCCGCGGCCGGACAGGTTGGTCACCTTTTCCGCTGTGGAAAAGCCCGGCTGCAGGATGAGATGGTCGATCTCGCCGTCCTCCAGCGACTGACTTTCCTGCACCAGCCCCTTCTCGACCGCCTTCTGCAGGATGCGCTCGCGGTCGAGGCCGCGGCCGTCGTCGCTCACCTCGATGACGATGCTGCCCGACTCGTGGCGGGCGGCCAGGCTGACGGTGCCGCGCGCCGGCTTGCCGCAGGCCAGGCGTTGCTCGGCCGTCTCCAGGCCGTGGTCCATGGCGTTGCGCATGAGGTGCATGAGCGGGTCACCGAGGCGTTCGACCATCGACTTGTCCAACTCCGTCTCGGCGCCGCTGATTTTCAGTTCGATATCCTTGCCCAGTTCGCGGCTGACGTCGCGCACGACGCGGGGGAAGCGATTGAACACCTCGCCGATCTGCACCATGCGCAGGCGCAACGCGGCATCGCGCACCTCTTCGACCAGCCGGTTCACCTGGGAGGCGGATTCCGCCAGATCGCCGAGATGTGAGCGGTTCGCCAGCAACTGGGTGCCAGCGCCGGCGATGACCAACTCGCCGACCAGGTCGATCAGCCGGTCCAGCTTGTCCGCCGGCACCTTGACGCTGCGCGACTCGGCGGCGCGCCTTTCCTCGCCGCGCTTCTGCTTGTCCAGCGCAGCCTCGACGACCTGCCCATGCACCGCGCCTGCATCCGTCAGAATCTCGCCAAGGCGCCGTTCGGGCGCGTCCTGCGCCTGCGCGCGGAGGGCCTGCTCCAGCTCCCGTCGCGTCAGCGCACCGCCGGCCACCAGCATCTCGCCCAACCGCGATGATTCCTCGGGCAACTCGTCGATCAGGGCGATGTAGTCCTCGACCCGGGCATGCGGCGGCAGGATGCGAATCTGGGCATCGTCCTGTACGAACTCGAACACCGCCTCGATCTCCTGCCGGCTGGCCGCGCTCCTTAAGTCCAGTTCGAACCCGAGATGGCAGGCCTCGGGGTCGAAATCCTCAATGGGCGGCAGTGCATCGCACAGCGTCTCGATATGCATGATGTCGCCGAGGGTGGTGAGATAGCGGATGAAGGCCAGGGGGTCCATGCCCATACGCAGCACATCGGCGCCGAAGCGCAGCGAGAGGTGCCAGGTGTCGGCGCCGCCAAGAGGGCCTCCGCCGGAGACCGCCAGGGCGGGCCCCGGCTCGGGCAGGACCTCCCCGGCCAGCGGGGTCTCGGCTGGCCGGGGCAGGAATGTCTTCAGATGGGCGGTCAGCGCGCTGCCGCGCGCCTGTGCGGCGTCATCGGCTGGGCTGTCCGATGCGGCGGCGGCCACCAGCGTGCCGATGTGGTCGCCGCTGTCCAGCAGCAGGCCGAGCAGTTCGTCGCCGACATCGATGGCGCCGCTGCGCAGCCGGTCGAGCACGCTTTCCACCACATGGGTGAAGCCGACGACCTCGTCGAACCTGAACAGGCCGGCCGACCCCTTGATCGTGTGGGCGGCCCGGAAGAGCCCGTTGACCGCCTCCCCGTCCTGCGTGCCGGCCTCGAAGGCCAGCAGGATTTCCTCCATCTGGCGGAGCAGTTCCTGGGCTTCCTCAAAGAAGGTGTTGCGCGCGGCATCGATGATCATGGCGGATATCTCCGGTTTTGCTCAGGATTGCAGCAGCGTGCGCTCGTCGGAGCGGATCACGACCGGGTCGCCGAACTGCGCGCCGAGATTGCTCAGGTCGAGAATCTGCAGCACTGCCGGCGAGTGATTGACCAGGCGCAGCCGCGCGCCGCACTTGCGCTTCAGTTGCAGCATGATCTGAAGGCCGGCGGTGTCGATCTCGCTCACGCCGGAGAGATCCGCCTCGACCTCCTCGCCTGCGCCGGACGGCAGCGCCGCGAGGATCTCGTCACGGAGGGCGGCGGCCGAGGCAACCGTCATCTCGCCCTCGATGAACAGGCGGCGGCCGGCAGAGGTCTTTTCGATGTGCATGCCCATCTCCGCCTCACATCACCAGCTTGGAGACGGCCGCCAGCATCTGCTGCGGCTGGAAGGGCTTCACCACCCAGGCCTTGGCGCCGGCGGCCTGGCCCTCCTGCTTCCTGTTCTCGCCCGATTCTGTCGTCAGCATGATGATCGGCGTGAACCTGTAGGCGGGGTGCTTCTTCACTTCCCTCACGAGACCGATGCCGTCCATGTTCGGCATGTTCACGTCGGAGATGATCAGATGCACCTTCTTGCCGTCGAGCTTGCCGAGGGCGTCCTTGCCGTCGCAGGCCTCGATCACGTCGTAGCCAGCGCTTTCCAGCGTGAGGTGCACGACCTGCCGCAGCGAGGCCGAGTCGTCGACAACGAGTATGGTTTTCCCCATGACCGCTCCTAAAAAAAGGTGATGTCCGATTCGCCGGCCGGCGCCGGGGCGTCATGCCGGGAATGATCGCACTGCTCCAGCGTGGTGTAGCCGGACTCGAGCTGGCGCAGCCAGTCGACGACGTCGAACGGCTGCGGCCGCCCTCCCTCCGCCATGGCGCGGCAGTCGGCGCCGAGCCGCGCGTCGAGGCGCCCGATGTCGCGCTCGATCAAGGCCAGTATCTGGCTCACGCGGTCCTGGAACTGCAGGTCGACCAGCACGTGCGAGACCTGCGCGCGGACGCCGTCGCTCTCCTGCTCCAGTTGTCCCGCCGTGCCGGCGAGCGCGCCGGCCGATTCGTTGAAGCGGGCGATGACCCGCCGGATGACCGACTCCGCCTCTGTGACGACCTCGTCGTCCCTGGCGGACAGGTCATCGGCGCAGGCAAGGGTGCTGCCGATGGCGGCCGCGATCACTTCGACCTTCTGGCTGATCCGCTTCCCGGTCTCGCCGGACTGCGAGGAGAGCTTGCGCACCTCGTCGGCGACGACGGCGAAGCCGCGCCCCTGCTCGCCAGCGCGCGCCGCTTCGATGGCGGCGTTGAGCGCCAGCAGATTGGTCTGGCCGGCGATGCTGGCGACGTCGACCGCCATGCGCTTCAGCTCGTCGGTGAAGGCTGCCAGATTGCGGATCTCGGCCAGCATCGCCACCTTGGCCTCGAGCACCGCCTTGAGGGAGGACACCAGCGCCAGCAGCTCCTCCCGCACGGCGTTGATAGTGCCCATCAGGCCGGCGTCGCCGCCGGTCAGGCTGCCGGCCGTGGAGCGCGAGGCGGCGACGGCGCGCTCGAGACGTCCGGAAATTTCCCTGAACTCGCCGGCCAGGCCGCCGATCGCGGCTTCGGTCTGCCGGCGCGAAATGTCGATATGCCTTTTCCAGCGCGGCAGGACGCCGCCGCAGACTTCGTGCAGGCTGGCCAGATAGGCGGCCAGCTCGGATTCCTGTCGCGCCTTCTCCGTCGCGCTCGCCTGCGCAGCGGCGGCCGCTAGGCGCGCGAGGTGGCGCTTGTGCAGGCGCGTTCCGGCGAACACGCCGCCGGCCAGCAGCAGGAGGGCGAACGGCAGGGTAGCGGCGCCGAACCCGCCCGCGGCCACGCCGAAGACCGCGCCGGCCAGAGCGATGCCGGACGGTATCGTGACTGCGGGCGACCCGACTCCTGCCGGGGCCTCGGGTTCTGGGAGGGCCATGGGCGAATCCTGTTTGGCGGACGCTGTGCGCGTCCCTTGGATTCACTTACGGCGGCAAGAGCGGGTCTTGCATCCGTAATATCCCGGAACGGACGGGATTTTCTATCCGGAATATCCCGGATAGGTGGGCGCTACTGCTTCGTCCGCGTCCGGCTGTCGGCGACCAGCCACACCAACTCGGCGATGGAGCGGACCTGCATCTTGCGCATGATGCTGGCGCGATGGTCCTCGACGGTCTTGGCGCTGATGCCCAGCTCGGCGGCGATGGTCTTGTTCATCCGGCCCGCGACGAGCAGCGCCAGCACTTCCTGCTCGCGCGGGCTCAGCGCGGCCAGCCGCGTCGCCGCGCTGCTGCGCAGCGCCGCTTCCTGCCGCAGGTCGCGGCCGCGCGAGACGGCCTGGCCGACCCGCTCCAGCAGCGTCCGGTTGTCGAAGGGCTTTTGCAGGAAGTCCACCGCGCCGCCCCGCATCGCCTCCACCGCCATCGGCACGTCGCCGTGACCGGTAATGAAGACGATCGAGGCGGCGATGCCCAGCCCGGTCATGCGCGACTGGACTTCCAGCCCACCGAGGCCCGGCATGCGCACGTCGAGCACGACGCAGGACGCTTGCCGGCCGGCCGGATCGTCGAGGAAGTCGCGGCCGGCGGCGTAGCCGCGCACGTCGACGCCCAGGGTGCCGATCAGCATCAGCAGGGATTGCCTGACGACGGGATCGTCCTCGACGACGCACACCACGTCCCGTTTCGTCACCGCTCGCCTCCGGCATGCAGCGACAGCGTGAAATGGAAGGTCGTCCCGGCGCCCTCGTTGGGCGCTGCCCACAGGCGGCCGCCGTGCGACTCGACGATGCCGCGGCTGATCGACAGCCCCATGCCCATCCCCTCCGGCTTGGTGGTGAAGAACGGCGTGAACAGGTCGACGGCGATGCGATCGGGCAGCCCGCAGCCGCGGTCGCATACCGACAGTTGCACGGCGCCCCCCCCCTCGGCCAGGCGGCTGGCCAGCCGCAGCCGCCTCTCCCCGTCGGCGTTCTCCATCGCCTCGACGCCGTTGCGGATCAGATTCAGCATCACCTGCTCGATCTGCACGCGATCGACCGGCGCCTGCGGCAAGTCCGGCGCCAGGTCGTACTCGTAGACGATTGCGCGCGACTTGGCGGCGATGTCGGCCAGGCGGACCACGTCTCTCACCAGCGCGTTGAGATCGGTCGCCTCGCGCCGCGATTCCTGCTTGCGCGAAAACTCGCGGATGTGCCAGACGATGTCGCCGGCGCGCAGCGCCTGGCCCTTGATGGTATCCACCACTTCGCGCGCCTGGATCAGGTCCGGCTGCGGCGCGGCGAGCTGGTGCGCGACCACGCCGCTGAAGTTGGCGATGGCGGCCAGCGGCTGATTGAGCTCGTGGGCCAGCGCCGCAGCCATCTCGCCCATCGCCGCCAGTCGGGTGTGGTGCAGCATCTGCTCCTGCCGCAGCTGCTCGCGCGCGGTGAGCGCCTTGCGCAGGGTGATGTCCTCTTTCAGCGCCATGAAATGGGTGATGCCGTCGCTCTTCGAGACGAGGGGGATGATGCGCACCGACTCCCAGAACAGCTCGCCGCTCTTCTTGCGGTTGTGCAGCTCGCCCGACCATTCCCCGCCGCGCGTGATGGTCTGCCAAAGCTGTCGGTACTCCGCATCTGACGTCTCCCCCGATTTGAGGATGCGCGGATTGCGTCCGAGCACTTCCTCGGCCGCATAGCCGGTTCTCTGGCAGAAGGACGGATTGACGTACTCGATGTCGCCGCGCGTGTCGGTGATGACGATGGCGACCGGGCTCTGCTCGACCGCGGTCGACAGCTTCTGCAGCGCCAGCTCCGCCGACTTGGACGCGGTGATGTCGCGGCCGACGCCGTGATAGCCCTTGAACCGCCCCGCCCGGTCGAAGACCGGCTCTCCGCTGACGCTCAGATGGACGCGGCGGCCATCCGGCAGCACCAGCCCGTACTCGAGCCCGCGGAAGGTTTCGTGGCGCTCCAGCCGGGCCCGGTGCTCGGCCCAATCCGCCTCGCTCATGCCGACCGTGGGCAATTCCCAGCGCCGCTTGCCGATGAAGTTGACCTCGGCCTGCAGGCCGAGGCGGTCGGAGGGCGAGACGGACAGGCGGACGAACCGCAATTCCTCGTCCTGCTCCCAATACCAGTCGGAGGAGAGCGCGGTGAGCGCCCGGAACCGCTCCTCGCTTTCGAGCAGCGTCTCGACCAGCTCCCGCGTGTCGGTGATGTCCACCAGCACCCCGCTCAGCCGCCACGGCGCGCCGCCCGCATCGCGCAGGACGTGGCATTGCTCCCGCAGCCAGCGGATCGCCCCGTCGCCCCGCCGGATGCGGTATTCGGCAACGCCGTGATCCCCGCCCGCCGCATGCCCCATCATGGCGGCGACCTTCTGACGATCCTCCTCCAGCACCTGCGCATGGCGCAGGCCGGGGTCCTGGGCCAGGTTCCGCACGCTGTCCCCGTAGAGGCTTTCCGCTCCCGGGCTGAGATAGATCAGCGTGCGGCCATCCCCGCTCAGGACGTACACCACCACGCCGGCCGACGAGACGACGAAGCCCAGTTCCTGCTCGCCCTGGACGGCGTGGCGCCTTTCCTCGGCCAGCGCACCGAGGGTGCGCTCGAATGCCGCGGCCATCGCGGCGAGCTCGGCGACGCAATCCGCCGCCGCCGGCTGCGGCCCGCCGGGCGCGGCGGCCTCGAACGAGGCCGCCATGCGCCGGACCGGGGCGACGACGAGACCCTGCGCGATGCGGCGGGCCAGCCACGCCCCCATGAACAGCAGTATCGCGGCCAGGCCGCCGGAGGCCAGCCCGGCGCGCCACATCGCGGCCCTCACCGGCCCGGCCTCGGCCAGGGCCACGGCATACCAGTGCCTGTCCGCCACCGGAGACGCCGCATGCAGCCAGTCCGGCAGCAGGGCCTCCCCGCCCCCGCCGGCCAAAATGGATGCGTCGACCCGGTCGCCGACTTTCAGGGGCGCGCCCTCTCCCGATACCATGATCAGGCCGTCAGCGTCCGCCAGCAGCAGATGCGCCGGCATGCCCGTGCCGACGGAGACCGCCGGCGGGCGGAAGCGCTCGAGATCGACGGAGACGCCGACGTGGCCGGCGAGGCGGCCGGCCGCATCCCGCAGCGGATAGCTGATCGGCACCACCCAGCGCCCGGAGATGAAGCCGATTTCCGGCTTGCCGACGACCAGCCGGCCGGCGCGCCTGGCCTTCTCATGCAGGGACATCGGCCCGAGCTTCGCCGGCGCGGCGGCGGGCAGCGCGATGGCGGAGCAGCGAACCCTTCCGGTGTCATCCACAAGCAACAGATTGGCATACTCGCGTTTCAGCGTGGTGAAGGTGTCGAAGACCGGATCGCAGCCGTCGCGCCCGATGGCCGCGATGCGCGGCCGCACGGCCAGCGCGGTCAGCAGGGCCTCGGTTCGCACGACGACCTGGTTCGGCCTGACGCCGGCCGATTGCGCCGCCACGGACAGGTTGGCCTGGACGGCGTCGAGCCGCTCGGCGGCGGCGCGCCACGACAGCCAGGCCAGCGCGATCACCAGCGGCAGCGCCAGGACCGCAAGCGCCAGGTCGATCTGGCGCCGCATCGGCCAGTTCCGGACCGCCATCACCCGGCGCCGCCCAGGGTGAAATAGAAGGTCGCGCCCGCGCCCGGCGCCGACTCCGCCCAGATGCGGCCGCCGTGCCGCTCGACGATGCGCTTGACGACGGCCAGCCCGACGCCGGTGCCAGGGAAATCCTGCGCGCTGTGCAGGCGCTGAAACAGGCCGAACAGCTTCTGCGCATAGCGCATATCGAATCCGGCGCCGTTGTCGCGGACGAAGCAGGTCGTCGTGCCGTCCGGCGCCGACATCGCGCCGATTTCGATCCTCGGCGTCGGATGCTTGGCGGAATACTTGAAGGCGTTGCCGACGAGGTTGGCGAAGACCTGCCGGATCAGGGTACGGTCGCAGACCGCCGTCGGCAGCGCCCCGATGCAAACTTCGGCCTGCGGATAATGGGTCTGCCATTCCCTCACCGTCTCGGCCGCCGTGTCGCCGAGACTGACTTTCTGGGGGTGCATGTCAGTACAGCCGGAGCGGGCCAGTTGCAGCAGATCATCGATCAGATCTCCCATGCGCACGGCGCTGCGCTTCAGCCTCGCGATCATCTCCCGGCCCTCGGCGCTCAGGCGGGCGCCGTCGTTTTCCTCGATCAGGTGCGCGAAGCCGTTGATCGCCCGCAGCGGCGCCCGCAGGTCGTGCGACACCGAATAGGAGAAGGCGTCGAGCTCGCGGTTGGACCGCTCCAGCTCCGCCGTGCGCTCGGCCACGCGCCGCTCGAGGGAGGCGTTCAGCTCGCGGATCTCCTCCTCCTGGCGCTTGCGCTCGGTGATGTTCTCCTTGACCGCGACGAAATGCGCGATTCTGCCCCCTTCGTCGAGAACCGCCGAAATCGAGGCGTACTCCCAGTAAATCGCACCGTGCTTGGTTCGATTGCACAGCTCGCCCCGCCACTCGCCCCCAGCCGCGATGGCCTGCCACAGCGCTGCATACAGCTCCGGCGGATTATGGCCGGACTTGAGGATGCGGGGATTTTTCCCGAACACTTCCTGCCGCGTAAAACCGGTGACCTCCTCGAAGCGCGGATTGACGTACTCGATATTGCCGGCCGTGTCAGTGATCAGGATGGAAGCCGGGCTCTGTTCGACGGCGCGAATCAGAATGCTCAGGCGGTCTTCAGCCTTCTTCCGCGCCGTCACATCGTACAGTGAGATGAACTGAACTTTGCGGCCCGCCATGCTGACCGGTCCGCTGCGCGCCTCCAGCACGACCTCGCCCGCACCGGCTAATCGGCAGACGAATTCATGCACACCCGCCGGCATCGCCCCCTGCCGCGGCAGCTCGCCCGCGCCCCACGGCCGCAGCCCCAGGTCCGCCAGATGCAGTTGCGTCATCGCCGCGCGGGCGTGGCCGAAGAAGCTGCAGGCGGATTCGCTCGCATCGACGATCCGGCCGCTGTCCGGCTCGACGAGCAGGTTGAGGCGATAATTCTTGTCGAAGATGTCGCGGTACTTGCGCTCGCTCTCCTGCAGCGCCAGCCGGCCGGACACCTCCGCCGTAACGTCGGCAGCGAGACCGTGGTAGCCGGTGAACGCGCCCGCCTCGTCGAAGGCCGGCTTTCCACTGACGCGCACGTAGTGGATCGTCCCCGAAGGCGTGATCTGCCTGAACAGCAGACCCAGAAACGGCTCACGGCTTTCCAGCCTGGCCTTGAACTCGTCCCAGCTCTCCGTCATCGGCGCATAGCCGGGGATTTCCCAACGGCGCTTGCCGATCACGCCGTGCTCGATTCCGGCGGCAAGAAAGGCACTGCCTTCGAGGCGGGTGAAGCGGTGCTCGGCATCCTGCTCCCATGTCCAGTCTGAAGAAAGCTCGACCAGTTCACGATGGCGCGCCTCGCTAGTGCGCAGCGCCCGCCGCTCGGTGGCCAGGCTGTCCAGCATGCGGTTGAACTGTTCAGCCACGACCGCCGTCTCGACTGGTCCTTCCACCGGCAGGCGGGCGTCGAGGTTGCCGGCCGCCGCCTGCTCCGCCAGTTCGGCCGCGCGCACCAGCGGACGCAGGATGCGCCGGCCGAGCAGCGTGGTCAGCGCGATGGCCGAGGCGAGGACCAGCAGGGCCGTCATCCCGGTGATGAAGGCGCGCCGGCGGGCGGCCGAACTGACCAGCTCCGTGGGCATGGCGGCAACCGCCACCCAGTCGGTGCCGGCCACCCGGGCAAATCCATAGTGATGCAGGCCATCCGCAGTTTCTTCTGCGCGGATTACGCCCTCGTTCCGCCGGCGCATCGCTTCCAGGGCCGGTCTGTTGTCGATCCCCTGCCAGGCCGGGGCCGTGGTTTCAGACGTACTCGCCAGCATCCGGCCTGTGCCGTCGAAAATTCCCACGATCGCGCCGTCTGGCAACTTGGCAGCCGCGACGATGGGCCGGAAGTGGCTGGGATCGAACCGGATGCCCAGGCTGCCGCCAGCCGAGCTGTTACCGCCTTCGAGCGAATAGACGATGGTCACTATCATGCCCCCGCCGATTGAATCGGGCAGGACGTTACTGACGGCGTAGCGAGTCCGCTTCTCCGGCGGCGGAAAAAACACTTTTGCGCCTGACGGAAAGCGGTAGCCGTCACGCATATGGCCGGAACAGACGACGCGCCCCAACCCGTCGTTGACAACGTAACCGCGGTAGGCCGGAGAAAGATGAAGAAAAATCTCGAATGCAGAATCGCAGCTGCCGGAACGGGTGTCGGCGAGCCGCAGCTGCCGCGCCGTGACCGACATCAGCGACTCGGTGATGCGGAGAAAGTGTTCTGCGTCGGCAGCGGTGAAGCGGGCGAGGCGGCTCGCCAGGTCCGCACTTTCTGCAAGGTCGTACTGGAGTCGGTCATACACAACCCACGCGACCATCATCGCCAGCGGCAGGATCGCCGCGGCGACGAGAAGGCGCAGTTCCGCCAGAAAGGAGTTGCGGCTTGATCCGGCTGCCGGATTGTTCATGACCTATCACCCCTCGGGTTCTTGGAGGTGCGACTTGCCCAGATTATCGGCAATCTATGCGTTATCTTGAGCCGCCACTGATGATTATAGTAGCCCATGCTGCATCGATATGGCGATATATTAGCGGTAGAGTTATAGGCTGTAGATCGAAACACGGTAGCCGATCATTCTTCGCACTAACATGACTATAGCGAAGAGATATGGCGGCGAGGCGCGCGAAAGGATCGCCTGCAAGCTCAGGCTGCTGCGAACGGAGAGAAGGCTGAGTCAAGAAAAGATGGCCGAGCTGGCGAATTTCCACCGCACCTACGTGTCGCAGCTCGAGCGCTGCGTCACCAACATCTCGATCGACGGCCTGGAGCGCCTGGCCATGGCGCTGGGGGTGGACGTCTCCGCGCTGCTCGAACCCACCCCGGTGAAGAAGAAAGACAGGAAAGCCTAGCAGGCCGTTGCAATTCGTCCATGCGCCTCGATACGACGGCCAGGCCGCCTACTCGGCACGAACGGAATAAAAGTGTTGCCGTTCGCCCCGAGTAGCGCGAAGCGCGTGCCGAAGGGCCGTCGGCGCGCCTTTCAGATGCGGTACTGCTGCACCGCCTTGCGCATGCGTCCGGTCACCGCGTTGAGGTAATCCACCGTTTCCTGGGTC
>JBDHRL010000087.1:0-10938 GCA_039807535.1 Rhodocyclaceae bacterium
ATTCGCGCGCGTGCTGAAACTGCATGGCGCGGCGCGGGTGGAGAACTGGGTGGCGGCGCGGACGCTGCCGAATTGAGCTACGGCAACTGTCTGAGCTTCTGCTCGACGAATGCGGCCAGTTCGGGCGACAGGGTTCCCGTCGCCTTGGCGCGCTGCAAGGCATCGCGCGCCTCGGCGCCGCGCCCGTCCGCTTCCAGCGAGATGCCCAGACCCATCCACCACACGCCGGCCTGGGGGGCGAGACGCACTGCGGCCTGGTATTCCGCCACGGCCTCCTTGTGCAAAGTCAGTCGCTGCAGCACGGCGGCGCGATAGGCGCGGAACTCGGCGTCGCCCTGCGCCGACGGCGCGGCGCGGGACAGGATGCCCGCCGCCTGGTCGAAGCGCCCCTGCGCGACGTGCAGGCGCGCCGCGGCCAGGGCCAGGGCCGGTCGTGAAGGATCGAGCTGCAATCCTTCATCGAGAAGGGCAAGCGCCTCATCCGGGCGGCCCGATGGCGAGAGCACGCCGGCCAACGCCAGCCGCGCGGACACATGGCCGGCGTCTTCGGCGAGGGCGCTTTTCAGCAGCGGAACCGCCTCTTCCGTCCGGCCTTTCGACAACAGCGAATAGGCCTTGCGGTAATCCTGCTCCGCGCGTTCCTTCGGCGTTTCGATTCTCGGACGCTTTTCGATGCCGCCGGCGGCAGTCGGGGTTTCCGTCGGCGCCGGCTTGTTCTCCGGCGAGGCGGGCTGCACCCCCTTTTCGGCCGGCTTCGGACCGGCCGCAACTTGTTCGGTTGTTTTGGCAGCGATCGATTGCGCAGGTCTGGTCTGCGCCGCCGGCGGCTTGACGGCCGCGGCGGAGGACGGCTTCTCCGATGAAAGCGCCGCCGGCGGCAACCGGCTCAGTGAAGCATCCAGGCGCAGACCGCCTGGCGTCGCCGCCAACGCCTGCGTTCCGGCCGGTTCATCCGTGGCCGCTTCGCCCGCGGGCGCCGGTGGCGGGGCGATCGGTTTGGCAACGGGTGCCGTGGGCGCACCTGCGGTCGCGGCTGTAGTGGCCACTGCCGGCGCCTGCGTCTTCACCTCGGAAAAATGCAGCCACCCCGCCACGGCCAGCACGCCGCCCAGCGCAAGCGCGAGGGGCCGCCAGCGGGAACGGGCGCGCACGGGCGGCAGGGGCCGCACCTCGTTCGGCAAGCCCCCCGTCCCGCCGTGACGGCGGTCAAGGTCGCGCAGCATGTCGTTGATCAGGCTCATCCCATCCGCCCCGCGAACCAGGGCTGTCGCGCGCCTTCGGTATCCTTCGCGGCGCGCCGGACGTGGGCTGCCGACACGGTGCGGGCGCCGCGGCCGAAGGCGCTGATGAGCGACTTGTGCGCCAGGATGTTCACGAGCCGGGGAATGCCGCGGCTCGCCCGGTACAGGCTGCCGGTGGCCGCGTCTTCGAACAGCGCCGCGCCGCGATGGCCGGCCACGCGCAGGCGGTGCTCGAGATAGTCCTGCAACTCATTCCGCGTCAAGCCGCTCAAATGGTAATTGAAGCCGATTCGCTGGCGGATCTGGCGCACGGAAGGATCGGCCAGCTTCTGATCGAGCTCGGGCTGGCCGAACAGCACCACCTGCAACAGCTTGCGCTTCTCGGTTTCCAGATTGGAGAGCAGGCGCACCGTCTCGAGGGTCGGCAGCGGCATGGCCTGCACCTCGTCGAGGCAGACGACGACGCGGCGTCCTGCCGCCGCTTCGCGCAGCAGCAGGTCGTTGAGCGCCTTCATCAGAGTGTATTCATCCGTCTCGGGCGTGACATCGATGCCGAGTTCCCGCGCGAGCGCCAGCAGCAGGGTTTGCGGCCTGAGCGAGGGGTTGGGCAGATAGGCCGTCTTGCTGTCCTCGCCCAGGGTGGCGAGAAAGCGCCGGCAGAGCAGCGTTTTCCCCGTGCCGACCTCGCCGGTGATCTTGACGAAACCCTCCCCCTCGCGGACGGCGAGAAGGAGGGTGTTGAGGGCTTCCTGGTGGGCGCGGGCGGCGAAGGCGAAGCTGGTGTCGGGAGTGATGCCGAACGGGGCTTCGACCAGGCCGAAATGCTGCAGATACATCACCGGGCGGGCGGCGACGCCGGCGGAGGCGGCGCATACTCGCGCATGCGCCCGCCGATCTCGCCCAGATCCTGCTGCCAGGACGCGTCGTTGCGGATGATCGTCGGCTTGAGCAGGATGACGATCTCGTGCTTGCGGAAGACGCGGCCCTTCTGGCCGAAGAGCGGAAAGGAGGACACGCCGGGCAGGCCGTCCGAGCCGGCGCTCTGCTCCTGCTTCATCAAGCCGCCGATGGCGACGATGTTGCTGTCCTGCACGCGCACCACGCTGTCGGTTTCCGACACATTGGAAGAGGCGAGCGGCAGGGTGAAGATGCCCAGCGAACCGAGGTTGAGGGTTTTCTGCTTCTCGCTCACCGCGCTGATCGAGGGGCGGATGTGCAGGGTGATGTTCTCGTTCTCGTCGATCTGCGGCGTGACGTCGAGGGCGATGCCGGAGAAGAAGGGCTCGACCGTGATGGTCGGCGACACCGTGTTGGTCGTGCCGGTCGTGGTCGTCGTCGTCGAGATGTTGGTGACGAAGAACTCGTCGGTGCCGACCTTCAGCACGGCCTTCTGGTTGTTGAGCGTGGCGATGCGCGGGCTGGAGAGCACCTGCGTCGTGCCCTGGCTCTCCAGGAAATTGAGGAGCGCCGCGAAGTTCGCCGCCTGGAAGGCCAGGCCGAAAAAACCCTTGCCGAGCGCCGCCGCGGCGAGCAGCCCGTGCTTGCCCGGCAGAATCGTTCCCGCGTTGGAATACATCTCGTCGGTGCGGGCGGTGGCGTCGATGATGTCGGGCGGCAGGCCGGAGAGCGGCTCGCCGGGCTGCGTGCGCAGCACGGTGCCGGGCTGGGCGGCGCCGATGGAAAAGCGGTTGTGATTGCCATTGAAGCTGGACCAGTTGACGCCGGCCTGGAACTCGTCCTTGAGCGCCACCTCGACGATCTTGGCCTCGATCATCACCTGGCGCTCGACGATCAGTTGCGTCGAGCGCAGATAGTTCTCGACGTTGCGCAGCTCGGTGGGAAAGGCGCGCACCAGGACGACGCCGGAGATCGGGTTGACGATCACGTTGCGGCCGCCCTCGGTGCCGACGATGGTGGCGAGCGCCTTGCTCAGCTCCTCCCAGAAATCGACCGTCTGCGACGTGGAAATGCGGCTGCTCTCGATGGCATGGCGCGTCTGGGCCGAAGTGCCGCTGCCGGGTGCGCCCGGCGTCGGCACGGGCGCCGCGCCGGCGCCGCCCTGTCCGCTGCCGCCGATGGCGCGCGAGATCGAGCCGGACGAGACCGAAATGTCCGATCCGCCCTGGCGCCGCCCGGCCAGATAGTTGATCTGGAAAATGCGGCTCTGCAGGGTGTTCGGCTGCACGTGGATGCGGTTGCCCTGGATGCGGTATTCGTAGCCGTAGAGCTCGCGCAGGGCATCGAGCGCCTCGCGCACCGTGACGTCCTTCAGGCTCACCGTGATCGCGCCCGAGAGCTCCGGCGGCAGCAGCATGCTGTAGCGCGTGCCGGTGACGATGGCGGTGAACACCTGCTGCGCGGGCGCGCCGTTCACGACCAGATCGAAGCGCGGCTCGCGCGCCGGCGCCGGCGCTTCCGGCGCGCTCGAGGGCAGCAGCGCCTGCTCGACCGCCTTGGGCGTGGCGCTGCGCCGCTCGCGCGCGCCCTGGTCGATTTCCGAGGTGATGCGATCCAGCGTCTCCGTGCCGGAACGCTTGGACGGCTGCGCGCAACCGGCGAGCGTCAGCATGGCCAGGACAACCGGCATCCAGGATAAGGTCGATCTTTTCATTTTCTGTCCTTGCGTTTGGACGGCGTCTTTTCCACGCCGACGCTGGCCGGCAGGAATGTCTCGCCTTCAGAGCCCTTCAAAAACACCCCTGCATCGGTGATCCGCACGACCGCCGCACCGCCATAGCTGCCGCCCACCTCGACGCGCTCGCCGCCGATGATCGCCGCCCGCTTGCGGCCCGGTCCGATGACGATCGACTGCACGACGGGGCCCGCGGAGGCGACCGCGCCCTGCGCCTCGGCGGCATCCGGCGGCCGCGTCGGATCGGACAGCAACTGGGCGCCCGCCGCCGCCGGCAGCAGCGCGGCCGCCAGCAGCATGCCGCGCAGGTGTTGTCCGTGCGTTTTCCGTTCCGTCATCGCTAGATGCTCAACCAGGCCTTGTCCAGGCTGAGGGTGTAGACCCGCAGCCGCAGTATCGCACGCGGATATTCCTCGGCCTTCAATTCCAGCCGCCCCCAGTACATCTTCCAGGGCAACTGCTCCAGTTGCGCCACATAGTCCAGCATGTCGAGATAGCCGCCACCCAGCGTGATTTCCATGCCCTGCCGGTAGAGCATGCCCTGCTGCGGCTGATGCGCTTCCTGGCCGGCGGCGTCCCTGGCCTTGGCGTCGGATTTTTCTTCCTGGACCAGGGTTTCCGGCGGCAGGGAACGCAGGCTGACGAGATCGAGCCGCGTGTTGCGCCGGAGCACCTGATCGAGCAGGCCCGCCATCCGCTCCGGCGGCACGATCCGGCCCCTGGCCGTTTCCAGCGCCGCATCGATCCCGGCGACCCGGCTCTCCAGCGCGGCGATGCGCCGCTTGGCCTCCGCATCGGGATCCTGCGCCAGACGGCCGCGCAGTCCGGCCAGCTCCGCGTCGAGGCGCGCCACGTCGCCCTGCTTGTCCGCGACGGCCTTCGCCAGTGCGGCGCTGTCCTGGCGGGCCGGCGCGATCGCCACCGCATCCAGCACGAACAGCACGAACAGCCAGGAGGCGATCGCGACGAAGATCCGCTCCCTGCGGTTCAGGGCATCGAAGCGGTTTTTCAGGCGGGCGAACAGGCCTTTCATTGCGCCTCGCCTTTCCCGGCCGCGCCGTTCGCAAGCGAGGAAACCAGCCTGAATTCATGATAGGTCGGCGCCGCTTTCTGGCCCTGGGCCGGCGCGGTCTCGGCCGGCGGCTGCCTGACGGCGAACTGGGCGAAACTGCGGCCCTGCAACAGCGCTTCGCCGTTGAGCCGCGCGATGTAGGCCGGCACCAGGTCGGGATGCGCCGCGCGGCCGTCGATGCGCATCTCGTTGCCGTCGGTCGCAACGGACAGACCGGTCAGCCAGACGCCCTGCATGGTCTGGCGGGCAAAGGCCCGCATGATCTCGCTGAAACCGGCGGAGGCGCCGGTCACCTGCTCCAGCGCCGCCTGCACGGCCTCCATACGGGCAAGCCGCGCCTCCAGCTGCTTCTGCCTGTTGTCGAGTTCGACGTTCCGGCTGCGCGTCTCGATGGCCTTGGACAGCGCGACGGTTTCGTCGCGCAGGGTCTGCAGCCGGGCATCCAGCTCGCGCGCCTGCCGGTCGTTGGCGCTCACCTGCGTGGCGTACCAGACATAGCCCAGCACACACAGCGCCAAGGCCGCCGCAACGCCGATCATCAGCACGCGGAACGAAAAAACCTCCCGGGCGCTGCGCAGTTGCGGGTTGTACAGGTTGATCTGGGGGTTCACGCCGCCCCCTCTTCCCTGAGCGCGGCGCCCAGAAGCATCAGGCGCTGCGCCTGCAGGCCCGGCCGGCGCAGTTCCGGCACCTTCGCCACATCCAGCGCCTCTTCGAGCTTCGCCGCGATCACGCCGACGTACAGGTTCTCGGCGAGATAGGCCGTCAGGCCGATCTGTTCGTCGAGCGGCGTGACGACCAGCTTGTCGAGGCTGACGAAGGTCGCCTGGCGCTCGAAGGAATCCAGCGAGCGCTGCAATTCCAGGCCGATGCGCTCGAACAGCGCCGCGCGCTCCGCCTCGGCCGCGCCGGCGAGCTGCGGCAGCGAGATGTCGATATGCCGGGACGACAGCAGGCGGCCGCGCCAGGTGAAGGTCAGCAGGCCGCCCTGGTCGGAAAAGCCGAGCATGGCGACGGCCCGCTCGGGCGATTCATGCAGGGCGGCCAGATTGCGCTGCGCCATCTCCGGGATGTCGATGGCGGCAAGCTCGATGCCGGCCTCCTGGAACAACCGCACATGGCGGCCGATGACCTCGTTGCGCGAGATGGCGACGAACTTGAAGCGCGATTGGGCCTGCCCTTCCTTGTCCGCGGGCACGTCGAGCACGTCGAGCGTGGCCTGGTCGACGGGAAAGTCCACCCGGTCCTTCAGGCTCCAGCGCAAGGCCTCCTTCACTTCCTCGTCGGGAACGCCGGGCGCGTCCACCTGGAGGAACTGATAGTCGGCGAAACCGAGGCAAAGCGTGCAGCGATAAGCCTCCAGGCCACGCGACTTTTTCAGGCGGCGCAAGGTGTTCAGCGCGCCGCCCTCGCAGCGATAGGTCTCGCACAAATCGACGCTCGGCCGGCCGCCGTTCGCGGCCTGCGCGTGCGCCAGGTGCACGACCCCGTCGGCGAATTCGAAAGCGAGCCAGCCGGGTTTCTTTCTTTTTTGAAACAAATTATTCTTCACCAAATAGTTATAAAATGTTTTTAATGTATTTTATGTGTTCCTGAAAGTCAATCGTTTCCCCGCCCGTCAGTACCGTTCCCGCCGGTAGATGATGGGCGATTTCTGTTCGTAGAGGCCGAAGGTGGCGCGCGCGGCCGGATTGTCGTTGTAGAGGCCATCCGCATCCCAACTGCCCTGCAGCCAGGAGGGCGCCGTGCCGCTGCCGCCGGCGCCCGAAAGGCAGTTCGTCATGGGATTGTCGGCATCGGCGCCGATGTTGGCGCACACCTCGACGCTGCCGCGCCCGGGCGGCACGGGGAAGCTCAGGACGCCCTTGCCGTTGACGATGGCGCCGCCGCCCGGGCTGGGCATGCCCCCGGGAACCTTGGAGAAGACCAGCCAGGTCGACACGTTCGTGCAGGAATCCGGCGTATTGGTCGTCCAGGCGCTGCCCGTCCAGTACTGCGTCTGGATGGGCATGCTCAGGCCCAGCAGTTCCGAACCGTGGGCGTTCGACAGCAGCAGGCGGCCGGAGCGCAGCGGCGTGGTGCCCTCGGTTCCGGCCGAGGAAGAGACCCCGTCCGCATCGGTCACGCGCAGCCTCAGGGTGGTGGGGGCGGTGAGCTTGTTCGCATAGGCGAAGCTCACCTGCGGCGAGGCGGTGAGATCGGCCACGCCGGCGGTGAAGCTCGCGGCCGGCAGGGTGGCCGGCGAGAAGCTGCCGGCGGCGCCGTTGCCGTCCGCCCAGGTGCCCGCCTTGGCCAGCGCCCCGGCATAGTTCTGCGTCGTCGCGCCGGCGGCGTTTCTCGCCGTCACCCTGAGCGGGAAGGGTTGGCCGGAATAGGTAAAACCGCCGCAGGCGTTATTCGGGATTTCAGTATCGAAATGATGCGGCACGAAGCGGCCGAGCGACAGCGGCGCGGTCAGGCCGAACAGGCAGCCGTATTTGCCGCCTGAGAGCGTGTTGGAAAAGCTGCCGGCGATGCAGTCGTTCTTGGACGGGTGGCTGTCCACCGCGCTCCAGGTGTCGTCCCAGATGCCGCGCGGCCTCACGTCGGGGTCGGTGGGTGCATAGCCGGGCAGGCTCACGACGCCG
Source organism: Rhodocyclaceae bacterium (assembly GCA_039807535.1). Taxonomy (GTDB): domain Bacteria; phylum Pseudomonadota; class Gammaproteobacteria; order Burkholderiales; family Rhodocyclaceae; genus Desulfobacillus. The sequence goes on from JBDHRL010000087.1 coordinate 7,573, forward strand.
ACCTCGCTGTAATTGAAGCTGCCGCCTGCGCTGGCGTTGGGCGTGCCCGGCGTGGCCGCCGGGAAGGCCGTCGGCGAAAAACCGCCCAGCACCGGGCCCAGCACCGGCGTCTGGTTGCCGATGCGCAGCACGCCGTCGTAGCCGCTCGGATTGCCGCCGATGCCGGGGATCGTCGCCGAGATCGAGAAATTGTCGCTGCCGGCGCGGAAGATCGGCGCGCCGCCGGCGCCGGCCTGGGTGGCGCTGGTGGTTGCCGTCACCGCGAGCGGCCGCACCGCGAAGCTGTCCGTCGAGCAGGCCGGCGGCGTGGCGGTGAAGCTCCCGCATCCGGCGTTCGTGCACTCGCGCATGATCGCCACGAGATTCCTGTAGGCGGTGTTGATGGTGAAGTTGGCCGACTGCTTCTGCCCCTGATTTGCCAGCACGTAGGTCAGCACCTGGCTGCCGCCGGCGACGGCCGCTTTGCCGGCGCAGGCGCCGTTGCAGTAATTCGGCTGGCTGTCGTCGAGCACGCAGGCGCCGTCGCTGTTGTCGACCAGTTTGAGCTGCACCCACTTGTTGCCCGAAACGACATAGCTGGTAACGATCTGGTTGTTGTTGAGCGCCGCCACGTTGAGCCGGAAGGGCTGGCCGACCAGCTTCAGGTAGATGTGGCCGGTCAGGTAGTTCTGCACGGCGGCGGGAAGGCCGTAGGCCTCGTCGATGGCGCTGAAGTCGCCTGCCGTGCCGCCGCTCGGCGGCCAGACCGTCGTGGCGCAGACGCGCAGGTTGTCGATCTCGTGAATGTTGGTGGAGCCGCCGGTCGATCCGGTGAGGGAGAGCTGCCAGTTGGCCGGCACCGCCGCCTGCCCGGCCTGGGCCTTGGCGTCGTACTGCGGGATCACCGTGACCAGGCCGCCGCCGACATCGCGCTCGACGCGCGTCCAGGCGTTGGCGCCGTTCGAATGATCGACGACGATGCGATAGAGATGTCCCGGTCCGGGGCTCGAGTTGCTGTCGACGCCCGGCACGAGGCTTCCGGAATTGACGTGATAGCGATAGCCGGTGACGCCGCTGCCCGAACCGCGCACCGTCACGCTGTCCGCCCTGGCGCCGGGCCCGCCGATGCGGCCTTCGGTCGGGTTGGAGAAGTTGCCGTACTCGTCGATGCCGACGCCGAGCCAGCCGCCGGCGAAGCCCGGGCAGTTCGGACAATCCGAGCCGGCGCCCTTTTGCGCATAGCCGAGCGAGCCGCCGAAGGCGCCGGGCACCGCCGGCACCGAATAATCCGACAGCGCCACGGCGATGCCGTCCGCCCCGCTTGCGTTGTTATAGCCGTAGTAGCGGAAATCCACCGACATGTAGTTGCCGGCGGCCGGGAACATGGCGGGCAGGGTGGCGGCCTTGGCGTTGCCGCCGGTGTTGTTGGTCAGGCGCAGCCGGTTGCCGACGATGCTGGGCAGGATGCCCGTGCCGTCGCTGGTCGAGACGATCCAGTTGGCGCCGAAGATCGTCGACGGGTTCAGGTTGCCGCGGTCGAAGGTGTCGCACACGCAGGTCGCCCCCGGCGGCGTGCCGGGCGGCGGCGTGCAGCTGAAGGGCACGGTGTAGGCCTGGCCGGTGGCATTGCCGTTGCCGGCCCCCGCTCCGCCGAGCGGCATGTTGAGGACGTCGCGAATGGAATCGTTGTCGACCAGATTCAGCCCCAGCGTGCCCTCGCCCGCACCCACCGTCGCCGTCACCGTCCAGCTCGCGCCGCCGCCGCTCACCCCGGTGATCGCCGAGCCGGACAGGCCCGCTTCCGACAGCGCGAAATCGCCAATATCAACGCCGGTCACCGCCTCGCTGAAGGTCACCGTCCAGCTCACCGAGGCGCCCGGCGTGGTCGGGTCGGAGGAGGCGCGGTTGATCGAAGATACCGTAGGTGGCGCATTGACGATGACGGCGTTCGAGAGCATACCGGTGGTGATCGTGCCCCCACAGCCATCGTTACTGCTGACCACGAAGTACGCGTTATAAGTCCCTTCGGTTGCCGGAGCCGTAATGTTGAATGTTTCGCTAAATGTCTGGTTGTTGCCGTCATGATCGGCATGATTGACGCAAGTCGTCGTTCCCGGCGGGGTCGTGCTGATGCGCCAGCCCGTGGACCGCCAGTTGGTTGTATCCGTCCTCACGGTAATCACCACCGAAATCGTCGATCCCGGCGCCACCATGACGCTGGCGCCGCCGTTCAGGGTAACGGAGTTGATGGTCAGCGCGGCCTGCGCTTCGAACGCGCCCAGCGCGAGCAGCAGGGGAATCGGCAGCAGCCTCAAGGCCCGCCTCATCGCTCTCCGGCAAAAGTCAGTCGCTGCGGCACGGCGGTTCATGACGAAGGTCCTCATCCGGTCAGCACAAGTCGCCATTCGGGGTCTTCCTGCACGTGGACACCACCATATCCACCTGCCGCTCGACGAACCCCAGCGCGCCGGGCACGCCGCCCGCCTGCGCGGTCGAGGTGATGCGATAGACCCGCACCGTGTTGCCTTCCTCGGCATGATCGCTCTGCGCGCAGGAGACGGCAAGGCCGAAGCCGGCGAAGGCGAAGCCCGCCGGCGCGCCGCAGGCATATTGCGGATTGCCGTTCGCTTCCTGGGCGAGGATGGCAGTGGCCTGCCACTCCGCGCCGGCGCGCGCGGCGGCGAAGGCGCGCGAGCCCAGGAGGTCCTGCGCGCTCGACACCTGCTGGACGGAGGTGAAATGCATGATCGCCACCCCCAGCGCCGCCAGGGCGACGATGAGGAACAGCGCGGAGACGATGGCGAAACCGTTAGGGCGCATTGTCGACATGCACCTCGTGATAGAGCCCGACCCGCTCGCCGGCTTCCATCAGCTCGAGATAGAGCGTGAGCAGGCCCTGGCGTTCGCTGACGCCGGTCTGGTAGCTGAACTGGCAGGCCGAGACGCGGTGGGCGAGCTCGCGGGCCGTGCCGCCCGCCGGCGGAAAGGCGGCGTTCTGGACGATCGGGTAGTTCTCGTAGCGCGACAGCGTCCCGGTGCCGTTGCCGCCGGCGACGCCCGCGCCGGCGCAGGTGTAGGCGACCGGGCCGGAGACGATGAAGAAGCGCCGCGACGGACTGCCGGTGGCGGGTCGGAAGGCGGTGCCGGCGAAGGCGAAGCTGTCGGTGTTGCCGCCCTCCGTCGAGCCGGTGATGAGCGCCGTGTTGTTGTTGCACCAGGCGGAAGGGTTGGTCGGCCCGCAGCCGCCGGCGTCGTTGTTGTAGAGGCTGTAGATGACCAGCCGCCGGTTGGCCTGCTCGCCGTTCGCACCAATGACGCTGCCCAGGGAAGTCAGGCTCGTGCAGCCGGCGGCGAAGCAGCCGGCGGCATCCGCCAGATCCTGGCTGT